>NZ_DATJDJ010000032.1:0-12976 GCF_035497515.1 Pararhizobium sp. | reverse complement strand
TAACGGCAAGGCCGAGATCAATATCGAACTGAAATACTACGAAGGTGCGTCGGTGATCCGTGAGATCGGCCGCGTATCCAAGCCGGGCCGCCGGGTTTATGTCTCGGTCAAGTCCATTCCGCAGGTCGCGAACGGTCTCGGTATCACCATCCTTTCGACTCCGAAGGGTGTGATGGCCGATCATCAGGCACGCGAACAGAACGTTGGTGGCGAGGTTCTCTGCTCCGTATTCTAATACGGTTGCAGTGATCTCCATAACGGACAGACAGGTTACAAATATGTCTCGTATCGGTAAAAAGCCCGTTCCGGTTCCTGCAGGTGTCACGGCCACGGTAAGTGGCCAGACGGTGACTGCAAAGGGCCCGAAAGGCGAACTCATCTTCGTTGCTAACGACGAAGTCGTCGTAAAGCTGGAAGACAACAACGCGGTGTCGGTGACCCCGGTTGACCAGTCCAAGGATGCTCGCTCGAAGTGGGGCATGTCCCGCACGATGATCGAAAACATCTTCAAGGGCGTCAAGGACGGTTTCGAGCGCAAGCTCGAAATCAACGGCGTCGGTTATCGCGCGTCGCTTCAGGGCAAGAACCTGCAACTGGCGCTCGGCTTCAGCCACGACGTGGTCTATCAGACTCCGGAAGGCATTTCGATTGCAGTGCCGAAGCCGACGGAAATCGTCGTCACCGGCATCAATAAGCAGCAGGTCGGCCAGGTTGCCGCGGAAATCCGCGAATACCGTGGTCCCGAGCCCTACAAGGGCAAGGGCGTCAAGTATGCCGGCGAGCGGATTGTCCGCAAAGAAGGCAAGAAGAAGTAAGGATCACGCGAAATGGCTACAAGGAAAGAGACTCTTGTGCGCCGCGCCAGCCGCGTGCGCCGTCAAGTCAAGGCAGTCGCCAATGGCCGCCTGCGCCTGTCCGTTCATCGCTCGTCGAAGAACATCTATGCACAGGTTATCGATGATGTTGCTGGCAAGACCGTTGCGTCTGCCTCGACACTCGACACGGATCTGCGTTCGTCGCTCAAGACGGGCGCTGACACGGCAGCTGCTGCTGCCGTTGGCAAGCTCCTCGCAGAGCGCGCCTCGAAGGCCGGTGTCAAGGACGTTGTCTTTGACCGTGGCGCCTTCATTTATCACGGCCGCGTCAAGGCGCTCGCCGAGGCAGCCCGCGAGGGTGGCCTGAACTTCTAAAGTGCCTCGCGTTCCAACGAACGCAAAGAGGTCGCTTTGGTTCTGCCAGATGATATCCGTCCGGGCTTGCCTGGGCGGATCATCGAAACGCTTTTGAAAAGCGCGTCGCCACTGCTCCCTCGAAGGAGCGGGGCGACTTTTTGTCAATCTGCCGATTGCACCCGGAAAAGAAAAAGGAAAAGGACAATGGCACAAGAAAAAAGAGGTTCTCGCGACGATCGCCAGAACCGCGAGGAGCGCGACAGCGAATTCGTCGATAAGCTCGTCGCAATCAACCGCGTCGCAAAAGTCGTCAAGGGCGGCCGTCGTTTCGGCTTTGCTGCTCTCGTCGTCGTCGGCGACCAGAAGGGCCGCGTCGGCTTCGGTCATGGCAAGGCACGCGAAGTGCCGGAAGCCATCCGCAAGGCGACGGAAGCTGCCAAGCGCGAACTGATCTTCGTTCCGCTGCGCTCGGGCCGCACGCTTCACCACGACGTCCATGGCCGTCACGGCGCAGGCAAGGTTCTGCTGCGTGCCGCCAAGGCCGGTACCGGCATCATCGCCGGTGGTCCGATGCGCGCTGTTTTCGAAACGCTGGGCATGCATGACGTTGTTGCGAAGTCGACCGGTTCGTCGAACCCGTACAACATGATCCGCGCCACGTTCGATGCCCTGAAAAGCCAGATGCACCCGAAGGATATCGCAGCTCAGCGCGGCATGAAATATGCCACTCTGCAGGGCCGCCGCGTATCCGCCGGCGTTGCTTCCGAAGAATAAGGGAGCCTGAACAATGGCCAAGAAAGCTACCACAGTGTCTGAAAAGGCAACGGTTACCGTCGAACAGATCGGTAGCCCCATTCGTCGCCCGAACGTTCAGCGTCAGACGCTGATCGGCCTTGGGCTGAACAAGATGCACCGGGTTCGCACGCTGGAAGATACGCCTTCCGTCCGTGGCATGATCCGGGCCGTCCAGCACCTCGTCCGCGTCGTCGACGAGAAGTGAGGGGGAAACAGTCATGAAACTGAATGAAATCAAGGACAACGAAGGTTCTACCAAGAACCGTAAGCGTCTTGGTCGCGGTATCGGCTCCGGCTCCGGCAAGACCGGTGGTCGCGGCGTCAAGGGTCAGAAGGCACGCTCCGGCGTCGCCATCAACGGCTTCGAAGGCGGCCAGATGCCCATCTACCGTCGTCTGCCGAAGCGCGGCTTCAACAACATCTTCCGTTCGGATTTTGTTGTCGTGTCGCTCGGCCGTATCCAGATCGCCATCGACGCGAAGAAGCTTGATGCTTCCAATACCATCGATGCTGCGTCCCTGACGGCTGCCGGCGTTATCCGCCGCGCCAAGGACGGTGTTCGCGTCCTGGCTGACGGAGAACTGAAGGCCAAGGTAACGATCGAAGTTGCCGGCGCCTCCAAGCCCGCGATCGAAAAGATCGAAAAGGCTGGCGGTTCCATCAAGCTGCTTTCGGGCGCTGCTGAATAAATTGTTGCTCACGAACCGCCCGGGGTGCTTCACACCGGGCGGTTTTGCGCCCATATGACGTGACGGAATAGGCGACGGTTTGTCCCGGCGCAAAACATTGAACGGGAACCACGGTGAGGCGCGTGATTGCGGATGCAGTCTTTTCCGAACCGGTTTTCATAAAAAGAAGATAGCTATTTCCGGAGCTGACCGGGTTTTCCCCGCGGGTTCCGAACTGGCTACGCGGAGAATTGCATGGCTTCTGCAGCGGAACAGCTCGCCTCCAACTTGAATTTTGCGACTTTCGCCAAAGCGGAAGATCTGAAACGACGCCTCTGGTTCACCCTCGGTGCGCTTCTCGTTTATCGCCTTGGCACCTATATCCCGTTGCCGGGCCTCAACCCTGAAGCCTTTGCCCAGGCCTTTGCCGGCCAGAGCGGCGGCATTCTCGGTCTTTTCAATATGTTCTCGGGCGGCGCTGTCCAGCGCATGGCGATCTTCGCCCTCGGTATCATGCCGTATATTTCCGCCTCCATCATCGTTCAGCTGATGACCTCCGTGGTTCCGTCGCTCGAGCAGTTGAAGAAGGAAGGCGAGCAGGGCCGCAAGGTCATCAACCAGTACACCCGCTACGGTACCGTGCTGCTCGGCACGCTGCAGGCCTATGGTATCGCTGTCGGCCTCGAAAGCGGCAATGGCCTCGTCATCGACGCCGGCTGGTTCTTCCGGATCTCGACCGTGATTTCGCTGCTCGGCGGCACGATGTTCCTGATGTGGCTCGGCGAGCAGATCACCTCGCGCGGTATCGGCAACGGTATTTCACTCATCATCTTCGCCGGCATCGTCGCGCATCTGCCGACCGCCATGGCAAGCACGCTCGAACTCGGCCGCACCGGCGCCCTGTCGACGCCACTGATCCTGATGATCATCATCATGATCGTCGCCGTCATCGCGCTGATCGTGTTCGTCGAGCGCGCCCAGAGAAGGCTTCTAATCCAGTACCCGAAGCGCCAGGTGGGCAACAAGATGTTCCAGGGCGATACCTCGCACCTGCCGCTGAAGTTGAATACCTCCGGTGTCATTCCGGCAATCTTCGCCTCGTCGCTGCTGCTCTTGCCGGCAACGCTGGCCGGCTTCGCCACCAGTTCGGCCATTCCGTCCTGGGCGACCACGATCGTTGCGGCGCTCGGCCATGGCCAGCCGCTCTATATGGTGCTCTACGGCGCCATGATCGCCTTCTTTGCCTTCTTCTACACGGCTATCGTCTTCAATCCGAAAGATACAGCCGATAACCTGAAGAAGCATGGCGGCTTCATCCTCGGCATTCGCCCGGGCGAGCGTACCGCCGAGTATATCGACTACGTGCTGACGCGCATCACTGTGCTCGGCGCCATCTACCTTATGTTCGTCTGCATTCTGCCTGAAGTCATGATCGCGCAGACCGGCGTGCCGTTCTACCTTGGTGGTACGTCGCTTTTGATTGTTGTCAGCGTCACCCTTGATACTGTAGCACAGATACAGGGTCACCTGATTGCCCAGCAGTATGAGGGGCTGATCAAGAAATCAAAGCTGCGTGGAGGAAAGAGGGGCCGATGAGACTGATACTTTTGGGACCGCCGGGAGCTGGCAAGGGAACACAGGCCAAGCTGCTGACGGAAAAATACGGTATTCCGCAACTGTCCACCGGCGACATGCTCCGGGCGGCCGTTCAGGCCGAGACGGATGTGGGCAAGCGTGCGAAGGCCGTCATGGATGCCGGCCAACTGGTATCGGACGAGATCGTCAATGAGATCGTTTCGGACCGGATCGACTCGGCCGATTGCATCAGGGGTTTCATCTTGGATGGATACCCCCGAACCGTTCCACAGGCGATCGCGCTCGGCAAGATGCTGGAAGGCAAGGGGCTGCGGCTCGATTCCGTTATTGAATTGAAGGTCGATGAAGATGCGCTTGTACGCCGGATCGAGAATCGCGTAGCAGAAACCGTAGCCTCTGGCGGCAAGGTTCGTTCCGACGATAATCCGGAGGCGTTCAAGAAGCGTCTTGTCGAATATCGCGAAAAGACCGCGCCGCTGTCGCAGCACTATTCTGCGACCGGCGAGTTGAAGACGATTGATGGAATGGCGACGGTCGAGACCGTCACCTCCGAAATCAACAGAATCCTGTCGTCGGTTTCCGCCGACGCCTGAAAAAGACTGCCGGGGAGTTGACTTTTGCGGTCGATTCCTCCAAAGACCGCGCTAACTCGCAACATGCAAGGGATCGGCGCGGATTTCGAGACGAAGTCCGGGCGCGATTCTTTTGACGTGTTCCGAACAGAGCTTTAACAGTCGCTCCTCTGCGGGGGGCGTATAAACGAAAAACCTCTTGCCGGATGGCAACGGGAAGCAAGGAGAATACGCGTGGCACGTATCGCTGGCGTCAACATCCCGACAAGCAAGCGCGTCGTCATCGCGCTTCGTTATATTCACGGGATCGGAGCGAAGTTCGCACAGGAAATCGTCGAGAAGGTCGGTATCCCGGCTGAACGTCGTGTGCATCAACTGACGGATGCTGAAGTTCTGGCAATCCGCGAAACCATCGACCGCGACTACCAGGTCGAGGGCGACCTGCGTCGCGAGACGTCGATGAACATCAAGCGCCTGATGGACCTGGGTTGCTATCGCGGCCTGCGTCATCGCCGCTCGTTGCCGGTTCGCGGCCAGCGCACGCACACCAATGCCCGCACCCGCAAGGGCCCGGCAAAGGCGATTGCAGGCAAGAAGAAGTAATTTCCCCGAATTGGGAAATGCAGGGGCTGGCGTTCCACGCCGGCCTCTTTTGTGGTTTCGGAAGGGCGCTCTCCGCGTCCTTCCGGTGGAGCTGCTGGAGCTACGGCAGTGACGATATCGCCGCGCGGTCTGGATCATCCGTCCGCGCATGACTGAAAATTCAGGGCAGGGGTCTTAAGCTTCCGCCCGGTGGAGCCGCTGGCACTACGGCGGTGCAGAGATCAACGAAAGGTATACTATGGCCAAGGAAGCCACACGCGTTCGCCGTCGCGAACGGAAGAACATTTCCACGGGCGTCGCGCACGTCAATTCGTCGTTCAACAACACGATGATCACCATCACCGACGCACAGGGCAACGCCATTGCCTGGTCCTCGGCTGGTTCGAAGGGCTTCAAGGGCTCGCGCAAGTCGACCCCGTTCGCAGCCCAGATGGCAGCCGAAGATGCGGCCAAGAAGGCCCAGGAACACGGTATGAAGACGCTGGAAGTCGAAGTTTGCGGTCCGGGTTCCGGTCGTGAATCGGCTCTGCGCGCGCTCCAGGCTGCCGGTTTCATGATCACCTCGATCCGTGACGTGACCCCGATCCCGCACAACGGCTGCCGCCCGCGCAAGAAGCGCCGCGTTTAATTTTACGCATTCATCCTGTCGGTGAGAGAGTGATCTCTCCCGGCGCTTCAAGGCTCGGTTGTCACGATTGGATGGTGGCAACGAACGGAAGGCAAAACATATGATTCAGAAAAACTGGCAGGAACTGATCAAGCCGAACAAGGTCGAGTTCTCCTCTTTCGGTCGCACCAAGGTTAGCCTTGTTGCCGAGCCGCTGGAGCGGGGCTTTGGCCTGACCCTCGGCAACGCGCTTCGCCGCGTTCTTCTGTCGTCGCTTCGCGGTGCTGCTGTGACCGCAGTGCAGATCGACGGCGTCCTGCACGAGTTCTCGTCGATCCCGGGTGTCCGGGAAGACGTGACGGACATCGTGCTGAACATCAAGGAAATCGCCATCAAGATGGATGGCGACGACGCAAAGCGCATGGTTGTGCGTAAGCAGGGTCCGGGCGTTGTAACCGCCGGTGACATTCAGACGGTTGGCGATATCGAAATCCTCAACCCGAACCATGTGATCTGCACCCTCGACGAGGGCGCCGAGATCCGCATGGAATTCACCGTCAACAACGGCAAGGGCTACGTTCCTGCAGACCGCAACCGTTCGGAAGATGCACCGATCGGCCTCATTCCGGTCGACAGCCTGTATTCGCCGGTCAAGAAAGTGTCCTACAAGGTGGAAAACACCCGTGAAGGTCAGGTTCTCGACTACGACAAGCTGTCGATGCAGATCGAAACCGATGGCTCGGTGACGGGTGAAGATGCAGTCGCTTTCGCGGCCCGCATCCTTCAGGACCAGCTCGGCGTTTTCGTCAACTTCGACGAACCGCAGAAGGAAGCCGAAGAAGAAGCCGTTACCGAACTGGCGTTCAACCCGGCACTGCTCAAGAAGGTCGACGAACTGGAACTTTCCGTCCGTTCGGCCAACTGCCTGAAGAACGACAACATCGTTTACATCGGCGATCTCATTCAGAAGACCGAAGCCGAAATGCTTCGCACTCCGAACTTTGGTCGCAAGTCGCTGAACGAAATCAAGGAAGTTCTCGCTTCCATGGGCCTGCATCTCGGCATGGAAGTGCCCGCATGGCCGCCCGAGAACATCGAAGATCTCGCCAAGCGTTACGAAGACCAATATTAACAATAAAAAAGGCAGGCTTTGACTGCCTTTCCCCGTCAAACAGCAGGCTCCGCAAGGAAGTCTGTATGTGCCAGGAAACGGCAGGCCCATACAACGAAAAGGGCACCTGCATTTAAAGGAGAATAGCAATGCGCCATGGTGTAGCCGGCCGCAAGCTGAATAGAACTGCAAGCCATCGCAAGGCAATGTTTGCCAATATGGCTGCTTCGCTCATCGAGCATGAGCAGATCATCACCACCCTGCCGAAGGCAAAGGAAATCCGTCCGATCGTCGAGAAGCTCGTCACGCTCGGCAAGCGCGGCGACCTGCATGCCCGTCGTCAGGCCATCTCGCAGATCCGCGACGTTGCCGTCGTCGGCAAGCTGTTCGATGCCATCGCCTCGCGTTACGCCACCCGCAACGGCGGCTACCTGCGCATCATGAAGGCCGGCTATCGTCACGGCGACAATGCGGCTCTGGCCGTCATCGAGTTCGTCGATCGCGATCCTTCGGCCAAGGGCGCCAAGGACATCGCTCGCGTTGCCGCCGAAGCCGAAGCTGCGGACGCCGCATAAGATTTCTGTTCATCGGAATTTTTCAAGACAGCCGGGCCGAAAGCCCGGCTGTTTTGCGTTTGGACACCTGCCGGTGCATTTTCACGTTTCCGCCGTCTTTGCTTTCTATCCCTGACATCCTATCTGTGTCTCTCCATGATCCCTTTCGGCAGGATATCCCGCATGATCCGTTCGCCCCGTAATCTCGTCCTGTCCACCATGGCCGGGCTGGCGCTTTTTGCCGGCGTGGTACATTTCGGATTTGCCCGCACGCCACAGTCCGAAGACGTCGACAGTCTCCACACCGGCGCGACCGTTGCGCAGGCGCAGGAGCAGCCGCAGAAGATACTGCCCCAGAGCCGCACCGAGATGCAGCTGTCCTTCGCACCGCTGGTCAAGCAGACGGCCAACGCCGTGGTGAATGTCTATGCCGAGAAGACCATCGAGCGGCGCTCGCCGTTTGCCGATGATCCGTTCTTCGAGCAGTTCTTCGGCCAGCAGATGCCGAACCGGTCGCAGAAGCAGTCGTCGCTCGGTTCCGGCGTGATCGTCGGCAAGAACGGCATCGTCGTCACCAACAATCACGTGATCGCCGATGCCGATGACATCAAGGTAGCGCTCGCCGATGGCCGCGAGTTCGAAAGCACGGTCATCCTCAAGGACGACCGGCTTGATCTGGCGGTGCTCAAGATCAAGGCCGAAGGCCCCTTCGACATCGTTCCGCTCGGCGATTCCGACGCAGTCGAGGTCGGCGATCTCGTGCTGGCGATCGGCAATCCCTTTGGTGTCGGCCAGACCGTGACCAGCGGCATCGTCTCTGCCTTGGCGCGCAATCAGGTGATCACCGGCGACTTCGGGTTTTTCATCCAGACGGACGCGGCGATCAACCCCGGCAATTCCGGCGGCGGGCTGATCAATATGAACGGCCAGTTGATCGGTATCAACACGGCGATCTTTTCACGCGGCGGTGGCTCGAACGGGGTGGGCTTTGCCATTCCGGCCAACCTCGTCAAGGTTTTCGTCGCGGCCGCCGAAGGTGGCAATGGCAGCTTCACGCGTCCCTTCATCGGCGCCAGCTTCGAACCGGTGACCTCCGAGGTCGCCGATGCACTCGGGCTCGACCGGGCGCGGGGCGCGTTGGTGAGCTCGGTCGTCGAGGACGGCCCGGCGGAAAAGGCCGGCATGAAGCCGGGGCAGGTGATCACCGCCGTCAACGGCATCCCCGTCGAGCATCCGGATGCGCTGGGCTATCGCCTGACCACGGTCGGCATCGGCCATCAGGCCAAGGTGACCGTCAGCGAGAACGGCAAGACCCGCGACCTGGAACTGACGCTTGCGCAGGCGCCGGAAACCGCGCCGCGCGATGAGCGGCTGATCGAGGGACGCAATCCCTTCGCCGGCGCCATCGTTGGAAACCTGTCGCCGCGTCTCGCCGACGAACTGCACATGCCGACCTCGTCTCAGGGGGTGGTCATCACCAAGATCAACCGTGGATCGCCGGCCGCTCGCGTTGGCTTCCAGCCGAAAGATATCATCATCGCCGTCAATGGCGCGCCGGTCGATAAATCGGCGACGCTGGAGGCGATCGCCAAGGATGATCCGTCTCTCTGGCGGGTCGAGATCGAGCGGAATGGCCAGCGCATCCGCCAGTTCTTCCGATGAGCAATTTGCGGACTCGAACCGAACATCGAAAGCACACGTCGCTCAGCGAACGCCTTGCCTTGGCCTCCAGAGTGGGGAGAGCCGGATGGTAACCCTGTTCGATGAGACGACGCACAGGCCGCTGGCCGATACACTTCGCCCTGAAGCTCTGGACGAGGTCATCGGCCAGCAGCATCTCCTGGGCGAAAACGGCCCGATCGCGCGCATGGTGGCAAGCGGCAGCGTCGGCTCGTTCATCCTCTGGGGCCCGCCCGGCGTCGGCAAGACCACGATCGCCCGGCTGGTGGCGCAGTCGGCGAAGATGGAGTTCGTCCAGCTCTCGGCCGTCATGTCCGGCATTGCCGACCTGCGCAAGGTCTTCGACACGGCGAAAAGCAACCGCACCATCGGGCGGCAGACCATCCTGTTCATTGATGAGTTGCATCGTTTCAACCGCAGCACGCAGGACGCGCTGCTGCCGCATGTGGAAAACGGCACGGTCATCCTGATCGGGGCAACGACGGAAAATCCGAGCTTCAGCCTGGTCGCCGCCTTGCTGTCGCGGCTGAAGGTTTTTACGCTCAATCCCTTCGATGCCGAATCTTCGGAGCAGCTTCTCGCGCGCGTCGAGAATTTCATCGGGCGCCGCCTGCCGCTGACGGATGATGCCCGCGCGGCGCTGATCAACATGGCCGATGGCGACGGGCGCTATCTGGTCGGGTTGGCCGATGACGTACTGGCGCTGAACGAGGCCGAGGATCTCGACATCGGGCGCCTGTCGAAGGCGCTGCAGAAGCGCATGCCGGTCTACGACAAGGCGCAGGATGGCCATTACAATCTCCTGAGCTGCTTCCACAAGAGCCTGCGCGGCAGCGACGTCGATGCGGCACTTTATTGGGGGGCGCGCATGGTGGACGCCGGCGAGGATCCGACGACGCTGTTCCGGCGCCTGGCCTGCGCTGCCAGCGAGGATGTCGGCATGGCCGATCCCAATGCCATGCCGCAGGTCATCGCCGCCTGGACGGCCTTCGAGCGCATCGGCTGGCCGGAGGGGCGTCTGTTCATCGCTCAGGCGATCGTCTATGTCGCCACCGCGCCGAAATCCAACGCCAGCTACCGTTCGTTCGATGCGGCATTGGAAATGGCCCGGCAGACCGGCTCGATCCCGCCGCCGAAAAACATCCTCAATGCACCGACCAAGCTGATGAAGGATCTCGGCTATCACGAGGGCTACAGATACGACCACGACTATCCCGACGCCTTCTCGGGCCAGGAATTCTTTCCGGAAGAGCTGCGCGCCAAGGACACGCGGTTCTACAAGCCGCAGGAGCGCGGCTTCGAGCGGGAGACGCTGAAACGGTTAGAGTTCTGGCAGCGCCTGAAGCGGGAGCGCGGTCAGAAGCCGTAGGCTCGACCGCGCCTGGTCACGGCCTATTCGTCGATCTTGAAAAATGCTTCGAGACGATAGCCATCCGGATCGATGATGAAGCCGGCATAGTAGAACTGGCTGTATTCCGGCCGCAGTCCCGGCAAGCCATTATCCTCGCCGCCATTGGCGAGCCCGGCCGCATGGAACGCATCGACTGCTTTCGAATCGGGTGCAATGAAACAGAAATGCAGGCCGGACCCCTTGTCCGCCGGTACCGGCGTTTCCACTTGCGTGACCCACAGGCTGATCCGGTCGGATCCGTAGCCGATCACTTTCTCGGTCTTCGAAAGCCGCTCATAGCCGAGCGGTGCAAGCGCCGCGTCGTAAAAGCGAAGTGATCTGTCGAGGTCTTTGACGCCAATCGAGACGTGATCGAACATTGCGGAATTCTCCCTTTGTCAGTCTCATCTTCCCTGTTCGAAATCCTGTGCACAAGCCCAAACCGGACGCGCGTGCTGGATCCCGCCATTTTGTTTCGAGCGCGCCTGCGCGGCGAGGGGAGGCATGGCAGTCATGCGCGGCGAGCACTTGTCACGGGCGGACGGCAATGGCATAGAGGGGCCGTGCAGACGGCTGCATGGGATCGGACATGATCGACCCGAACATCCGCGAGGACGGCCTCGCTCCTTAAAATGGAGTTGTAAAATGGCCTGGATCATTCTGTTTCTCGCAGGAATTCTCGAAATCGGTTGGGCGATCGGCCTGAAATATACCGAGGGCTTCACCAAGCTGATTCCCACCGTCTTGACTGGCCTGTCGATGGTTGCAAGCGTTGTTCTGCTTGGAATCGCCGTGCGCACCCTGCCGCTCGGCACAGCCTATGCGGTCTGGACCGGCATCGGCACCGTCGGCACCGTGATCCTCGGCATCATCCTCTTCCATGAGCCGGCCACAGCCGTGCGCCTTGGTTGTATCGCCCTGATCATCGCCGGCATTGCCGGTTTGAAGCTGACGGCCTGATTTTTCATTTTCGCAAATGGAAAGACCGCGCCGGCGACGGTGCGGTCTTTCGTGCATTCGGTAATGTCCGGAAATCAGCGCAGGGCGTCGAGCGTCGCGGTCGCAGCCTGCATTTCCCGCCAGCGGTTTTCGCGGCGCTGGAAAGCTTCGTCGTCCGTGCCCCAATGCTCGATCTGCCAGTCCTCGTCGACATGCGCCAGCGCCCAGGCTTCCTCGGCCGACAGCCGCTGTTCGGCGAATGCGATGGCAAGCAGGGCGGATCCGGTCAGCGTGGTGATCGTGTGCAGGCAGGCAAGACCGAGCGGCGTGGCAAAGGCGCGCAGGGCCTCGGCAATGCCGTTGATCGCGGCGCGCGGTTGCGCCTGGTGGACGATCCCTTCGGCGAGGATGAAACGGGCACCGAGCGTATCGGCCGCCCAGGTGATCACCGGATCCCAGCGTTCCGCCTGCCGCGCGACAAGGCCTTCCGGCTCGCTGGCGCGGTAGCACAGCAGATCGGTTCCGGCGAAGTTGAGGATGTCGTCGAAAACCGCGCGGATATCCTTGGAAATGCCGTCGATCGCGGTGTTGGCCAGCCGGGTGACCGGCATGGTCGCTGGATCGATCTCTTGCCTCTGCGCATCCCATTCGGCCGCGAGCAGGGCTGCGACGGCCGCCGTCGGCACCGTCAGTGGCTGTTTCGCAGGCGTGCGCACCGCGCGTCCGTCGAGCAGGATGGTGTGGCCGTTGCCGCTTTCGGCGGGGCCGACGCTGACGGTCTTGTAAAAACGCTTCGGCAGCGGCTTCAGCATCTGGATCTGCGCCCGGCGCACCGGATCCGGGTCGCTGAGGCTCGACAGGTCGTCGCGAATATCAGCCATGATGCGTCTCCATCCAGTCCAGAATATCCTGTGGCGTGTGGGCAATATGGTCGGCACCGGCCTCGATGAGGGCGGACACCGAAGCATAGCCCCAGGCGACGCCGATCGCCGATGCTCCGGCGCTCTTGGCCATCTGCATGTCATAAACAGCGTCGCCGATGACGACCGTGTCCTTTGCGTCGATGCCCGCTTCCGAGCAGCATTCCGTTACCATCGCCGGATGCGGCTTCGATGGGCAGTCATCGGCGGTGCGTGAAACAAAGAATGTCTTTTCATAACCGTGGCTTGCACAGATCTGATCAAGCCCGCGCCGCGACTTTCCCGTTACGGCACCCAGAAGCAGTTGGTCGCGTGCCGACAGGGTGGCAATCATCTCGGCGATACCCGGGAAAAGCGGTTCGCGGAAAT
>NZ_DATJDJ010000031.1:0-6495 GCF_035497515.1 Pararhizobium sp. | reverse complement strand
AAGGTCGTTTCCAGCGAATTCGTCAGGGTGATCAGCACGCCCTGCGGATCGAAGCCGACGCCGAGCGGCATAACCTTGTAGGAATCGACGAGGCTCGACAGGATCACATGGTGGAAGTCGAGCATGAAAAGGACCATCAGCCCGGCAAAGCTGATCAGGTTGGTCAGCTGGTTCTCGGCCGTGTCTTCCAGCACGTCGGCGGTTGGCGGCGCGTTGAAGCCCATCATCATGGTGATGATCGTTCCGGCGAACTGCAGGCCGAGCACATAATAGCGCGCGATCAGCCCGATTACCCCGCCGATGACCGTTTCGGTGGCGACGATATAGATATAGGTGTGGCCCTTGCCGGATATCTGCGGATAGATCTCGTTCCACATGATCGGCAGGATGGCCATGGAGACCGCCACGGCGACGAAGAGACGAATCTGCACGGACACGCGCGCCGTCGAAAATCCCGGCATGACCATGATGCAGGCACCGATCCGGCAGAATGCGGCAAACAATGCCAGCACAGTGCCTTCCGGATCGGTGATCATGAAATGGCGCCGATGATCTTTATCTCGAGGCCCTTGGCAAGCTCGACATGGCTGAGAACCGGCAATGTGGCAAACAGGCGCTCGATGATCATGCGCACATAAGAGCGGGATTCGGGCGAACTTACCAGCACGAACGGCATGCCGCGGTCGAGATGTTCACGGATAACCTTGGTCGCCTGCTCGCTGAATTCCTCCAGATGACGGGGATCGATGTCGAACTCGACGACTTCGCCCTTGGCGTCGCGCTTCAGCGCCTGGTGGAAAACCATGTCCCACTTGTTGCCCAGGCGAAGCACCCGCAGCGTGCCGTTGTCGGCAAGATCGCCGCAGAGCTGCTGCGACATGCGTACGCGCACATGCTCGACGATCTGCTCGGTCTTGCGGACATGCGGCGCGAGTTCCGCGACGGCTTCGAGGATCAGGTGCAGGTTGCGGATCGAGACGCGCTCGGCAAGGAGCAGCTTCAGCACGGCCTGCAGGCCCGAATAGGACATATGCGAGGTGCAGATTTCGTCCGCCAGCTTGCGGTATTCGGGATCGAGACGCTCGATCAGGATCTTCACATCCTTGTAGGACAGAAGCTGCGGCAGGTTGTTGCGGATCACCTCGGAAAGATGCGTCAGCACCACCGAGACATTGTCGATCGGATGGAAGCCTTCGCGCTTCAGGTCTTCGGTGAAGGTTTCGAGGATCGAGACGGCCGGCATGCCGAAGGCGGGTTCGCGGATATCGTCGCCCGGAACGCTCGGCTTGCGGCCGCCGCCGGTGACCACGATGACCTCGCCGACCCGCACCGTGTTGGAGGCGATCGTCGTGCCGTGGACGCGGATATGATAGGCCTTGTCGGGAATGCCGATATCGTCCGTCACCTTGATCTCTGGCACGATCAGGCCGTACTGGCCGGCAAACTTGCGACGCATCTTGCCGACGCGGAAGGCCAGTTCCTGATGGGCGCCGAGAAGGCGGGTGGAGACCTGCTTGCCGAGCAGCAGCTCGATTTCGGCCGTCTTCAAAACGGACTTGACCGAATCCTTCTCGCTGTCGGTCTTCTGTTGCGCCACATGCTGGTCCTGCTCGCGCTTCAGCTTGTTGGCCGCTTCGAGCTTGCGCGGGATCACCCAGCCGAGAAAGGCCATGCCGCCGCCGAGAACGGCGAAGGGGAAGAATGGCAGGCCCGGCATCAGCGCCAGCATGAGAATCAGGCCGGCAGCCACCAGAAGCGCGCGCGGATAGGCGCCCAACTGGCTGACGACCGCCTGGTCCGTCGAGCCGGAAGTGCCGCCGCGCGACACCAGCAGGCCGGCACCGAGCGAAACGATCAGGGCCGGGATCTGCGACACGAGCCCGTCGCCGACCGACAGCTTGACGAAGACATCCGCTGCCTCGCCGATCGACATGCCATGACGGACATAGCCGATGATGATGCCGCCGAAGATGTTGATCGCGGTGATCAGCAGGCCGGCAATGGCATCGCCGCGCACGAATTTCGAGGCACCGTCCATCGAGCCGAAGAAGGAGCTTTCCTCCTCGAGCTCGCGCCGCCGGTGCTGCGCTTCCTTCTCGTCGATCATGCCGGCCGAAAGGTCGGCGTCGATCGACATCTGCTTGCCGGGGATCGCGTCCAGGGTGAAGCGGGCGCCGACCTCGGCGATACGCGTCGCGCCTTTGGTGATGACGATGAAATTGACAGTGATCAGGATGAGAAAGACGATCAGGCCGATGACGAAATCGCCGCCCATGACCAGTTCGGCAAATCCGGCGATCACCCCGCCCGCCGCATCATGGCCCTGGTGGCCGTGCGAAAGGATGACGCGCGTCGTCGCGATATTGAGCGCCAGGCGCGTCATCGTCGAGATCAGAAGAATGACGGGGAAGGACGAGAAATCGAGCGGCCGCTGGATCCACAGGGCCACCATCAGGATCAGCACGGAGAATGCGATGGAAAAGGCAAGGCCGATGTCGATCAGAAAGGGGGGAATCGGCAGAAAGAGGATCGACAGGATCATCACGACGCCGAGCGCGAAGCCAATATCGCGGCCCTTGGGCGAGGCCTTCGGAATGATCAGTGCAGCGGTCTGTGCCATCGGAATGTCCGTCTCTTCATGAGAGGCGGGCAGCATTCATACCTGCTGCCCAAACTAGGGGCAGGCCTAGCGCACCAAGCTTGCGCGAAGGTGGCATCCTGGCGGAGAAAGGATGGCAGGGCTTTTTGATAGGACAGCCGCCGGCGTCTCCATGACGCACGCAGCCGTCAGAAGCCGCTCTGGATGCGGGAAAAGACGATGTCGGTAAAAATCGAAATCTGCGCGCCGACGAAGGAGGCCGAAAGGGCGATCGTCACCAGCACGGCAAGGATCTTCGGCACGAAGGTCAGGGTCATTTCCTGAACCTGGGTCAGCGCCTGGATCAGCGCAATGAGCACGCCGACGACCATTGCGGCGATAACGGCAGGCCCCGACGCGACGACAACCGTCCAGATCGCCGCCTGCACGATATCCAGGGCATCCGCCTCATTCATAAGCGATCACTTTATGGTGACACCCGGTCCCACGACAAGCTCCTTGCCGCTATCAAGCACCGCGATGATTCCATCCGAATATAGCTTCACTTCCTTGACCACGCCAGTCGTCTTGCCATCGGCGCTCGTTACGGTCTTGCCGATGACGGCATTGGCTTCGCTGAGCGACGTGCGCTGCAGGAGGCTTTCCAGGTTGGTGTTGGTCTTGATCGTCTGCTCGACCTGCGAGAAGGTCGCGAGCTGGGCGATCTGCTGGGTCGAATCCATCGGCTCGGTCGGATCCTGGTTCTTCATCTGGGCGACCAGCAGCTTCAGGAAGCTGTCATAGTTGAGATCGGCCGAAGCCTTGTCCGTGCCCGACTGGGCAGCGTTGGTCGTTGGAATGTATCCCGTCGAATTGACGCCACTTACCGCCATGGTGCGATCTCCTTGCGAATCTGCTCGATCGTTGCCGGGGTGATTTCCTGGCTGTTCAGGATGCGGTCCTCGATGGGATAGAGGCCGCGGATCGCCTTCAGGGCATCGAAGGCGCGGCCCTGGGTCACCATGCCGTCGATGCGGCGCAGTTCCGAGATGACCTCTTCGTTCTTGAAGCAATTGAGAAGCATGACAACCGACTTGCGGAACATGTTGGTCGATTGCTCGGCGCCTTCCGGGTTGATCAGGATCATCTGGGCGATGAAGTAGAGCTGCTTCAGCGGCGTCGTGGCTTCTTCGGGCTGCAGGACATGGTTTTCGAGCAGGAAGGTGACGTCGTTCAGGAACTCCACGGCCACTTTGCGATCGACACGCAGCACTGCCCCGTTGACAAAGATCCGTTCGCCCGACTTCAGCGAGATACGCAGTGTGCTTTTCATTTTAGTCCATCCCTGATGATGGTTGTGATGTCGATAATGCCCTGGAAGTTCGAGGATTCGCGTTTGCGAATCTTTTCCGTCTCGCCCAGAATCCAGATGGCTATGGAGATAAGGTTGGCGCGCAATTCGTCGTTCAGCTGGTTGTCCGATGCGCGCAGGTCCTCGATGAACCGGATCCAGACCCGTCGCGTATAGTAGATTGCCTCGATGGCCTCGCGGGAATAGCCCTTCTGCTGCTTTGCGGCTGCCAGGAGCGCAATGGAGCGGTCGAGCACCTGCCGTTCCCGATCCTTGGAGTCGGCAACGCCATCCTCCATGATCTCGGCGTATGAAAACTGATACATTCAGACATCCTTCATGTTTGTCCTGGTCCTCACCGCATCAGAGGAAATTTATCAAACTCAACTGCTGAAGCCGCGAGGTCAGCGTGTAGGAGGTTTCGAGCTGCGTCTGCAGGGTCTTCAGTTGAACCGAAGCGGCGAAGGCGTCGATCCCTTCGAGATCCAACTGATGCGCCTTCATGATCTTGGTCTGGGCCTCGATCGAGGTATTGGCCTTCTTGACGCGCTCCTGGGAAAGACCGAGCGAGCTTTGCGAGCCGATCAGCCCCGTCACCGCCTCGCCCATGTAGCCGACCGCCCTTTCCGTGACGACGGCACGCACGGAATCGCTGAGACTGACGCTCAGAAGCTCCGCGGAAATCACGCTTGCCAGGGCAAATTTCCGCATGCCTTCGGTATTGGCATTGGTCGAACTCTGGATGACTTCGTTGGCGCTGATGCGGCTCGTCATGTTCTGGCTCGAGGCGCTCGACCAGTCCGACCAGCTGGAGCCGGGAACCGATGGATCCTCAAACATCGGCGCGAGCGTGTTCTCGATGAAATCCGTCATCTGCGCTTCGGTGAACTGGGCCACCGAGGTCAAGGGCGGCACCTGCGCCGGCTGTGCCGCGATGAACGTGCCAAGGGCAGCGTCATAGGAGGCCTTGGCCGGGGACGTCGGCGTGTAGGCGACAAAGGGCTCGACATCGGTGTTGATGCCGGAGAACAGATATTCGCCGTTCAGCGAGGTATTGGCAGCCGAGGTAAAGGCCGTGATCGAAGCCTTCGTCTGGTCCTGGGCGATCTTCAGCAGATCGCAGGTATTGTTGTCACGGAAGGCAAGCAAAGAGGTCAGAGACTTCTGGGCGGCATCCTGCATCGCCTTCAGGGCTTCCTGGGATCCCGAAAGCCTCTGGTTGACGATGGAATTGGTGTCCTTCAGCGTCGCCAGCCGGTCGATCTGGGAAGTGATGTTGACGGAGCGGGAGGTCGAGGAACCGAGGGCCAGGCCATAATCGGCATGAACGCCGGTCGCCACTTCGTCATTCAGTTTCATCATTTCGAGCTGACCACGCTGGATGGTCAGGCGCATGGCGTTCTGGATCGCCAGGTTGGAAACGAAGGACGTTTTCATGATTTACCTCACAGCTGCAAGAAGGGCGGCCATCATGGCGTCCACCGTACTGACAAGTTTGGCCGAAGCCTTGTAGGATTGTTCGAGGTCGAGCAGCTGCGACAATTCCTCGTCGAGACTGACGCCGGTGACATTGCCCAGGGCTTCCCCGGTGCGCGACAGCAAGGCAGTCTTGTTGTCGCTGGCGGTCGATGCCGTGCTTCTCTGCTCTTCCAGCCAGCCGATCGAGGACGAGGCAAAATCAAGGATGCTGCTCGTGCCGTCGAGCTCGGTGCCGGGATCGAAGGCGATCGGGTTGCCGAGCGCCGTTACGAAACCGTCGAGAAGGGCGGTATAGCCGGAGCTGTCGTCCGTGTTCGATTTATAGGCCGGGCCGTTGAAGCCGCCGTCGCGCACGAGCGTCGGATTGCCGGCCGCCAGCGGATTGACCGCGAGCGAGGCGGCCATGCCGGGAACGATGGTCCCTGCCGCCGGAACAGTGGTGCCCGACCAGACGAAGAGCCCGGGCCGTGCTCCGGTGGCCGGCGTGGTATCTTCTTGGAACAGGGTCACCAGGCCACGGGCGATTTCGTCGAGCTGCTCCTGGAATTTCGGCGCGGTGGTATCACGCAACTGAAGCAGGCTCGAAAGCTTACCTTCGCCGGACGTGTTGGCGCCGGTGCCGGGCTTCAGCGGTACGCCATCGACATAGATCGCATTACCGGCAGTGGTGGCGCCGAAGCCGGGGGTCGCCGTAAACGTGACGCTGCGCGCGGTGTTTTCGAACAGGACCGTGCCATCAGACGTATAGATGACGGTGTCGTTGTTGGCGCGGGTCACCGTGGAAATGCCGACGATGTCGGAAATCTGGCGCAAAAGCTTGTCACGCTGGTCGAGCGCATCGCTTGCATCCGTGCCGCTGGCCGTGGCGCTCTGGACCGCGGCATTGGCATTTTCGAAATCGGCCAGGAGGCTGTTCAGCGTCTTGACCGAGGCGTCGATTTCCTTATCGGCCTGATAGCGCACGTCCTGGACAGAAGCCGATGTCTTGCTCAACGACTTTGCGAGATCCGCCGCGCTCGATACGGTCGTGGCCGCAATGGACGTATTGCCGGGCGTCGAGGCGAATGTCTGGAGGCTGTCGCGAAAC
>NZ_DATJDJ010000030.1:0-5447 GCF_035497515.1 Pararhizobium sp. | reverse complement strand
CGCCTTGCCGACGTCCCTGAGCGCCCCCTTGGCGCGATAACAGGTGACGACAGAACAGAGAGCCGCTCTCTGCCGCCCGTAGGTCTCGTAGACCCACTGGATCACTTGCTCCCGCCGCTCATGCTCGAAATCGACGTCGATGTCGGGCGGCTCGCGCCTTTCTTCGGAGACGAAGCGCTCGAACAACAGGTCGCTGCGCGAAGGATCGATCGAGGTGATGCCCAGAACGTAACAGACGGCGCTGTTGGCAGCCGATCCCCTGCCCTGGCATAGAATGTTCTTGGAGCGGGCGAACCGAACGATCGAATTGACGGTGAGAAAATAGGGCGCGTATTCGAGCCTGGCGATCAGGGCCAACTCATGCTTCAGGATCTTTTCGACGTCTTCGGGCAATTCCTCCGGATAGCGGTTCGGCACGGCCTCCCATGTCAGCTTCTCCAGCGCCTCCTGCGCCGTCAGCCCCGGCAGCATCAATTCCTCTGGATACTGGTAAGCGAGTTGGTCAAGCGAGAACTTGCATCGCGCGACGATTTCGCGCGTTCGCGCCAAAGCCTCTGGATAGCGCCTGAACAGCCGGTGCATCTCCTCGGGCGGCTTGAGATAGCGGTCGGCGAAACGCTGCTTGCGGCGGCCGAGCTGATCGATGGTGCAATTGTGTCGAATGCAGGTCACGATATCCTGCATCAGACGTCGATCGCGGTCGTGGTAGAGCACGTCGTTGGTGACGACGGTCGGCACGCCGGCCTGCGCGGCGCGGTTGGAGAGCTGATGCAGGCGAAGCTGGTCATTCGGCCGGCGACGCAGCGTGAGCGCCAGATAGGCACGATCGCCAAAATCCTGGCGCAGCCGCCGCAGCCTTATGGTGCAAAGGTCATCGGCAAGATCAGGGATGAGCACGACGAGAAGCCCCTCGCCATAGGTGACCAGATCGTCCCAACAGAGGTCGCACTTCCCCTTGCCGGCCCTCCCCTTGCCGAGAGACAGCAGACGGCACAGTCTGGAATAGGCCGGGCGATCAGTCGGATAGACGAGAACCGAGATATCGTCGCGCAGATCCAGGCGGCAACCGACGACGAGCCGGATGCCGGTGTCTTTGGCCGCCTGATGCGCCCGCACGATCCCCGCAAGACTGTTGCGATCGGTGACCGCCAGTGCCTCGATGCCGAGCGTTGCCGCGGTGGCAAACAGCTCCTCGCAGGAACTCGCGCCGCGCAGAAAGGAAAAATGCGAGGTCACCTGCAGCTCGGCGTATCGCGGGTTCTCGCTCATCCAAAGATCCCCTGCAGGAACCAGTTGCCGGCGCCACTATCGGCATGCTCGCCATCGCCCTGGCGATAGATCCAGAAGCGCTCGCCCTCCTCGTTCTCGACCACAAAATAATCCCTGATGGCGCCGAGCTCCTTGTCGCGTTTCCACCATTCGCCGAAGACGCGTTCCGGACCGTCGGCGCGCTTGACCGCATGGCGGCTGCCGCGCCAGGTGAAGCTGGCAGGTGGATGATCCGGCAGCAGCGCCATGCACTGGATCGGCTCCGGGTGCAGCAGCAGTCGTGATGGACGCGGCCATTCCGCTGGCCATCCCAGTTCATCATCTTCGGCCAGAGCGGAAACCCCTGCAAAAGAACGCTCGGGCACATCGCTCTCCAGGGCAGCGACGCGATAAACACGGTGACCGCGGTTGGCGATGACGTCGATCAATCCGCCGATCTCCGCTTCCGGTTCCTCGATCAGCGACGATATTGCCTGCACCGCGTCCAGCGGCTCACAATGCGCGGCCGACAGAACCATGATTTCGATGCCGAAACCCTGGTCAATCGTGTCGATCCGGTCGCAGAGCAGCTTGGTCAGGCGCTCGACATCGCGCACCGGTTTCGCCGTGCCGGCCCGGATGACAGCCAAGGTGTCGTCGACACGATGAAGAATGAGGTCGAGACGGCGAACGCCGATCCCCTGTTCCTCGAGCACTCCGCATAGGCGGATCACCAGTATCCTGACATAGCGGGCGATGGTCTCAGCCGCCGAGATCGGTTCGGCAAAGGCGCGGCGTGCTTCGATGGCTTCTGCTGCCCGGATTGGGTCGATCGGCTCAGCAACGCGCCCGAGCGCCTGATCGAGGCGGCGGCCGATCTGCGGACCGAAACGCAGAGCCAGCGGCGCGCGCGGGGTGGCGGCGAGCTCACTGACGCGATCGAAACCGAGGGTGCGAAGGGCGGCGACAGTCCGGTTCTCCAACCGCAGCGCCGCGATCGGCAGGTCGAGCACAGACTGCGCCGCCTCACCCTGGGGAACGACCAAGGTGGGCTTGGCGGAAAAGCGGGCGAGCGCATGCGCCGCGCCCCAGCTGTCGGCAATGGCGGCGCGTGCGGTAAAACCCATCGCGAACAGCCGATTGATCATGCCCGTCAGCATCAATGTCTCGTTGCCATGCAGGTGGTCGGCGCCAGTCGTATCGATGACGATGCCGTCGGGCGGGTCGGCGGCAACGATCGGCGCGTAGTTGCGCAGGAACCAGAGCGCCAGGCGGTCGAGCTCCTTGCGATCCTCCTCGGGGCGCAGCTCCTCGATGATCAGATCCGCAACCAATGCCTGGGCCTTGCTCGCCGGCATGCCGATGCGCAGGCCCGCGGAGATGGCCGCGGTATTGGCGGCGGCGACCAGCCGACGGCTGCCTTCCCGGGCGATCATCACCAGCGGCTGTTCAGCCGGCGGCGCTTGTTGCCCAAGCATCCGTCGATAGCGATCGGTTGGCCAGGTCGGCAGGTAGACCGAGACGACCCTTGGCATCGCAGGCTTCGACCACATAATCAGCACTTTCTGCGGCACGGCAACGAAGAAGTTCGAGATACCACCGGGCGCGGCCAATGCCTGGAACCGGAAGCGGTTGAGAGGGAAGGACCGAGATCCGCCAGCGCGTCACGGCCGCCGTCGGATGCCCGAAGTCGGAAACATCCGCGTGGCGACGCCAGCGGCGAATGGCGATGCCGAGCACGCCGGAGGTTTCGGCGGCGAGTTGCAGCCGGCGCGACGCGGTCATCGGCAGGCGGGCCAGTTCGCCGATCACGGCGCCAACGCCTCGACATCGAAGACTTTCCTCGAAACAGTCGAGAACGCCTTTCTCGTCGCGACATTCGACCATGACGACACGGTTGTTCGACAGGCCCGCCTGGACGATCCCCGGCATGAACAGGTCCTGCCGGGTGACGCACCAGAACACCTTGCCGGTGGTGCGTGCGGCGATCCCGGCGGTGAACAGGGCAGCAGCAGCCCCGTCGAGTGCTCCATTACCGCCGCCGGCGACCTCATGAAGCGCCCCGAGTGCCAGTCCGCCTCCGGGCAGATGTCGATCGATCTCATCCACACCGAACGGCAGAGCCTCGCGAGCCCGCACTGAGCCGCCTTCCAGATGCTGGATGCGCTCCCGCAACTCCTCGATGGCAATGGTTCGGGCACGATTTTGCATGATGTGGGCAAGTCCGATCAGACCTTTTCAACGGGCGTAGCGTAGGTTATGTTCCTTTTTTGTTCCGTAACAGACATCCAGTCAATTGGAGTCTTTTGGGAAGACGGCCAAGAGGGGGCTTCATGATCGGCGTGGCCCTTGAATCCATTAGCGAGATCAAAAGCATGGGCATTTATGCACAGGCAGGAAATTTTCCGGTCAATGTGCCAGGATAAGCAGGAGATGAAACCGGAATGAGCCTGGCTTATCTGGAAAAACTGAATGACCGGCAGCGGCAGGCGGTGGAATACGGTGTTGGATTGTCGGACGGGCAGGTGGCGGGACCGCTGCTGATTATCGCCGGCGCTGGATCCGGCAAGACCAATACCTTGGCTCACCGGGTCGCGCATCTGATCGTCAATGGCGCCGATCCGCGGCGAATTCTGCTGATGACTTTTTCGAGACGTGCTGCCTCGGAAATGTCGCGCCGTGTAGAGCGGATCTGCAAACAGGTGCTTGGCGCCAATTCCGGGGTGCTCACCGATGCGCTTTCCTGGTCGGGCACGTTTCACGGGATCGGGGCACGTTTGCTGCGGATCTATGCCGAGCAGATCGGCCTGAATATGGATTTCACCATCCATGATCGCGAAGACAGTGCCGACTTGATGAACCTTGCCCGTCACGAGCTCGGATTTTCCAAGATGGAAAGCCGATTTCCTACCAAGGGCACCTGCCTGTCGATCTATTCGCGTGCCGTCAATTCGCAGACGCCGCTGACCGAAATCCTGCGCCACCACTATCCTTGGGTGGCAAGCTGGGAAGAACAGCTAAAGCAGTTGTTCGCTGCCTATGTGGAAGCTAAGCAGGCCCAGAACGTGCTCGATTACGACGATCTGCTGCTCTACTGGGCGCAGATGGTCAGTGATCCGGAGCTAGCAGATGATATTGGCAATCGCTTCGATCATGTGATGGTCGATGAATACCAGGATACCAACAAGCTACAGGCCTCGGTGCTGATGGCGCTCAAACCCGGCGGTCATGGTCTGACCGTTGTCGGCGACGATGCGCAATCGATCTATTCGTTCCGGGCAGCGACAGTTCGCAATATTCTCGACTTCCCGTCCGCCTTCAGTCCAGCTGCCGATATCATCACGCTCGACCGAAACTATCGCTCGACGCAGCCGATCCTGGCTGCAGCCAATGGCGTCATCGATCTGGCGCGCGAGCGCTTCACCAAGAACCTTTGGACCGAGCGGCAATCGCTGGAGCGGCCGAAACTCGTGACCGTCAAGGACGAGACCGAGCAGGCGAACTTCATCGTCGACCAGGTGCTCGCCAACCGCGAGACCGGCATGACGCTGAAGAACCAGGCCGTGTTGTTCCGCACGTCTAGTCATAGCGGTCCGCTGGAGGTCGAGCTCACCCGCCGCAACATCCCTTTCGTCAAGTTCGGCGGCCTAAAATTTCTCGACAGCGCCCATGTCAAGGACATGCTGGCGGTGCTGCGGTTCGCGCAGAACCCGCGCGACCGCGTTGCCGGCTTCCGGCTGCTGCAAATGCTGCCGGGGATCGGTCCAAAGACGGCCGGCAACATTCTCGATACGATCGTGGCCGATCCTGAGCCGCTTTTGGCCCTTGCTGAAATCCCGCCGCCGCCCAAGACCGGCGACGACTGGACATCCTTCGTTGACTTGCTCGCCAGCCTGCGCAAGACGCAGGCAAGCTGGCCCTTGGATATCGGACAGGCACGTCTCTGGTACGAGCCGCATCTCGAGCGCATCCATGAGGATGCCGACACCCGCAAGGCCGATCTCTTACAGCTCGAACAGATCGCCAACGGCTATCCATCGCGCGAGCGTTTTTTGACCGAATTGACGCTTGATCCGCCGGATGCCACCAGCGATCAGGCCGGGGTGCCGCTGCTCGACGAGGACTATCTGATCCTGTCGACCATTCATTCGGCAAAAGGACAGGAATGGCGCGCGGTGTTCATGCTCAACGTGGTCGAT
>NZ_DATJDJ010000029.1:0-21585 GCF_035497515.1 Pararhizobium sp. | reverse complement strand
CCGATCTCTTCGGCCTCAAGCTCGCTTACGCCTACGCCGAATTCGATCGTAACCGCGCACGCCTCGTCGCGGCCAGAAAGGAAATCGCGACCTGCGCCATCTCCGGCGCGGTCGGCACCTTCGCGCAGATCGATCCGCGCGTCGAAGAGCACGTCGCCAAAGCGCTCGGCCTGACCCCCGAGCCGATCTCGACACAGGTGATCCCGCGCGACCGGCACGCGATGTTCTTCGCCACGCTCGGCGTCATCGCCTCGTCGATCGAGCGGCTTTCCATCGAAATCCGCCATTTGCAGCGCACGGAAGTGCTGGAGGCTGAAGAATACTTCGCGCCCGGCCAGAAGGGCTCGTCGGCGATGCCGCACAAGCGCAACCCGGTCCTGACCGAAAACCTGACCGGCCTTGCCCGCCTGGTCCGCATGTCGGTGGTGCCTGCACTGGAGAACGTGGCTCTCTGGCACGAGCGCGACATCAGCCATTCGAGCGTCGAGCGCGCCATTGGCCCGGATACGACGATCACCCTCGATTTTGCCTTGAACCGTCTTGCCGGCGTTGTCGAAAAACTGGTGATCTACCCGGAAAACATGCTGAACAACATGAACAAGTTCCGTGGGCTGGTGATGAGCCAGCGCGTGCTTCTTGCACTCACCCAGGCCGGTGTATCGCGTGAGGACAGCTACCGCCTCGTGCAGCGCAATGCCATGAAGGTCTGGGAAAAGGGCGCCGATTTCCTTGAGGAACTGCTTGCTGACGCTGAAGTACGCGCGGCTCTTTCGGAGGCGGAAATCCGCGAAAAATTCGATCTCGGCTATCACACCAAGCATGTCGACACGATCTTCAATCGCGTATTCGGCTGACATGTTCGGGGAGCCCAAGCGGCTCCCCGGCTTCGCCGGCCATGCGCCTGCTTGTTCGATTTTGGCCCAACTGGCTCAATTTCGAACGTTCTTCCAAAGCCTTCCGTCATTCTTTCGTGAGACGCTGCGTCAAGGAACGAAAAAGCGGGAGTGGTGGGAAATGCCGTACCAGCAGGTCATCGAACGCAATTCGGCGCGCACAGCGACGACATTTACCGGCGAAGTCACGTGCAAGGGCGGCATGAGCCGCGGCATCGTCAAGGATCTCTCGTCGACCGGCATCTGCTTCCAGCTCTATTTCGACATCAATGCCAAGACCGGAGAGGAAGTCTCGATCCAGAGCACCGAATTCGGGCATCTGACCGGCGTGGTGAAATGGTATCGCGGCGACAGGATCGGCATCCGCCTCGATCCCTCCTCCAAGACGGCGGCGCAGATTTCGTCCTACTACAAGTATTTCAGATAGGCGGCGACGCAAGCCTCTTCAACGGAACGCCGCCCTCATATGGGGCGGCGTTTTGCTTTGAAGGTCTTATTTGCCCATCGGCTGGACCACCAGTTTCCGATAGAGATGCCAAGTCGCATGACCGAGGATCGGCATGATCACGGCGAGACCGACGAAGACCGGGATCGAGCCCAGGACGAGCCCGCCGGCAACGATCAGCCCCCAGACCGCAACGGGCACGGGATTGGCGAGCGTCGCGCGGAGGGACGTGTCGATCGCGGCGACCGCGCCGACATCACGATCGAGCAGCAGCGGAAATGCCACGACGACGCTCGACAGCACGATGATTGCAAAGACGAGGCCAATGGCATTCCCGACGAGGATCAGGTTCCAGCCTTGTTCCGTGCCGACGACCTGATTGAAGAAGGCCGACATCGACGCCGGCGGCACGTCCCCGAACAATTGCGTATAGAGTGACTGGGCAACCAGCAGCCAGGCAACGAACATCGCCAGCAGCATGACCGCAAGACCGATGATCGATGCGAAAGCCGGCGAATGGCGGACATCGAAGGCATGCCGCCAGTTTGTGTTCATGCCGAGTTCCCGGCGTCGGCTGATTTCATAGAGCCCGATCGCGGCGACTGGCCCCAGCAACGCAAAGCCCGATGCCAGCGGATAGAGGATCGGCAGCATGTTGGCGCCGGAACTCCAGGCGGCCAGCACCACGCCTGCGATCGGGTAGATCAGGCAGAGAAAAACGTAATGCGACGGCTTTGCGCGAAAATCTTCCCAGCCGAGGCGCAGCGCGTCGAACACATCCGAAACCGCGATCTTGCGAATTCCCGGATGCACGAGTTCAGCGCCCGATCCTGCCATTACATGAAAGGCTGTCATGACCAATTCTCCTCCTTGAACAAGCATCGTCACTTCAATTCGAGAACAATCAGCGGTCCGGTTTCAGAGATTTCAGGTAGAGTTCGGTACTATCTCCGTGCTGTCGTTCATCGGCGGCGTCGGCCGTCCCGGAACGTCGTGACCAGGCGACCCGTGTCGTGAGCATATACCTGATCTGCTTCCGTGACACTTGACTTCCGCAGTCTTCGACCTCAAATCGCCGTTACCATGAAAGCATCCGAAGCAGATATCCTCATCGTCCCCGGCTACACCAATTCCGGCCCTACGCACTGGCAAAGCCGCTGGCAAAGCAAACTGGCTTCCGCCCGACGTGTCGAGCAGGCCGAATGGGCCAAGCCCGTGCGCGAAGACTGGGTCAAGCGCATGGTCGATGAAATCAACGCCGCGACCAAGCCGATCGTCATCGTCGCCCATTCGCTCGGTGTCGCGACGGCCATTCATGCGCTGGAGCATGTCGACGGAAAGATCGCCGGTGCCTTTCTGGTCGCCCCGCCCGAGGTGACCAATCCCCGGATCAGGCCGAAACACCTGATGACCTTCGGCCCCTATCCGCGCGATCCGCTGCCGTTTCCAAGCCTGATGGTCGCGAGCCAGAACGATCCGTTCGGTTCCTACGAGCATGCCGGCGATCTTGCCAATGCGTGGGGATCCTTGCTGGTCGATGCCGGCCAGTCCGGCCATATTAACGCGGAATCCGGACATGGTCCCTGGCCGGAAGGCACGATGGTCTTTGCCCAGTTCCTTAACCGGCTTCAGGGTTGACGGGCCCCTGGATGGCTGCATCGCAGCATTAAGGGGACTTTCACTGTCACCGTCTACGATGGGCAAAATCATGCGAGAACGACGGCCACGTGACACAACCGCCAGCAAGAACCGAGACGGGTGGCGAACACCGGTAGCGAATGATCCTTCCACGGACGCTGCCGCCATTCTGGATTCGATGCCTGTCGGCTTTTGCCTCATCGACCCGCAAGGCGGCATCCGCTGCGCAAATGTAGCATTCTCGAGTCTTTTTGACCTTTCCCCCGACGCCATCCCTGGCAAGTCGATCCTCGGTTTCGTGCATGACGCCGATGGTGCCGCCTTCGCCGAAGCCTTGGCGGATATCGGCCTGGGCGCGCATACGGCAAGCCAACTGGACATCCGCCTTGTCCGGCCGGACAGTGCTCCCTACTGGGTCACGGCCTCGCTATCGGTGATCGAAAGCGGCGTCATCCTGCAGGTCCATCCCATCGGCGACATGAAACAGGCGCTCGAAACCCTGCAAAAGAGCGAGACGCGCTGGAAATATGCGCTTGAAAGCGCGCATCAGGGCGTCTGGGATCACGATTTCAAATCCGGCGACCTGTTCTATTCCAAGCACTGGAAACTCATTCGCGGCATGGCACCGGATGCAATCGTCGATGGATCGCTCGATGAGTGGATCGCAAACGTATACCCGGCCGACCGCGAGCATGTCCTCGAATACATCCGCCGCCAGGACGAAGGCGAAGTCGAGTTCAACACGTTCCAGTATCGCGAGCGCCACGCCGATGGCCATTGGATCTGGATCGAAAGCCGTGGCGCGTCGATAGAATGGGGACCGGACGGCAAACCGATCCGCATCATCGGCACGGATACCGACATCTCCGAACGGAAGAGGGCCGAGGCCGAACTCGAGGAAGTCACGAGACGCCTGCGTCTAGCGATGGATGCGTCCCAGATCGGCGTGTTCGAGGCCAATCTGGACACCGGCGAGGTGATGCGCGACGCCCTGCTCCTGAAAATCTACGGCCACGAATTCGCCGCCCCCACCGACCAGCCGGCGCTCCTGGAAAAGCTGCTGCATCCCGATGATCGCAAGACAGCGCTCGCGACAATCGCAGCCGGTACGGCTTCGAACAGACCGTTCGCGAATGCCTTCCGCATCATTCGCCCCGACGGTGAAATCCGGCATATCCGCTCAAGCTCCGTAACGTTTGTCGATGCCGGGGGCGAGCGCAAGTTGATCGGCGCGAACTGGGACATTACAGACGATGTCGCTCTTCGTGACGAGTTGGATCGGGCAAGGCAACTCGCCGAAGCCCGCAACGGCGAGCTCGAAGCGGCGCGCATCCGGATCGAATACAATGCCCTGCACGATCATCTGACGGGCCTGCCGAACCGACGCTATCTCGATCAGCGGATCGACGACTGGATCGCCGAGAAAGTCGCCTATTGCGCCATCCTGCATATCGACCTCGACCGCTTCAAGCAGATCAACGACACGCTGGGGCATCAGGCCGGCGATACGATGCTGGTTCATACGGCGCGTGTCCTGTCCTCGATCACCGGCGAGGGCGACTTCGTTGCTCGGATCGGCGGCGACGAGTTTCTGATCCTGTGCGAAAGCCGGCATGGGCAGGACGATGTCATCGCCATGACCGATCGGATCATCGACGCCCTGCGGCAGCCGGTTCCATACGAGGGGCATCTCTGCCGGTTCGGCGCCAGCGTCGGCATCGCCTGGACGCTGGATGGAACGGTCGATGCCAAGCAGTCGCTGATGAACGCCGACATTGCCCTCTACCGCGCCAAGGATCAGGGCCGCAACCGCTACGAGTTTTTCACCAAGCAGCTCCAGACGCAGATCCACCACGTCAAACGGACTGCCGACGAGATCATCAAAGGTCTTGAGGACGGTGAATTCATTCCCGTCTACCAGCCGCAGTTCGACGCCCGCACGCTCGACATAGCCGGCGTGGAAACCCTGGCGCGCTGGCAGCATCCGCAGCACGGCTTTCTGGCGCCCGATTATTTCCTGAAGATCGCCGAGGACATCAACGCGCTGACCGCCATCGACCGGACCATCGCCGAACAGGCGCTGAGCGATTTCGGGCAATGGCAAGCCCAGGGCTTTTCCATTCCGCGCATTTCCGTGAACGTCTCTTCGCCGCGCCTGCGTGAGCCAGGCCTGATCGAAAGCCTGAAGAAGCTCGACATCCCACGTGGAAAACTGTCTTTCGAGTTGCTCGAATCGATCTTCCTCGACGATCTCGACGAGAGTTCGTCAAAAACCCTGAGCGATATAAGGGCGCTGGACATCGACATCGAAATCGACGATTTCGGCACAGGTCATGCATCCATCATCGGCCTGATGAAGCTCAGCCCCAGCCGCCTGAAGATCGACCGCGCGCTCGTGAAGCCAATTGCCGACACGGCCGAACAGCGACGGCTGGTCGGATCGATCATCGATATCGGCCATTCGCTGAATATCGAGGTGGTGGCGGAAGGTGTGGAGACGCGGGAACATGCCGATATCCTGCGCGATCTCGGCTGCGATACGCTGCAAGGCTACGCTTTCGCAAGACCGATGCCCCGAGCCGATCTGGAAGCCTTCGTTCGTTCGGCGAACTGGCGCACGGCGGGAACACCCGGCAAGGCCGTAAGACACAAACGCAAGACATAAAAAAACCGCCCGAGCAAAACGGGCGGTTCCGCCATTGTCTTTGAAAGATCAGCCGTTCTGGACCTGTGTGACGGCTTCGCCCAAAAGCTCCAGCATCTTGAGGCGAATCTGGTCGTCGGTCTGAACGACGCCGGCGGCATCGAAGTCAGCACGGATCTTGCGCACGACGTCCTCGTGGCCAGCCTCTTCGAAATCGGCGGCGACCACTTCTTTTGCATAGGCAGCCGCATCGCTTTTGCCCAGCAGTTCCGCAGCCCAGAGGCCGAGCAGCTTGTTGCGGCGTGCTTCGGCTTTGAACCGCAGTTCTTCATCCATAGCAAATTTCGCCTCGAACGCCTTTTCGCGATCCTTCATGTCGGTCATCATTCATTCTCCCAGAAAACCTGCGCTAGAAACAGCTTTTTGCCCATAAACCAAAAGCCCGGCCAAAGTGCAATGCGAAGTTTTCGGCTTTGGCGACTTTGCGTGTTCCCCTTTCGCTAATTCAGGGGATCGGATCAGACGCCGATTGTGAAATGGTTTCATTTCGGCTATGGACCGCCTTGGAAAATACCATGCGCGCGCGCCAACAGCGCCGGAAACAACAGAGATATCCTTTATGAATCGTCGCCGCCGTATCTACGAGGGCAAGGCAAAGATCCTTTACGAGGGTCCCGAGCCTGGCACTCTGATCCAGTTCTTCAAAGATGACGCCACTGCCTTCAACGCGAAGAAGCACGAAGTCATCGACGGCAAGGGCGTGCTCAACAACCGCATCTCGGAATATATCTTCACGCATCTGAACCGGATCGGCATTCCCACGCATTTCATCCGCCGCCTCAACATGCGCGAGCAACTGATCAAGGAAGTGGAAATTATTCCGCTCGAGATTGTCGTGCGCAATGTTGCCGCCGGTTCGCTCTCCAAGCGTCTCGGCATCGAGGAAGGCGTCGTCCTGCCGCGCTCGATCATCGAATTCTACTATAAGGCCGATGCGCTCGAAGACCCGATGGTTTCCGAAGAGCATATCACCGCGTTCGGCTGGGCAAGCCCGCAGGAACTCGATGACATCATGGCGCTCGCCATCCGCATCAACGACTTCCTGACCGGCCTGTTCCTCGGCGTCGGCATCCAGCTCGTCGACTTCAAGATCGAATGCGGCCGCCTGTTCGAAGGCGACATGATGCGCATCATCCTGGCTGACGAGATTTCGCCGGACAGTTGCCGCCTCTGGGATGTCGAGACCAAGGAAAAGATGGACAAGGACCGGTTTCGCCGCGACATGGGCGGCCTCGTCGAGGCTTACCAGGAAGTAGCCCGCCGGCTTGGCATCATGAACGAGAACGAACCGCCGCGCGGCACCGGCCCCGTGCTGGTGAAATAAGCAGGAAGACAACAGTGATCAATGCACGCGTAACAGTGACGCTGAAAAACGGCGTTCTTGACCCGCAGGGCAAGGCAATCGAGGGCGCTCTCGGCGCCCTCGGCTTCGACGGGATCGGCCATGTCCGCCAGGGCAAGGTCTTCGACCTCCAGATCGAAACCGCCGACAAGGCCAAGGCGGAAGCCGAGGTCAAGGCCATGTGCGAGAAACTTCTGGCCAACACGGTGATCGAGAATTACACTATCTCACTCGCCTGAGGGTTGAAGGATGCTGTAATGGCCGAAGTCACCAACGAACTGATGTACGAATTGCTCAAGCGCATTCAGGTTGACATTAGCTCTTTGAAGGAAGGCCAGCGCGATCTCCGGCACGACAATTTGTCACTGCGCAATCAGTTTCACACCATGCAGGGTGACATCAACAATCTGCGCGGTTCGATCGCGCATATAGAAGATCGTCTCGACCGTATCGAAAACCGCCTCGAATTGCGCGAGCTTGCCGAGGCCCAATCCAGGTTTGAACCGAACCCATGAAATCCGCCGTCGTCCAGCTTCCAGGCCTCAACCGTGACCGCGACATGATCGCCGCCCTGACCAAGATTTCGGGCAACGCGCCGATCACCATCTGGCAGACCGAGACCGAAATTCCGGATGTCGACCTGATCGTCATTCCCGGTGGTTTCTCCTACGGCGACTATCTGCGCTGCGGCGCGATTGCAGCGCGCATGCCGGTGATGCAGGCGATCAAGGCCAAGGCGGACGCCGGCGTCAAGGTTCTCGGTGTCTGCAACGGATTCCAGATCCTGGTCGAGGCAGGCCTCCTGCCCGGCGCCCTGATGCGCAATGCCTCGCTCAAGTTCGTGTGTAAGGAAATCAAGCTGGAAGTCGTCAACGCCAATACGGACTTCAGCCGTGCCTACGAACAGGGCCAGATCATCCGCTGCCCGGTCGCGCATCACGACGGCAATTACTTTGCCGACACCGAGACGCTTGAGACCATCGAAAGCAACGGCCAGGTCGTCTTCCGCTATGCCGCCGGCACCAATCCGAACGGTTCGGTCAACGACATCGCGGGGATCATCAATGCCAAGGGCAACGTCCTTGGCATGATGCCGCATCCGGAAAACCTGATCGAGGCGGCCCATGGCGGCTCCGACGGACGCGGCCTGTTTGCCTCGGCGCTCGATGTCATCGCCGCTTAACGTTCAGCCTGATAGAAGGCAGCTTCGAAGACCGAAGCAGAAGGGCTTTCCGATGCGCGCCGCTGCTTTCCTGCGTTTCCTGTCCACTGCCCTGCCCGTCGCTGCGCTCGCGCTGGTCGCAGGCTGCCAGTCGGCCGCGCCTCCAGCGCCCAGCCGGAACACGACGGCTCTCTCGACCATGGAGCGGGTGGCGCTCGGCGCAAATGCCTGCTGGTTCAAGTCAGGCGACGCAGCCTTCAAACCATATCGTCTTGCGCCGGAACTCAATTCGTTCTCCGGCCGACCGCGCATCCTCATCGTCAAGCGCAATTCGCCCGAGTCGCGCCCCCTGGCAGTGATCCAGGCCGAAGGCCATCCCGCCAGGCTGCAGGCCTTCGGACCGCTGTTCAACGAGCCGCTGGGCACGCGCATGGCCAGCGACGTCAAGCGCTTCGCGGCCGGCGGCACCGGCTGCCACTGATCTCACCGGATAAGCACGTGCGGCAAGAAACACCCATTTCTTGCCGCTTTTTCATTTTTAAAATTTACTGAACGATCAATCTCTGTAAACTCCTGATTGAGTTCTCCAAAATGCAGACCACATCTTGGAGCATCCAAGCCGGATCCCGGTCCCATACCCTGTCACGGAAGCACGTTAACTGCCCAATTGAACACTGTACCGCCAGACCACCGTGCCGACGTCCTTGCATGCATGCAGCATTACCAAAGGCATTTTCATGAGCGTTACGATCTATCACAATGACCGCTGCACGACGTCGCTCGCGGTTCTCGACATTATTCGCGCCGCCGGCATCGAGCCCGTTATCATCGAGTACATGAAAACACCGCCGTCGCATGAGGCGATGCTCGCCCTGCTCCTGGCCATGGACATGACGCCGCGCGCGCTGCTGCGCACCCGCGAGCGCGCCTATCTCTCGCTCCATCTCGACGATGAGGGCAAGACTGACCGCCAGATCATCGATGCCATGCTTGCCCATCCCGAACTGATCGAACGGCCGATCGTCGTCACCGAAAAGGGCGTCAAGGTCTGTCGGCCGAAGACCAAGGTGATCGAACTGCTTTAACCGACTGTTCGAGGCGGTGAACATTCTTTACTGCATAATTAAAGTGCTACAGAGACCTTTGCGCGTCGTATTTGACGTGCGGCGCTGTAGCCGGGCAAATCAATCCCAGAATGGGCGAGCCGCTTCCCGACGCGCCTCGGACGCCATGACACCGATATCGACAAGCTGATCTTCCGTCAGTTCGGCCAGCGCAAGCCGGCTCAATCTCTTCCTCTCCCTCGTTATCAACCATATCAAGACCCGCCGGATCACCGACGGGCGTTGGTGGATCGTGATACGCGATGCTCGGATTGCTTCCAGATCCGCAGAACAAATTGCATCATCGGTCGCGCATATTGTACTCATTGGATCACCTCTCTGCGGTCAAATTGTCACAATCAATATTGCATTGTCATAATTGACACCCGTAGGGATACAATATAGAAATTGTCACCATGACAACTTGGATGCCCGATCCCGGCCAGGGCCAAGGCCCGATCTATGCGCGCATTGCCGACCAGATCGAGCAGGCGATTGCGGGTGGCTTGCTTACCGCAGGCACGAAATTGCCACCCCAGCGCAATCTGGCTTTCGACATTGGCGTCACAATCGGTACAATCGGCCGCGCCTATCATCTGGTTCGCGAACGCGGCCTCGTCAGCGGCGAAGTCGGCCGCGGCACCTATGTGCTCGACAACACCGAACAGCGTCCTGCGGAACAGGCCGACCCGATGACGGTCGCGCTCTCCGGCACAAGGCCGCTCAAGGCGCCGCCCGGCAAGCTCCGGTTCGACAGCACGGCAGCGCCGGATATCGGCCAGGGCGCCTCGCTGGAAAAACTGCTGGTGGAGATCAGCCGCGAACATCATGCCGACATAGCGAGCTACGCCCGGGACTTTCCGCCGCACTGGTTCGAGGCCGGCAGCCAGTGGCTTGCCAAGGGATCGTTTCGCCCCCTGCCCGATCGCATCGTGCCGACGCTCGGAGCCCATGCGGGTGCCGTCGCCGTGATCGCGGCCGTCACCGCGCCCGGCGACAAGATCGCCTTCGAAAATGTCACCTACTCGCAGATCAGCCGCAGCGCCGGCCTGATCGGCCGCCGCACCATCCTCTTGCGCACCGACGATTACGGCCTCGACCCCGAGGATTTCGAGCGGGTTTGCGCCCAGCAGCACCCGAAACTCGCCTTCCTCATGCCCACGGCGCAGAACCCGACGGTGGTCACCCTGTCGCTGGAGCGCCGTCAGGCGATCGCCGACATTGCCCGCCGCTACGGCGTCTGGCTCCTGGAAGATGATCTCTATGGCGCGATGACCGGTGACATGACGCCGCTTCTGGCGGAACTGGCGCCCGAGCGGACCTTCCTGGTCGGTGGCCTGTCGAAATCGGTCGCCGCCGGCGTGCGCGGCGGCTGGGTCGCATGCCCTCCCCATTTCAGCCAGCGCATCCGCATCGCCCACAAGATGGTCAGCGGCGGCATGCCATTCCTGCTCGCCGAACTCTGCGCCCGGCTGGTGCTCAGCGGCGAAGGCGCGATCCTGCGCTCGAAGAGCATCGACGAGATCCGTGCCCGCGAACAGATGGCGCGCGAAATCTTCACCGGCATCGATTTCAATTCGCATCCGCATGTGCCGTTCCTCTGGCTGAAGCTGTCCGAACCCTGGCTATCGGGCACGTTCAAGCATGCGGCCTTCGAGGAAGGCGTGCTTGTCGATGACGAGGACGAATTCAAGGCCGGGCGGACCGACAGCGTCTTCCACCGCGTGCGCATCGGCTTCTCCTCGCCCGCCGACAGGGCTGAAGTCCGGCGCGGTTTCCTGACCCTTCGCCGCCTTCTCGACAGCGGTCGCACCGGCTACGACAGCTTCGCCTGAATATCAGGCCGATTTCCCGGCAAAAGCACACGATCTCCTGTGCTTTTCCGGCATTTTCCTGTCGCATCGCCGGAGTGCATCGGCTAAAGAAGCGCGAATACGATCTCTTTGTTTTGATGCAGCCCTCAATGCATGGCGGCCCTTTCGCCGTCGGGATGCTCCAACGGACCGAACGGACCATGATGACCATTTCCAATACCCGCCCCATCACGCCGGAACTGATTGCCTCGCATGGCCTGAAGCCAGATGAGTATCAGCGGATCCTGGAACTCATCGGCCGCGAGCCGACCTTCACCGAGCTTGGCATCTTCTCGGCCATGTGGAACGAGCATTGCTCCTACAAGTCCTCGAAGAAGTGGCTGCGCACGCTGCCGACCACCGGTCCGCGGGTCATCCAGGGCCCGGGCGAAAATGCCGGTGTTGTCGATATCGATGATGGCGATGTCGTGGTCTTCAAGATGGAGAGCCACAACCATCCGTCCTATATCGAGCCCTATCAGGGAGCGGCGACCGGTGTCGGCGGCATCCTGCGCGACGTCTTCACCATGGGTGCCCGTCCCATCGCGGCGATGAACGCACTGCGCTTTGGCGCTCCGGATCACCCCAAGACCCGCCATCTCGTCTCCGGTGTCGTCGCTGGCGTCGGCGGCTACGGCAATTCCTTCGGTGTTCCGACCGTCGGCGGCGAAGTCGAGTTCGACGCCCGCTACAATGGCAATATTCTCGTCAACGCCTTTGCCGCCGGGCTTGCCAAGTCCGATGCGATCTTCCTCTCCGAAGCCAAGGGCGTCGGCCTGCCGGTCGTCTATCTCGGCGCCAAGACCGGTCGCGATGGTGTCGGCGGCGCCACGATGGCATCCGCCGAGTTCGACGAGTCGATCGAGGAAAAGCGCCCGACCGTGCAGGTCGGCGACCCCTTTACCGAAAAGTGCCTGCTGGAGGCCTGCCTCGAACTGATGAAGACCGGCGCGGTCATCGCCATCCAGGACATGGGTGCCGCCGGCCTCACCTGCTCGGCCGTCGAAATGGGTGCCAAGGGCGACCTCGGCATCGAGCTGGAACTCGACAAGGTGCCGGTGCGCGAAGAGCGCATGACGGCGTATGAAATGATGCTGTCGGAAAGCCAGGAGCGCATGCTCATGGTCCTCGAACCCGCCAAGGAAGACGTTGCCAAGGCCATCTTCGTCAAGTGGGGCCTCGACTTCGCGATCGTCGGCAAGACCACCGACGACCTGCGCTTCCGCGTGTTGCATCAGGGCGAGGAAGTCGCCAACCTGCCGATCAAGGACCTGGGCGACCAGGCGCCGGAATACGACCGTCCCTGGACCCCGGCACAGGTTGCCGCACCCCTGGCAGCCGGCGATATCCCGCAGGCCGACATCGCCGATGCGGTCCTCTCGCTGGTCGGCTCCGCCAACAACTCGTCGCGCCGCTGGGTCTACGAACAGTATGACACGCTGATCCAGGGCAACTCGCTGCAATTGCCGGGCGGCGACGCCGGCGTCGTGCGCGTCGAAGGCCACCCGACCAAGGCTCTGGCCTTTTCTTCCGACGTGACGCCGCGTTATGTCGAGGCCGATGCATTCGAAGGCGGCAAGCAGGCCGTTGCCGAATGCTGGCGCAACATCACCGCCACCGGCGCGCTGCCGTTGGCAGCCACCGACAATCTCAACTTCGGCAATCCAGAACGCCCGGAAATCATGAGCCAGCTCGTTCATGCCATCAAGGGCATCGGTGAAGCCTGCCTCGCGCTGGATTTTCCGATCGTGTCCGGCAATGTCTCGCTCTACAACGAGACCAACGGCCAGGGCATCCTGCCGACCCCGACCATTGGCGGCGTCGGCCTGCTTTCCGACTGGGCGCAGATGGCACACATCCGCTTTGCCGCTGAAGGCGAAGAGATTCTGCTCGTCGGCGCACCGGGAGGGCTCGGCACGCATCTTGGCCAGTCGGTCTATCTCCGCGATATCCATGGCCGCACCGACGGCCCGGCACCGCATGTCGATCTCGCCCATGAGCGCAAGGTCGGCGATTTCGTCCGCGACCTGATCACCGATGGTCTGACGACCGCCGTGCATGACTGCTCCTCGGGCGGTCTGGCGCTGGCGATTGCGGAAATGGCCATGGCATCCGGCATCGGCGCCAAGGTCTCAGCCGTTGCCGGCCGCGATCCGATCCCGGTTTTCTTCGGCGAGGATCAGGGCCGCTACGTCGTTACGGTTCGGCCGGAACATGCGGCTCTCGTCGCAGACCGGGCGAAGGCCGCGGGCGTGGCAGCGCCGTCGATCGGCGAGACCGGTGGCACCGAGGTCGTGCTCGGCTCGGCCCAGCCGCTTGCAATTCTGCAATTGCGCTCGGTACATGAATCGTGGTTCCCTGACTTCATGGACGGCGAGACACAGATCGCCGCCGAGTAATTCAGGGAGTACAGACGATGCCGATGGCACCTGGCGATATCGAAGACATGATCAAGACTGGAATTCCGGGGGCGAAAGTCGTCATCCGGGACCTGGCCGGCGATGGCGACCATTACGCCGCCGAGGTCGTCGCCGAAGCATTTCGTGGAAAGACCCGTGTGCAGCAGCACAAGATGGTCTATGACGCCCTGAGCGGCAACATGGGTGGTGTCCTGCACGCACTCGCGCTGCAGACTTCCGTACCTGAGTAAGCATCGATGGCGAACCTTATCAACGAACTGGTGACGGGCGTCGTCGAAAGCGTGCTGAAGGAAGTTCTGAAAAAGGCCGGCGTCAAGGCGACGACGTCAAAGCGCCAGAAACGGCAGGCCCGCTCGGCAGCGACCGGGCGTTTCAAGAAGGTTACGAAACCGAAGGCGGCAAAACCGGCAAGGAAGCAGGTGAGCCGCCGGCGCACCGCGGCTGCCCGCAGCAAAGCACGGTAGCCCCCAGAAATCTGACCTGTTGCCTGTGTGCAAGCCATCAGTTTTTGTTGCACACAGGTGATGAAAATCACTGGCCTGCATGCTATCTACAGGAAATCGACACACCCGGCCCTTGAAGCGGGATGAGGAAGGATTACGACATGAGCGGTATCAACGATTTCATTGCAAACGAAGTGAAGAGCAACGACGTTGTTCTTTTCATGAAGGGCACGCCCCAGTTTCCCCAGTGTGGGTTCTCCGGACAGGTCGTCCAGATGCTCGATTATATCGGCGTCGATTACAAGGGTATCAACGTGCTTGCTGACGCCGACTTGCGCGAAGGCATCAAGGGCTATTCGAACTGGCCGACGATCCCGCAGCTCTACATCAAGGGCGAGTTCATCGGCGGTTGCGATATCGTCCGCGAAATGTTCCAGGCTGGCGAATTGCAGTCGCATTTCGAAGAGCAGGGTATCGCGGTCAAGGGCGCAGCCTGAACCGACCCCTTGTCATCGTGACACCTGAAAAGGCGGGTCACCGCCTTTTTTGATTCGATAGACTTGTGCAGGCATTCTAATATTTCCGCCCCTGTAACAGTCGCTGCCGATACGCGGCGATGTCACAAGACTGTGCGATTTCATGGATATGCAAGCGCAGGAACATGCGCTCGCTCGTTTCCGTCCGGACAATTCACCTTTTGCAACCGGCCTCCCACCGGTTGTCCGTCGCTCAAGCCGGCATGCCGGCTCTCTTTCGAAAGCGCTTCGGAGCCGCGTTTTCACTGCGCCCTTCAATTCTGGTTCCATCCATTCATCCGCATCTGTTCTCTTTGGAAACGATCCGATTTCCCGCTTCAGATGCCCGGCACGCCGGCAGGAATATCCCTATGACCACGACAACCCAGGCGCCGGGCAGTCCGGCACTTTCGAAACCACAATTCATCGCGCTGATGGCCATGTTGATGGCGATCAATGCGATCTCGATCGACATCATGCTGCCCGGCCTCCAGGAGATCGGCGCCAGCCTCGGCGTCGCCGACGAGAACACGCGCCAATATGTCATCACTTCCTATCTGATCGGCATGGGCTGCGCGCAGTTGTTCTTCGGGCCGCTGGCCGACCGGTTCGGCCGCAAGCTGCCGTTGCTTGGCGGTCTCGCCGTCTATGCGCTCTGTGCGCTTGCCATCGTCTTCGTGCCGTCCTTCGCCGGCCTTCTGGCGTTGCGCTTCATGCAGGGCATCGGCGCCGCCGCCACACGCGTCATCACCATCTCCATCGTCCGCGACGTCTATGGCGGCCGAATGATGGCGGAGGTCATGTCGCTGGTCATGATGGTGTTCATGATCGTGCCGGTCATCGCCCCGAGCGTCGGGCAGTTGATCATGATCTTTGCCGAATGGCACATGATCTTCGTCGTCATCTGCCTTTTCGCCGTGGTCGTGGCAACGCTGGTGATGTTGCGCCTGCCGGAAACGCTGGCCGTCGAAAATCGCCGGCCGTTCACGGTCTCGTCGATCGGCTCGGCCTTCCGCATCGTGCTGACCAACCGCGTGTCGCTCTGCTATTCGCTGGCCGCGTCGTTCCTGTTCGGCTCGCTGTTCGGCTTCATCAATTCGGCGCAGCAGATCCTTGTCGGCGTCTATGGGCTCGGGCACTGGTTTCCGCTCGTGTTCGCGGGCTTCGCCAGCATGATGGCGGTCGCGTCCTTCACGAATTCCCGACTGGTCAGGCGTTATGGCATGCGCCGCCTGTCGCACGGCGCCCTGATCGGCTTCACGATCGGGAGCCTTGTCTGGGCGACGGCCTCGATCTTCGGGACACTGCCGTTCTGGCTGTTCGTCGTGCTTTATGCCGCGACCATGTTCCAGTTCGGCCTGATCGGCCCGAATTTCAACGCCATGGCGATGGAACCGCTCGGTCATGTCGCCGGCACCGCCTCCTCCGTCCTCGGCTTTACCCAAACGATTGGCGGCGCCAGCATCGGCGCGCTGATCGGCCAGGCATTCGACGGCACCGTCACGCCACTGGCGGTCGGCTTCCTGACTGTCTCCATCATTGGCCTCGGCTTCGTTCTCTTTGCCGAGCGCGGAAAGCTTTTCAGTCCGCACAATCCCGCCGTTTAAACAGTCCGCCGCTTTTTCAAGACAGGTCTTTCATGTCCGCCAATCCATCCGCCCATCACGTCGAGAACCAGGGCTCCGCCCGCATCGGTCTCGGCTTCTTCGAGTTCATCATCACCATCGCCCTGATGACCGCCAGCGTCGCCATCGCGATCGACATCATGTTGCCCGCCCTGCCCGCCATCGGCCAGTCGCTCAACGTCGCCAACACCAACGATACGCAGTTGGTGATCGGCGTGTTCTTCCTCGGCTTCGGCTGTTCACAGATCGTCTTCGGCAGCCTGTCCGACACATTCGGCCGTCGCACCATCCTGTTGGCTGGCCTTGCCTTCTTCACGCTGACCATGCTGCTGGCGGCCGCTACGAGCAGTTTCGAAACCTTGCTGATGCTGCGTTTCGCGCAGGGCATCGGTGCCGCCGCCGTGCGGATTTGCACCATGGCAATCATTCGCGACTGCTTCGGCGGCCGCGAGATGGCGCGCGTCATGTCCTATGTCTTCATCGTCTTCATGATCGTGCCCATCGTCGCTCCATCGCTCGGCCAGGGCATCGTCCACTACGCCAACTGGCACTGGATCTTCATCCTGCTCGGCGCCATCGGCGCCATTCTCTTCGGCTGGGCAACGGCGCGACTGAAGGAATCGCTGCCAAAGGAAGAGCGTCTGCCGCTTTCCGTCGCGTCGGTCGTTTCCGGTTTCCGCACGGTGCTGACCAATCGCATCACCTGCGGCTACATGATCGGCATGACCCTGTTCACCGCGGTCATCTGCGCCTACATCGTCACCGTCCAGCAGATTTTCGGCGAGGTCTACGGGCTCGGCGACTGGCTGCCGATCGCCTTTGCCGGCACCGCCGGCGGCATCGCCGTCATCAACTTCATCAACGGCTATTTCGTCCGCAGCTTCGGCATGCGGCGGATTTCGCATGTGGCGATCATCCTGTTCACCCTGCTCTCCGGCATCGGCTTCCTGGTCTCCCTTGGCGGCAAGATTGACTTCGCGCTGGCCTACCTGATGTTCTCGGTGCTGCTGATGATGTTCGCCGTCGTTACCACAAATTTCACGGCAATCAGCCTGGAACCAATGGGGCATGTGGCAGGCACCGCAACAGCGATCACCGGTTTCGTCTCGACCACCGGTGGCGCCCTGCTCGGAAGCGCCGTCGGCCAGATGTTCAACGGCACGATCCAGCCGCTGATGGCCAGCTATACGCTGTTCGGCGCGCTGACGATCGTCGCCGTGCTCTGGGCTGAAAAAGGCAAGCTCTTCACCCATCCGGGCGACGACCATGCCGCGCTGGAAGGCGTCAGCGGGCACATGTAAGCCGCCGAAACCCGCAGACACGAAAAGGCCCGCCGGGATGACCGAGCGGGCCTTTTCTTTCAGCAAGTGTGCCGTGCTCAGACGGTAAACACTTCGCGGCGCAGGACTTCCCAGGTGTCCCTGTCGGACGTCAGCAGCAACCCGCCATCGACATGCTCCGGCAGGTAGGGCGATCCGTCGAAGCGGGCGGCATAGGCTCCGGCTTCCTGCGCGATGAGCGTGCCGGCCAGGTGATCCCACGGCATCAGCTTCTGGTACATCAGGAAATGGAAATGCCCGCCGGCGAAGGCGCGGTATTCATGCGCCGCGCAGCGATAGCTGGTGGCAATGCGGACCTTGGCCATGTTGCCCATGACGATGCGACGGGTCTCCGGGGGATAGAAACCGGTCGAGGCGCAGCCGACGAGGCCTTCGAGCGGCGGCGGCGGCGCCACATCCAGCTTCTCCTGCGAGCCGTCGGCCTTGCACAGCCAGGAGCCGGAACCCTTTTCCGCAATCACCCAGTCATTGCCCATCGGATCGTAGATAAGGCCGGCGACCGTTTCGCCCTTGGAGACGACGGCAGCCATGACGCCGAACAGCGGCATGCCGGCGGCATAGTTGAACGTGCCGTCGATTGGGTCGACGACGATGGCGAGATCGGCACCGGCAAGCGCCAAGAGAAGACCCGGGTCGGCCGCGACCGATTCCTCGCCGATGAACAGGGCATCCGGTGAAACGTCCGCCATGCGCTCCTTGATCAGCCGTTCGGCCGCCTCGTCCGCTTCCGTCACGAGGTCGATCGCCTCCGACTTCATCCGCACGTCGCCGGCGCCGAGATTGCGGAAGCGCGGCAGGATTTCCTTCGCCGCCGCCTCCTGCAGGATATTGGCGATGGCAGCGATATCGATGGCAGATGTCATGCTTTAGGCTCCGCGAAGAGGGATTGGAAATCAAACAGTTTCGGGTCGAGCAGGTGTGACGGATTGACGTGGCCAAGCGCCCGCAGCATCGTGTCCTTGCGGCCGGGCATGCGGCGCTCGATATCCGACAGCATCGCCTTCATGGCATTGCGCTCCAGGCCATCCTGCGAACCGCAAAGGTCGCAAGGGATGATCGGGAACTCCATGGCGGCAGCGAACTTCGCCAGATCATCCTCTGCCGCGTAGGCCAGCGGCCGCAGCACCATCAGGTCGCCTTCATCGTTCAGCAGTTTTGCCGGCATCGTCGCCAGCCTGCCGCCATGGAAGAAATTCATGAAGAAGGTCTCGAGAATATCCTCGCGGTGATGACCGAGCACCAGCGCATCGCAGCCTTCCTCGCGGGCGATCCGGTAAAGATTACCGCGGCGCAGGCGCGAACAGAGCGCGCAATAGGTGCCGCCCGCCGGAACCTTTTCCTTCACGATCGAATAGGTATCGCGATATTCGATACGGTGTTTCACACCGATCGACGACAGATATTCCGGCAGGACATGCTTGGGGAAATTCGGCTGCCCCTGGTCAAGATTGCAGGCGATGAGCTCGACCGGCAGCAGGCCGCGCCATTGCAGATCCATCAGCAGAGCCAGCAGGCTATAGCTGTCCTTGCCGCCGGAGACACCGATGAGCCAGCGCTTCTGGCCCTTCAGCATGCCGAAATCGTCGATCGCCTGGCGAACTTGCCGCAGGAGCCGCTTGCGCAGCTTGTTGAACGAGACCGACGAAGGCATCTTCGCAAAGATCGGATGCATGACATCGTCGCCAGTCGGATCCGGACTGGGCACAAGGTCTTCGATGTCGTCAGTCGGCGATTGGATGGCAATATCCATGACAAAGTCCCGGATGGAAGGCGCAGGGCACAAGGGCGGCGCGCAAAAACAATGTCCTGCACTTGCCTGTCTCAGCCAGCAAGATCAAGGGAAATGCGCCGGGATCGATGTGAAACTTCCGTAACGACGCCGTCAGGCGCCGAAGACCGACCAGCCTGTGCGGTTTGCCAGCATTTCCAGTGCGAGCGAGCCCAGCAGCGAATTGCCGTTGTCATTGAGACCCGGCGACCAGACGGCGACCGACGCTTTGCCCGGCGCCACGCAAAGAATGCCGCCGCCGACGCCGCTCTTGCCCGGCAGGCCGACGCGGTAGGCGAAATCACCCGAACCATCATAATGACCGCAGGTCAGCATCAGCGCGTTGATACGCCGCGCCCGTTGCCTGGAAACGACGGAATGCCTGGTCAGCGGGTTGGAGCCCGATGCCGCAAGGAACAAGCCGGCCCTTGCCAATTGGACGCAACTCATCGCCAGCGCGCATTGATGGAAATAGACGCCGAGCACATGCTCGACCGGATGATCGAGCTTGCCGAAGGACCGCATGAAATTGGCGAGCGCAAAATTGCGGTAGCCTGTCGCCGATTCCGACTTGGCGACATCCTGGTCAATCAGGATATCCTCCTCGTCGGAGAGATAACGCACGAAGCGGACGATCTCGCCGATTGCCTCGCGCGGCGTATGGCCGGCGAGCACCAGATCGGTAATCGCAATGGCGCCGGCATTGATGAACGGATTACGAGGAATACCGTTTTCATGCTCCAGCTGGACGATGGAATTGAACGCGGAACCGGACGGCTCGCGCCCCACCCGCTTCCAGATGTTTTCCCCATGCTTGCCAAGCGCCAGCGTCAGCGTGAAGACCTTGGAAATGCTCTGGATGGAAAACGGCAGCTCGGCGTCACCCGCCATGTGCACATTGCCGTCGACCGTGACGATCGCCATGCCGAAATGCTCGGGATCGACACGGGCCAGCTGCGGAATATAGTCGGCCACCTTGCCTTCGCCGCGCCGCGGAGCAAGTTCGCGATGGATATCATCGACAATCGACTGCAGGTCCATCGGGCCGGGCATCAGTCATTCTCCGAATGAGGCTTGGTGGGATTTGGGCAATAAAAAAGCCACCCATCTCTGAGTGGCTTTTCCGAATTTCACAAGGCCGAAGCCTGAAGAAATTACCGCGAATAGAATTCGACGACGAGGTTCGGTTCCATGACGACCGGGTAAGGAACGTCGGTCAGGAAGGGAACGCGGGCGAAGGTCGCAACCATCTTGTTGTGATCGACTTCGATATAGTCCGGAACGTCACGCTCAGCGAGCTGGACGGCTTCGAGAACCGATACGAGCTGCTTGGACTTTTCGCGAACTTCGATGACGTCACCAGCCTTGCAGCGGTACGAACCGATGTTGACGCGAACGCCGTTGACCTTGACGTGGCCATGGTTGACGAACTGACGGGCAGCAAAGACCGTCGGAACGAACTTGGCGCGGTACACAATCGCGTCGAGGCGCGATTCGAGCAGGCCGATCAGGTTTTCGGAAGTATCACCCTTGCGACGGTCAGCTTCGGCGAAGATTGCGCGGAACTGCTTTTCGCGGATGTCGCCGTAGTAGCCCTTGAGCTTCTGCTTGGCGCGCAGCTGCACACCGAAGTCGGAAAGCTTGGACTTACGACGCTGGCCGTGCTGGCCAGGACCGTATTCGCGACGGTTTACCGGGGACTTCGGGCGGCCCCAGATATTTTCGCCCATACGGCGGTCAATTTTGTACTTGGACGATTCGCGCTTGCTCATCGCATTTCCCTTCAAATGGTTACACCGGTCTGCTTCCAAACCGGATCAAGGAAACACGCCCTCCTCTGAGCTTCTTTTGAAAGCTCTGACAGGTTTCTCACATTAAGCTAACGGAGAAGCCACGGGACATGTCAAATAAAACACCGGGCATTTCGGCCCGGCGTTGAGGCGGCTTTAGTGGCTTCGCCCCTTGTTGTCAAACGATTTTGCGGATTTCCACGCCAGATCAGGCCCTATCGCCCTCATTCCGCCGCTCCAGCGAGCCAAGCAGCTTGCGCAACAGCTCCGCCAAATCCAAGCGATCCTGAGCGCTCAATTCCGTCAGGTAGCCGCTTTCGCTTTCCATGTCTGCTCGGAAGGCCGATTCGGCAAGACGCATACCCTCGTCGGTCAGCCCGACGACCATGCTGCGCCCGTCGGCCGTCGAGCGCTCGCGTACGATCAGTCCCGCCTTCTGCAGCCGATCGAGCCTGTGCGTCAGCCCGCCCGATGAAATCATCAGCATCGTATAGAGTTCGGTCGGCGTCAGCCTGTACGGCGCGCCGGAGCGGCGCAGCGTCGA
>NZ_DATJDJ010000028.1:0-2926 GCF_035497515.1 Pararhizobium sp. | reverse complement strand
CGCGATTTCGCTGTTCGTCTTCAGATCCGGCTTCCAGTCGAGACGCGATCCGACGCGGACATAGCCGATCATGTGATACATCGGTATATCGGCGATGATCTCGTCATGGACCTTCAGGAAGGCTTCCTGGAACAGTTTTTCACGCTCTTCGCCGGTCGCGGCCATGGCCTTCTTCAGGACGACATCGAGTTCCGGAACGGCAATGGTGGAATACTGGCCGTCGCTCAGGAACATGACCGGCGCGGTAAAGCCGGCGTCGCCCGTATTGTTGTCGTGCTGCTGCTGGAACACGGTCGGTCCGCGGCCCTGCGGATAAGGCTTGTCGAGATAACGAACCCAATCGGCGGCTTCGAGCTGGCGCAGCGAAACCTTCAAGCCGATTTCCTGCCACATCGCCATCATCGCTTCGAGCGATTCAGCGGAGTTCGGAAAGAAGCCGTTGCGGCCGATGATGACGATTTCGGTATCCACCGGCACGCCGTCCGCCTTGGCTTCCTCGATCAGCTTTCTCGCCTGGTCGGGATCGTAGGGCCAGGGCTTGATATCCGGGTTATGGCCCAGAACGCCCGGCACCACCATCTGCGAGGCGCGCAGGACATCCTTGCCGAACAGGGCCTCGCCCATGCCGTCCCAGTCGATGGCGAGATTGAGCGCCTTGCGGACGCGTACGTCGTCGAGCGGCGGAATTTCCGCGTCGATGCGCATGCGGGTCGTTTCCGAGTTCAGATAGGCAAAGTCGGTCGCGGTGTTCGTGGCATCCTGGACGGCGAGCGACGGCGTCATGTCGGCTTCGCCGGATTCGACCATGGCGGCACGAATGGCGGATTCGCCGCGCCAGACATAGGTGGCTTTCGTCACCTCGGGCTTCGGTCCCCAATAGCTGTCGCTGCGAACAAGAACGATCTGCTCGTTCGTGGCGCTTTCCAGCGTGTAGGGGCCGGTGCCGACCGGGGCATTGGTTTCGCCGTCGAACGGCATGTTGGGGGAGACGACCTGCACCGTGCCGAGCAAGGTGGGCATGATCGGGAGCGGGCTATCAGTGGTTATTTCCACCGTGTTTGCATCGATTGCCTTCGGCGTCAGCTTGACGTCGCCGAACTTGGAGCGGCTGTCACAGGTCAGCTTCGGGTTCATCAGCCGGTTGATCGACTTGACGACGGCTTCGGCGTTGAATTCCGCGCCGTCCTGGAACTTGACGCCCGTTTTCAGCTTGATTCGCCATGTCAGGTCGTCGACCTGCTCCCAGCTTTCGGCGAGCCAGGGCGCGACCGTGCCTTTTTCCGGCTCGATATTGGTGAGCGTCTCGGTGATGTTGGAGTTGATCACGCGTCCGATATCGGAGCGGATGGAGCGGCAGGGCTCAAGATTGGCCGGCTGCTCAGGCAGCACGATCTTAACTTCTCCCTCGGCCGCAAGCGCGGCTCCGGACAACAGGATCGACATCAGCGCCGTCGATATTCCCCGTGAAAGCTTGATGGTCATTGTCATTTCTCCTCCTGGTCAAAAGACCTTGATGTCGATCCTGCCGGGCCGCCGCTTCAGCATCGGCCCGGCTGCAGTGCCTCCACACTGGCAAAAACACACTAGAGCACTAATGTATTAGTTCGGATAATATTAGCTGTCAACTACAGGCCAGCAGACTGCTTCCTGGGAGCCAGAGCCCTGGCACGAGCCTGTTTTTCAGCAAGCTTGAGTGCCTCTACCGCCCTTTCGACCGGTGCCAGCCGGTCCAGCGGAAGATTTGAAACCATGGGCATCAATGGCCCGGTGTCGGCGATGCCCGAAAGCCGTACGGCATCATGCAGCACCTGCAGGCCGCCGAGATCCAGGCGCACTTTCTCGAACTCCAGGAACGGTTCGCTGAGCCGGGCCGCCTCGGCCGTGCGGCCTGCCTTGTGAAGCATCAGAAGTTCGGAGGCGGCAGCCGGCGCAATGCAGACGGCGCCGGACGTATAGGTCGTCAGCTTGCGTTCGCCGAGATGATCATGGATCGGTGTCTCGCCCATTCCGCTTGCAAGATGTTCCCTGCCGATCGCCGAAAGCACGGCGTCGAGATAGGGGTCCTTGGAAGCGTCGGGTTTCTCGACGGCATATTTGACGAAGCTCACGGCTTTTTCCGAAATCAGCTTTGCCAGATCGTCGGGGTCTGCATAATTCTCGCGCTTCAGATAGAGAATGAGGCCGCTGCCATAGGCGTCGGCAAGCCTGCGTACGCCATTGGCGACGCCGGCCGGGTCCGCCGGGAAATTGGTGGGCAGCACCATGACATTCCTGAAGCCGAGGTCGCGTGCAATGGGGATCTGCGCCAGAGCCTTGCCGAAGTCCGGACCGATCGAGGTGATCAGGTGCGTCGTCGGTGCCGCCGCCGATTTGATCGCTTCCATGGCGGCCCGGTAATCCTCGAGGCCGAAATGATACAGATTGGCATTGCCGCCATAGAGCAGGATATCCACTCCGCCGTCCTCGATATGCCTGATCAGTGCGCCGTTGGCGCCCGCATTCACCGAATAGTCGGCATTCAGCGCAATGGGGGGCACGGCGACGACGGACGCGGCGTAGTCGGCTTGCGTTAGTGCTTGTTGCATAGTTGACCCTCCTGAAGTCAACTATCCTTACTGAATTTCAAAAAAGTTGTAAAGAAAAATTACAGATCTATTTTTTTATGGATCGAGATCGCCGTTCATCATGCGTCGGCGCGCCTGCAGAAGATGGCTTTCCATGGCGACGCGGGCCCAGACGGGGTCCTTGTTGCGGATCGCATCGACAATGTCGGCATGCTCGCCGATCACCTTTCGGGCGCGCGCCGGAGATCCGGAGCGTGTCAAGGAAAGGGAGATGTTCATGAAGCCGCTCAGGGAGACGTCGGGACCTTCCAGGGCCATGCTGAAGAACTCGTTTCCCGTCGCTTCCGCGATCGACAGGTGGA
>NZ_DATJDJ010000027.1:0-14706 GCF_035497515.1 Pararhizobium sp. | reverse complement strand
GAAGAAGCGGCTGTCATAGCTTGCCCAGCCGGAGGACGCATATTTCTTGGAATAGCCGTTGGCGTAGGCCCATTCCATATGCGGGTAGCGCGGCACCGTGCCCGGCGGCAGGCTGACCTCCAGCGGCACCCGCGGCGCATCATCCGGCAGCATGACGAAGCCCCGGCAGAACGGGCGCTCCATACTGATGGTGGTGGCGAACTGGTCGCGGTTCGGGCCGGTAATGCCCTGATAATGGTTCGATCCGCCCCAGGTGTTGTAGGCCGCCCAAGTTCCGGTCGCGGCGACCTGCAGGATACGGCCAGGCTTGCGGCCGGGCTTCGGCAGCACGATGATGAGATGGTGGCAGGTGATTGGCTTTCCGTCGCGGCCATTGGCCGTCAAGGTGATCCGGTAGGCGCCGGATGGCCAGCTTTCATGGACCCGGAACGAAAAAGTCGGCTCCCAGCCGCAACCCAGGACGGAGACCTGGTCCGGCGTTTCCTGCCAGGTGGTCGCGACCCCTTCGGCGCCGTAAACGCTCGTCTCGACGCCACCGTCGCGGACGATCTCCAGCCGGCAGGTGGCGGCCGTCGAGCTGATATGCAGATCGACCTTGGCACCCGGCGCATAGGTCCAGGAGCGGGTGTAGCACCAGATTTCGCCACGAGCGCCGTCCATGCCCGGCGTTTCGTAATAATGGCCGCGCACGGCCGCGCGGCGCTGTTCGACGCTCAGTCCGAAATCGGGGAAAACATCGCCTCTGCCCGTCACCTGATGCCTCGTTCGGTCTGCCGGTAGGATCGATCAAACCACAATGGACCTGGGCAGACAAATACTTTAGGTGAAGCCTCAGCATTCACGAAATGAATGAGGTCGCCCATGCCCGGTTCCCCGCCCAGTCCGAGACGCCGGTTCGTCTGGGAGATCGACTGGAACCTCCTGCGCACCTTCACGGTGATCGTCGAGGAGAAGAGCCTGACGGCGGCCGGCCACAGGTTGCTGCTCAAGCAGCCGACCATCAGCAACGCGCTGCGCCGCCTCGAAAGCCATATGGCATGCCGGTTGATCGACCGTTCCGCCAATCATTTCCGCATGACGCCGGCCGGCGAACGGCTCTATGCCGAATGCCTGGCCATGCGCAACATCGTCACCGGTCTGCCCGATCTCATCAAGGATGATCCGGATCTCGTCACCGGTCATGTCGAAATGGCTTTCGCCAGCCATATCGAATGCCTGTTTCTCGATCATTACCTCGCCGATTTCCACAAGACCTTCCCGCGCGTCACCTTCTCGACGACGGTTTCCGCCAGCCGGAACGTGATCGAGGCGGTTTTGAGCGGACAAACCTGCCTCGGCATCTGCCTTGCTCATGAGCGGCATCCGGATCTCGACTATACCGTGCTGTATCGCGAGCATTTCGGCTTCTTCTGCGCGCCCGGCCATCCTCTCTTCGGCAAGACCGGTGTCGAAACGCGTGACCTCGCCGGCCTCGATTACGTGTCCTTCAAGACCGATCATCTCGGCGGCGCACTGGCGCCGGTCGCTCGCCTGCGGCAACGGGAGAATTTTACCGGCCAGATACTCGGGTTGTTCTCCAACCTGGAAGAGGTCAGGCGGCTGATCAAGGCAGGCTTCGGTTTCGGCCCACTGCCGATCCACGTCGTAACGGCTGATATCGAGGCCCGTCAGCTCTGGCAGTTGCCGCCCTATGAAAACCCGCCGGCAGCCGACGTCTATCTGGTCACGAAGCGCGTGAGCCGAAGCAGCCGGGCTGAAACGCTGCTGACCGAACGCCTGGCTGCCGCCATCGAGGCGACGCCGCTTTCGGAACGAACCTATCCCAAGATCTTGTCATAGCCAGGCCGGCAGCGGAATAGGCCCGTCATTGCGATCGGGAAAGCCGGCACGACGCCCCATCTTTCGGCGTTAAGGGTACGAAAAGATTTACGTAAAATTGAACATTCATCGTTAGGTGTTCGCGCAGACACGGTTGTCGGGGAACAACCTCTTTCTGGAGATGGACATGTCCGAAGTTAAGATTAAGCGCCCGTTGTGGATCAAGATAACCGCCTACGGGTTTGCGGCGGTGCTGTTTTCCAGCGCGGCCATCGGTGGTTCCGCCTGGTATCAGCAGTCGCAGATGGCGAACGAAGCAGCCCAGAGCAAGGCGGACAACGACCTCGCCCTGGTCCAGAACGACATGGATGCGCAGAAAAAGGCGGCCTCCGCATTGGCGCTGGCAATTGCCGGCGAACCCGAAACGGGTCAATTGATCGAGAAGGGCGAGCGAGACGCCATTATCGCCAGATATGCCGGCAGCCTGCCCGCCATCGTCAGCGACGGCGGCCTGTCGCTGATGACCTTCATCAATGCCAAGGGTGAAGCCGTCGCACGCATTCACACGCCTGAAAAGTTCGGCGACGACATGACGGGACGACGCAAGACCGTCGTCGAAGCGCTTGCGACCGGCAAGCTCGTTGCCGGGACGGAACCGGGCCGTGCCGCCGTCAGCATGTTCGCCTCCGCTCCGGTGGTGCGCGATGGCAAGACCGTCGGCGTTGTCGATGTCGGCACCGCGCTCACCAACAAATATTTCGCTCCGCTGGCCGACAAGATCGGCGGCGCCATCGCCGTCCATATCATGGTCGACGACAAGCTCCAGCTTCAGGCCGCGACCCTGGGCGAAAAATCCCTTCTCACCGACGAGCAGCTGAAGGCCGCCCTCGACGGCAAGTCGATCCAGCAGAGCATCTCCCAGGATGGCAAGCACTATTTCGTCGATGCCGTTCCGTTCAGCAACTATTCCGGCAAGACCGTCGGCGTGCTGGAAATCGCGTCCAATGTCACCGAAATCGTCGATAGCGGTAGCGAGGCCATCTGGACGACGGTCATCGGCACTGTCCTGGTATCCGGACTTTCCCTCATTGGTTTCCTGTTGTTCGCCCGGTCGCTGGCCGGCACCCTGTCGCGCATCACCGCCACCATGGCAAAGCTCGCGGCGGGCGATCTGCAGTCCGAGATCAAGGGACAGGAGCGCAGCGACGAGATCGGCGCAATGGCGCAGGCCGTCGAAGTGTTCAAGCAGAACGGTCTGAAGGCACGCGAACTGGAACAGGACGCGGACTACCACCGCAACCAGACGGAAGAGCAACGCCGCCAGAATGCCGACAAGGAACGCGAAATTGCCGCCGCGATGGCGCAGGCGACCGGTGGACTTGCCGATGGCCTGAAACATCTTGCCGCGGGCGATTTGTCGTACAGACTGCGCGAGCCTTTTGCCTCGGATTTCGAGGCCTTGCGCACCGACTTCAACCAGGCCGTCGATCAGTTGCGCGAAACCCTGACCTCCGTTTCCCAAGCTACGAACTCGATCGACAGCGGATCGCGTGAAATCAGCCAGAGCGCCGATGATCTTTCGCGACGCACGGAACAGCAGGCCGCGTCGCTTGAAGAAACCGCCGCGGCCCTGGATGAGATCACTGCCAACGTCTCCAACTCGTCCAAGCGCGCCGAGGAAGCGCGTGGCGTCGCCATCCAGGCAAACGAAAGCGCGCGCCGCTCCGGCGATGTCGTCGCCAACGCGGTCGATGCCATGGGCAAGATCGAGAATTCCTCGGCGCAGATTTCCAACATCATCAGCGTCATCGATGAAATCGCCTTCCAGACGAACCTGCTCGCCCTGAACGCCGGGGTCGAGGCGGCCCGTGCGGGCGATGCCGGCAAGGGGTTTGCCGTCGTCGCACAGGAAGTGCGTGAACTCGCCCAGCGGTCCGCGAAGGCCGCCAAGGAGATCAAGGACCTTATCCGCAATTCCACCACGGAAGTTGAAAACGGCGTCAAGCTCGTCAGCCAGACGGGCCAGTCGTTGAAGACGATCGAGGACTTCATCGTCTCCATCAACCAGCACATGGATGCGATCACAACATCGGCGCGCGAACAGTCGGTCGGCCTGTCGGAGGTCAACACTGCCGTCAACCAGATGGACCAGGTGACGCAGCAGAATGCTGCAATGGTCGAGGAAGCCAATGCCGCCGGCGCAACGCTTGCAACCGAGGCCGGACGTCTTCGCGAGTTGATCGGCCGGTTCGCACTGGCGGACAATGCAAATACGGCGGTTGCGGTCTTGCGTTCCACGTCATCCCATCTGCAGGCCAGAACCACACCCGCTGCCGCAGCATCGCCCGTCCACAAGATGACGGCGCGGGTCGCCAAGTCGTTTGGTTCGGCCGCCGTTGCCACCGACAACTGGGAAGAATTCTGACCGCCAGACCCGGCTTCATCCGGACAGACTGACAAGCAAACAGAACCGACAACGCCGGGCCGAGAGGCCCGGCGTTGTCGTTTGCGCAAAAATTTCGTTGCGCGCCTCATCCGCGGCTTGACGCACGCATTACGATTTGCACTATTGCTCAGATGTCAGACCAATTTTGGTTTCAGCTGGAAAGCGGACAATGAAGCACGGCGATGCACGAGCAGCACTTGCCCCCCTGCCCCCGGCGGACCGGGTACAGCAGGTGACCGCCGCTGTTGCGGACTATATCCAGCGCTCGAACCTCATTCCCGGTGACCGGCTTCCTGCCGAACGGGAACTGATGGCGGACCTTGCCGTCGGCCGCTCGACCATTCGCGAGGTCATCCGCCATTTCCAGGCGCTCGGCGTCATGGAAGCGCGCAAGGGCAGCGGCACCTATCTGCTGAAACCCATTTCCGGCGCGACCATCCACATGCCGCTGTCGCTCGACGCCAGCCACCTGCGCGACGTGCTGTTGAAAACGCTCGAGGTCCGGCGCGGTATCGAATGCGAGGCCGGCATGGTCGCCGCCCGCATGCGCACGGCCAGCGATCTCGTCACCATCGAGCAGAAGCTGGACGAAATGGAGCGGGTGCACCTGTCCAGGGGCACGTCCGGCCCGGAGGACCTCGCCTTCCACCTCGCGATCTACGACGCCACCCACAATCCGCTGTTCAAGCAATTGCTCGAACAGATGCGCGGCGCCTTCGAGCAGTTCTGGGAAAAGCCTTTCGACCGGCCGGATTTCGCCCGCCGCTCCTTTCCGTTCCACCGCACCCTCTTCAACGCCATCGCCGCGGGCGATCCGGAAGGGGCGCGTGCCGAGACACTGAAAATCCTCACCATCGTCGAGGAAGACATCAAGGAAATGTCCAAATGAGCAACGGGTTCGATCCGTTCGAGGAAGCCTCCCTCATCGTCGCCCACGACATGAGCAATGCCTACGATGCCGTCGTGCCGCCGATCGTGCAGACCTCGCTCTTCACCTTCACCGACTACGACGACATGGTCTCGTCCTATCGCGGCGAAAAGGTCAGGCCGATCTACACGCGGGGCCTCAATCCGACCGTGCGCATGTTCGAGGAGATGCTGGCCAGGCTCGAAGGTGCCGAAGACGCGATGGGCTTTGCTAGCGGTATGTCAGCGATCTCGTCGACGGTCCTGTCCTTCGTGCAGCCGGGCGACCGCATCGTCGCCGTCAAGCATCTCTATCCCGATGCGTTCCGGCTTTTCGGCACCTTCTTCAAGCGCATGAACATCGAGGTCACCTATGTCGATGGCCGCGACGAGGACGCGGTCGCCAAGGTCCTGCCCGGCGCCAAGCTGCTCTATCTCGAAAGCCCGACAAGCTGGGTGATGGAAACCCACGATGTCGCAGCGCTCGCGGCCCTGGCCAAGAAGCACGGCGTCATCACCACCATCGACAACAGCTGGGCAAGCCCGATCTTCCAGCAGCCGATTTCGCTCGGCGTCGATCTGGTCATTCATTCGGCCTCGAAATATCTCGGCGGCCACAGCGATGTCGTCGCCGGTGTCGTCGCCGGTTCGAAGGAGATGATCGGCCGCATCCGTGCCGAAGCCTATCCCTATCTCGGCGGCAAGCTCTCGCCGTTCGACGCCTGGCTTCTCATTCGCGGCATGCGCACCCTGCCGATCCGTATGAAGGCGCATGAACAATCGGCGACGACGATCGCCAGGCGACTGCAGGCGCATGACGCCGTTGAATCCGTCAACTATCCCGGTCTTGCTAACCACCTGCCGGCGGGTCTCAAGGGCACGTCCGGCCTGTTCTCGTTCATTTTCAAGGAGGGCATCAACGTCCGCACCTTCTCCGATCACCTCAACCTGTTCAAGCTCGGCGTCAGCTGGGGTGGACACGAGAGCCTGATCGTGCCGGGCGAAGTGGTCCTGTCACAAAAAGCACAACCGAATTCCGCGGTCGCCTTCGGCATCAGCCCGCGGTCAGTACGGCTCCATGTCGGCCTGGAGGGAACGGAGGCCCTCTGGAGCGATATCGAAGCGGCAATCGCTGCCGCATCAGTAGGCTGACGACAAGAAGCAACCACTCCACACAAAAAGGGGAAACGAACATGAGGACACTGATTGCGGCGACACTGTTCGCCACGCTGATGGCAGGCACCGCCCTTGCCGATACCAAGCTCAAGCTGGTGGAAGTCATCACCAGCCCGGAACGCACCGAGACCCTGAAGTCCATCGTCGCGAAGTTCGAAGCGGCAAACCCGGGCACGACCGTCGAGGTCATTTCCCTGCCCTGGGGCGAAGCCTTCCAGAAGTTCGCGACCATGGCCTCGGCCGGTGAAATCCCCGACGTCATGGAAATGCCGGACACCTGGCTGTCGCTCTACGCCAACAATGGCATGCTCGAAAGCCTTGAGCCCTACCTCAAGGACTGGGAACACACGCCCCAACTGACCGATCGCGCGCTCGAACTCGGCCGCGACGTCAAGGACACGGCCTATATGTTGCCTTACGGCTTCTATCTGCGCGCCATGTTCTACAACAAGAAGATCTTCACCGAGGCCGGCGTCGATGGACCGCCGAAGACGATGGACGACTTTGTCGCCGCCGCCGAGAAGATCAAGAAGCTGCCGGGCAAATATGCCTATTGCATGCGCGGCGGTCCCGGCGGCCTCAACGGCTGGATGATGATGGGCGCCACGATGGCTGGCGACAACACCTACTTTAACGCCGACGGCACGTCGAAGTTCTCGGAAGAGGGTTGGGTCAAGGGCTTCACCTGGCTGACAGACCTTTACAAGAACGGCTATGCGCCGAAGGACAGCGTCAACTGGGGATTCAACGAGATCGTCGCGGGCTTCTACACCGGAACCTGCGCCATGCTCGACCAGGATCCGGACGCCCTGATTGCCATTGCGGAACGCATGGATGCGGCCGATTACGGCGTCACCACCATGCCGAAGGGCCCGTCCGGCAAGACCTTCCCGACCATCGGTTTTGCCGGCTGGTCGATGATGTCGGCCAGCGAAAACAAGGACCTGGCCTGGAAGCTGATCGCTACGCTCGAAGGCCCGGAAGGCAATATCGAGTGGAACAAGAAGATCGGCGCGCTGCCGGCCCTGAAATCCGCCGAGAAGGACCCCTTCTTCGCCACCGAGCAGTTCAAGGGCTGGTTCGAGGAACTGGCGGACAAGGACGCCGTCCCGACCGTCATGCCGACCTACCTGGAAGAATTTGCCTTCTTCAAGGATTCGATGGCGATCAAGACAAGCCAGGAAGCCATGCTCGGCGACATCACGCCGGAAGACATGGCCAAGCAATGGGCTGAATACATGACCGCTGCTCAAAAGAAGTTCCTCGCGAGCAAGTAAGTCATCAGCCTTTAACCGCAGGCAGCGACATGACGTCGTCTGCCTGCGGCTCATTCCCGACTGGAAACACGGCACCCCTTGAAGGCCTGCCGCGAAACGGAAATATTTGACGATGGCTTCACCTGCAGCCCGCACCAGCGGTCCGCGCACAGACCAGCGGCCGCTGAAAAAGCGCCTGGCCGATGCGTCCGCGCCCTATCTCTACACAGCGCCTGCGCTGATCCTGATCGTCACCGTCATGCTGGTGCCGCTGGTGCTCGGCATTTCCTATGCCTTCCGCGATATCCAGTTGCTCAATCCGTTTTCCGGCGGCTTCATCGGCATCGATCATTTCAAGACGCTGTCGCAGGACCAGAATTTCTATCGGGCGCTCAAGAACACGCTGTGGTGGACCGGTTGGTCCGTGCTGCTGCAGTTCGTCTTCGGCCTGATCCTCGCCCTTCTTCTCGACAAGCCCTTCTACGGCCGTGGCATCGTCCAGGCGCTCGTCTTCCTGCCCTGGGCCGTGCCGAGCTTCCTTGCCGGGCTCAACTGGGCCTGGCTGTTCAATCCCGTCGTCGGTCCGCTGCCGCACTGGATGTTCTCGCTTGGCCTGATGAGCGAACCCCTCAACATCCTCTCCGACCCGCAGCTTTCCATGTGGGGACCGATCATCGCCAATGTCTGGTGGGGCATTCCTTTCTTCGCCATCACGCTGCTCGCCGCCCTCCAGGCGATCCCGCGCGATCTTTATGAAGCGGCCAGCATCGACGGCGCCGGGCCGGTGCAGAGGTTCCTGTCGATCACCCTGCCGTTCCTTGCGCCGACCATCGCCATCACGGTCCTGCTGCGCACGGTCTGGATCTCCAATTTCGCCGACCTGATCATCGTCATGACCAATGGCGGCCCGGCCGACCGCAGCCAGATCGTCGCCAGCTACATCTTCACCCAGGCCTTCAAGCGGCTGGACTTCGGCTATGCATCGGCCATCGCGCTCGTTCTTCTGGTGCTGCTCATCACCTATTCCATGCTGATCGTCGTCTTGCGGCAATGGCTCCTGAGCAAGGATTGAGATCATGACCGCAAAACGCATCATCTCCGTCATCGCCCATCGGTTGGCCATCCTCGGCTATATCGTCTTTGCGCTGTTCCCGCTCTACTGGCTCCTGAAGGTCTCGGTCACGCCCAACAAGCTGCTCTATTCCGAAGGCATCCGGATGTGGCCGTCGCGAACCAGCTTCGAGCATTTCGATTTCGTGCTGAAGCACAGCGAATTCCCGACCTTCTTCAAGAACAGCCTGATCGTCTCCGGCTCGACCGCCATCATCGTTACGATTCTTGCCTCGCTTGCCGGCTACGCGATGTCGCGCTTCAATTTTCGCGGCAAATACTGGATCGTGACGCTGATGCTGCTGACCCAGATGTTCCCGCTGGTGATGCTGGTGGCGCCGATCTTCAAGATGCTGTCGCCGCTCGGCCTTACCAACAGCCTGACCGGCCTTGTGATCGTCTACACCGCCTTCAACGTGCCCTTCGCCACCTTCCTCATGCAGTCCTTCTTCGATGGCATACCGAAGGACCTGGAGGAGGCCGCAATGATCGACGGCGCCACCCAGTTCGTCGCCTTCCGGCAGATCATCCTGCCCCTGACGCTGCCGGGCATTGCCGCCACGCTCGGCTTCGTCTTCACGGCCGCCTGGAGCGAACTCCTGTTCTCTCTGATGCTCATTTCCGGAAACGACGCGGCGACCTTCCCGGTCGGGTTGCTCTCTTTCGTATCCAAATTCTCGGTCGACTTCGGACAGATGATGGCGGCAGGCGTGCTCGCGCTGATCCCGGCCTGCCTGTTCTTCCTGTTGATCCAACGTTACCTCGTGCAGGGCCTGACGGCCGGCGCCGTGAAAGGCTGATCCCATGGCATCGATCGATATTTCCAACATCCACAAATCCTACGGCATCCATCCGGTGCTGCATGGCGTCGATCTCGACATCAGGGACGGCGAGTTCGTCGTTCTCGTCGGCCCGTCCGGCTGCGGCAAGTCCACGCTGCTGCGGATGATCGCGGGCCTTGAGGCCGTCACCGATGGCGAGATCCGTATCGACGGCAAGCGCGTCAATGACCTCGCGCCGAAGGATCGCGACATCGCCATGGTGTTCCAGTCCTATGCGCTCTATCCGCATATGAGCGTGGCGAAGAACATGAGCTACAGCCTGCGGCTGAGAAAGATCGCCAAGGAGAAGATCGCCGCAGTGGTGGCCGGCGCCGCCGGCAAGCTCGGCCTCGATCCGCTGATGGAACGCAGGCCGAAGGCGCTGTCCGGCGGCCAGCGCCAGCGCGTCGCCATGGGTCGCGCCATCGTGCGCGAGCCGAAGGCCTTCCTGTTCGACGAGCCGCTGTCGAACCTCGACGCCCGCCTGCGCGAACAGATGCGGGCTGAAATCAAGAAGCTGCACCAGGACCTCGGCGCCACCTCGATCTACGTCACCCACGACCAGATCGAGGCCATGACGCTGGCCGACCGCATTGTCGCCATGCATGGCGGCGTCATCCAGCAGGTCGGCAGCCCGCTCGAACTCTACGACAATCCGGCCAACCTCTTCGTGGCCGGTTTCATCGGCTCGCCGGGCATGAATTTCTTCGAAGGCCGCTACATGGTCAATGGCGATACGGCGAGTTTTGCCCTCACCGGCGGTGGCATCCTGCCGCTTGGCGGCACCGCCAATCTCACCGACGGCAGCCGCGCCACGCTCGGCATCCGGCCGGAACACGTCATTCTCGGCGCCGAAGGCCCGGATGCCATGACGGCAACCGTCGAACTGGTCGAACCGACCGGCTTCGGCATCATCGTCCATCTGAAGCTCGGCCCCGCCACCTTCAAGGCCTTCACCCTCGACCGCCGCTTCCTCGGCATGCACGGCGAGGTCCCCGTCCGGCTGCCGGTGCAGAACCTGCATTTCTTCAACGAAGAGGGCCGGAAGGTTTAGGCATGAGCGAATCCGCGCTCCCTTGACATGATATCATATGTAATATCAATTTAAGCCATGATCGTCGTGGATGCCAATGTCATGTTGTCCGCATTGCGTTCGTCGAACGGGGCGTCTCACTATCTCCTCAGGCAGATGCTCGGCGGCACGATCGCGTTCGCAATCTCGCCCGCGGTCGCGCTTGAATACGAAGATGTCTTGAAACGTCCGAAAATCCTCGGAAGCGATCCGTGGATCAGCCACGGCGAGATTGATATCGTACTCGATGCGGTCTTTAGCCGGGCAAACCTGATTTCGCCCTGGTTTCGCTTCAGGCCATTCCTGGATGATCCGAAAGACGATCTCTATATTGAATGCGCCCTTGCGGCCGGCGCAGATACGATCGTGACGAGAGACAAGCATTTTCGGCACCCAGCCGTCGAGGCATTTGGAATCATCGTCAGCGGAGCAGGTGAATTCGTTGCTCGACATGAAGGAAGGAAGTGACAGATATGAGCACATATCCATTGAGACTTGCTGACCATGTCATGGAGGAAGCAAAGCAGGCAGCAGCCGACGACAACATTTCGCTGAATCAATTGCTTGCGGCCTTCATCGCCGATGGAATCGGCCACCGCCGTGCCATCATCGGCCTGAAGAAGCGGTCGGCCAGCGGAAATGTCGAGGACGCGCTGGCGATTCTGGCTCGCACCCCTGATATCGCTCCGGATCCTGGCGACGAGCTTCCTGAACAGACAACGGCCAAGCGTTCGAAAAGATAACGGCGCAACAATTGCGCGCTGGTGGCGCTAGTCCACCACGTCCAGCGGCAGCAGCGTGAACAGTTCCTGCGCGCGTTTGACGCCGCGCAGGGCATAACGGCCGATCGACACGACCTCGGAACCGCGTGGCGGCGGTGCGGCGGCAACGAATTGCGACGACATGATGACGCTGCGGTCGATGAAGCGGCACATCGAGGCGATACGGCTGACCTCGTTGACCGCCGGGCCGATGACGGTGAAGTCGAGGCGGTCGCTGGAACCGATATTGCCATAGAAGACGTCGCCGATGTGCAGGCCGAGATAGACCTCCGTCACCGGGCGGCCCTCGAGCATGCGCCGCTGGTTCAGGCCCTTCAGCTTCTCGCGCAGGCTTTTCTCGGCGACCAGCGCGCGGGCACAGGCATCCTCGCGCTCCTCGGCCTTGAAAATCGCCAACGTGCCGTCGCCGATCAGCTTCAGCACATTGCCGCCGGCCTCATGGATCGAGGAGATCACCGCGTCGGCGTAGTCGTTGAGGAAAGGAATGATCTCGTCCGGCGCGAGATTGTCGGAAATGCGGGTATAGTTCTGCAGGTCGGAGAACCACAGGACCGCCGAGATTCGCTCCGCCTTGCCGCGCGAGATGCGGCCTTCGAGCACCTGCTTGGCCGCGTCCTCGCCGAGATAGACCTCGGCGATGGTGCGCGAAATCCGCGTCAGCGAGCCGGACTTGATCGCCAGCGCCAGGACGGGAACGAGTTGGCGAAGCGCTGCAATGTCGTCATCGCGAAAACCACCCGCGTCCATGGTCGTCCATTGGGAGTAGAAACAGTCCATGTCGCCGATATGGCTGTCCTGCGCGAAGCGATGGATCATCGCGATAAAGTCCTGATGGCCGGCAGCAACCAGCGTATCGAGCCCGAAGAAGTCGATGGGATCGCCAAAGCCGATGCGGCGGCGGATTTCACTCTCGTTGTTCTCGCGCAGGTGGAAAAAGGCCGACCGTTCCCAGTTTTCCGCCGAAACGCCCTCGTTCGTCGGACCATATTCGAACGCGCCCCGCACCGGTTCCTTGCTGTCCCACTGGAAGGCCCGTCCTTCATAGACGGGATGCAGCGTGTCGATCAGCGCCAGGCCGCGATCGAGCCGCATGCCGACGGCGCGGGCGCGCTGGCAGAAGCCATTGACGATATCCATCTCGTCGGTGCCCTTCAGACCCTGCGTCGTCAACCAGGCGGAAATCTCTCCGATATCGTTTGCGTTCATGTCGGTCGTCCTGATTTCCGGGGTCATCATATCTTTAGAGCATAGACCTGACATCCGGAACGGATTTGAGGGCATGCGGGGTCGGTTCGGGGTGTGTCGTTCGGAGATGTCCGGCAGGCGGACGGAAGGCTGGAGGCGGCATATGGGAAACCCGCTTGCGAAAGACAAGCGGCTACCCGAAATTTTCTATCGCGCCGCCTGCCGTACCGCGGCTGTATCCGTATACGGCAAGAGACTGAGTATAGAAGAAAAATCTTAAACAGAGCCTGCTTGCCCGGTCCCGCTATTTCCGGGATGACAGGCAATCCGAATAATGTAAGCTGTCCCCGAAATGCGAATGCCGATCTTGGGAAGACCCCCGAAATCGGCTCGGCGCACGTTATGAAAAACCCAGTCTGCAGACTTGAAATACCTGTAAATTTCAAACGATCCGCAGTTGGTCTACCCGTGTCCCGACTGCCCGGCATGCTGTCTCAAGTTCGGCAAAGATCGACCAGAGGCAATCTTCGCGAACAGCTCCGTGCGGCTGCACGGTATATTCAACTCGATGCGCTTCAGAGGGCTTGCAGATGGTACGACACTGGCTGGTTCCGGCGATATTGCTCTTCTCCACAACCCTGACTGCAGCCCCTTCAGGGGCGCAGGAGCAACCCAAGGCCGCCGTGACCGTCGCGAAGCCGGTGGTTCGTGATGTCATCGACAGCGACGAATTCATCGGCCGCTTCGAGCCTGTCGACGAGGTGACGTTGCGTTCCCGCGTCGGCGGGTATCTGGACCGGATCGACTTCAAGGACGGCGCCATGGTGAAGAACGGCGACCAGCTCTTCGTCATCGACCAGCGCCCCTTCCGGACCGCGCTCGATATCGCCACCTCCTCGCAGGAAGTCGCCAAGTCGACGCTGACCTTCGCCGAATCCGAATTCGCCCGCACGGAATCGCTCGTGCAAAAGGGCACGCTCGCCGTCTCGGTCCTTGATGATCGTCGCCGCGAACTGCGGTCGGCTCAGGCCAATATCCGTGGCGCCGAGGCAAGCCTGGCGCGCGCCAGGCTCGACATGGAATATACGGTCATCAAGGCGCCGCTTTCCGGCCGCATCGATCGTCGCCTGATCTCGGTGGGCAATCTCGTCCAGGCCGACCAGACGGCGCTGACGACGATCGTTTCCCTCGATCCGATCGATTTCTACTTCGATGTCGATGAGCGTCGCCTGTTGAACTATGCCCGCGTCGCCCGCGAGCACGGTAGCGACCTGCAGGAAGGCGGCGGCTCGCTGGACGTGTCCGTCACTATCGCCGATTCGACCGAGAAACCCTTCAAGGGCAAGCTCGATTTCGCCGAAAACCGCGTCGATCAGGAAACCGGAACGATGCGCGTGCGCGCCCGGTTCGACAATCCGGATTTCGTCCTGCAGCCCGGCCTGTTCGGCCGTGTCCAGGTCAACGCGTCCAACACCTATCAGGGCATTCTCGTACCCGACGAAGCGATCGGCTCGGATCAGGACCAGCGCGTCGTCTATGTCGTTGCCGACGATGGCAGCTTTTCGACGAAACAGGTCCGGCTTGGACCGAGGCTCTATGGCTACCGGGTCGTTCGTGAAGGATTGACCGGCGACGAGACGATCGTCGTCAACGGCCTGACCCGGCTGCGCCCCGGCGTCATCGTCGATCCCACGCTCGTGACCCTGCCGCCCGAAGCCGCGCCAACGGAGAATGGTCAATGAGATTTGCCCATTTCTTCGTCGATCGGCCGATCTTCGCGTCGGTCGTGTCCATCTTCCTGCTGATCGTCGGTGGCATCGCCTATTTCCAGCTTCCCGTCGCGCAATATCCGGAAATCGCGCCACCGACCATCGTCATCCGCACCGCCTATCCCGGCGCCGATGCCGAGACGATCGCCAACACGGTCTCGACGCCGCTGGAGCAGGAAATCAACGGCGTCGAGGGCATGCTCTACATGTCCTCCTATTCGACAGCCGACGGATCGATGGCGCTGACCGTCACCTTCAAGCTCGGCACCGATCTCGACAAGGCGCAGGTGCTGGTCCAGAACCGCGTGGCGATCGCCGAACCGCGCCTGCCGGAAGAAGTCCGCCGCATCGGCGTCACCACGGCG
>NZ_DATJDJ010000026.1:0-6273 GCF_035497515.1 Pararhizobium sp. | reverse complement strand
AAGGATACAGAAGAGGTTGAAGCCGAACAGCACGAACCAGGGGCTGAGCTGGCCGGCCAGCCGCGCCCGCGATGTCCTCTGCACGACGTGGAAGGAGGTGGCGATGAGCGCATTGCCGCCGAAGCCGAAGATCACCCCGGTCGTATGGGCGGGACGCAGGCGGCCGAAACTGGACCAGGCGGCGTCGAAGGCGAGGTTGGGCCAGGCGAGCTGTGCCGCGACCCAGACGCCGATGAACATTCCGAAGACCGCCCAGGCCATGGTGAGCGCGATGCCCACCTTGATCGGGTCGTCGTAATAGCGCGTCCTCAAGCTGAGGTCAGGCTCCGGCTCGTAGAAGGAGGAAAGCACGACATAGAGAAGCGCGCCGCTATAGAGCAGCACGATCAATCCATGGACGCCAAGCGGATCGGCGCGGCCGGCCGCCGCCATGGCGATGCCGAGGACGGCAAGGACGACGAGAATGACGGCTGCAAATTGTCGTTCCCCGGAGGTTAGTTGCTTGACCATTTCCCGCTCTCCTGTGCTGCTTCCGTTTCACGATGCTGGCTGATCATCCGCCAAACGGCTTCATCGGCAAATTTCATTGTATCCGCCCGTCGATACACGTTCGACGCGCCTCCTCTTCCGATAGTCCGCAGTCTGTCGTCAACGCGCATTGCGTCGCACCTGGCAAAGCGCGATTTGAGCCACAGGTGCGGGCCGGTCACTCGGGAAGGAACGGGAAGTGCACCGTGCGTGCGGCGAAGGAGGGTCTTGTCCCGGTCCGTGCGGGAGTGGCGCGGATCGAGGCGCTCACATTGCCGGAATTCATGGCCCTCGGTCATTGTCCACCCTGAATTTCTGCGTCTTGCACTGCGCCGCGCATGTGATGGTTGCACCCCTTCAGAGGAATTTCAATCCCTCGGAAGGCGATGGTCGCATCGGCAATACGGCAAGCGTGACATCGCGACAGGAGCGGATGTCATTTTGGGATCGGCAGGTGCGGCTCTCTGCCGCGCCCGTGGGCAAGCGCCGCTCCGACCTGCAGTTCGGATTGCCCGGCGGGCCGGGCAATCGAGGAACGGAAGCGGTGGTCTCAGAGACCGGCGGCGGCGATCTCCGCGTCGAGACGTTCGCGGGCCTTCTTCGGTAGCTTGGCGGTCTTGACCGCGTCGAGATTGGCCGGTGCGTCTCCGACGACGACAAGGCCGACCATGCCCATGCCGACATGCGGCGCGCATTTGATCGCATAGGCGCCCGCAACGTCGAAGGTCACCTTGATGGTCTCGTTCATCTTGCCCTTGAAGGCGGTCGCGCCCTCGGGGATGAGGCCTTTGATGGTTTCGGCGTTATGGGACTTGTCCGTTGCGATGAAGGTGACGGTATCGCCCTGCGCAACCTTGACGAAGGCCGGCTCGAAGACCATGGCGCCGCTCGCGCCCTTGTTCATCATGTGAACCTCGAAGTCGGCGGCAGCGGCCATGGAACCGAAGGCCGCGGTCAGGAAGGCGGCGCCAACCAGAGTCTTAAGGAACTTGCTCAATGTCTTACTCCTGAATCAGAAGCCCGATCGGCTTCACGAGGGTTAAAATAGCCGGATCGGCGAATCGATCTTTGACATAACGCAAATTTCCAGCCGAAGACGCGCGGATCGTTGCGATCGTCAGTCCTTGATGTGGTCGGCCAGGGCCGTCAGCCCCTCGACATCGCTGACGAGGAGTTTCTGGCGGCCGCCCTCCACCAGTCCCTTCGCCTCCCAGGCGCTGAGAATCCTCGAAACGGTATGAAGCGTCGTGCCGGTCATTTCGGCAATGTCCTGGCGCGATATCGGGAAATCGATCCGCACGCCGGCGCCTTCCTTCTTTCCCGCCTGGCCGGCGAGCCGCAGGACGGCGTGGGCGACGCGGCGCTCCACCTCCTGCGTCGACATTTCGCGAATGCGCGTATGGGCTTCCTCTAGTCGCTGGCCGATGGTCTGCATCGCGGTCACGGCGAGGTGCGGGTTCTTGTCGACGAACTGGGGCCAGAGCTCTGTCGGCCAGCAGATCGCGATGCTTTCGGCGACCGCAAGCGCGGTCCCGGGATAATCGGTGCGCTGCAGCGCCTTGGCAAAGCCGAACAGGTCGCCCGGATGGACGACGCGCACGATGATCTGCTGCCCGTCCTGGGTCACCTGCGTCACTTTCAGTCGTCCGTGCAGCAGCAGAAAGAAATGCGTTGCCGCGCCGCCCTGCTCGAACACGGCATCTCCCGGGAGCACCCGCCGCGCCGTGGAGTGGTTCAGCAGCTTGTCGAGCTCGTCGTCGCTCATCCTGTCGAACAGCGCAAAGGACCTGACCAAGCTCTTGTCTATTTTCACCGGCGTCACTCCATCTGCGTCGGCGCGGTTCTAGCATGACGGCGCGGATCAGTGGAAGTTACGATGGCGATTTGTCGCGCCCGGCCTTTGCAGGAAAGACCTTCTCAGACGGGAAAGCCCCTGTCTCGCAACCTGCTGATCAGCGGCGCGTACCACCGGGTGGATTTGACCAGCCTGAAACCGAGATTGTCGGGAGGCGTTCCCACCGCGCAGCCACCCCCCTTCGGGTCACGCACGAAGGATGTCATGGGCGAGCGATGGTTTCCCACCGTCACATAAACCCCACAGGACGGCTCGTCGCGCAGCGCCGTGCCCTCGCCATCGACCTGGACGCGACGATGGCATGTATCGGTCCATTCCCAGATATTGCCGCCGAAATCGGCCAGCCCGAATTCGTTTTCGCCAAAACTGCCGCGAATGCGGGGAACGGGATCACGCTTCGAGCGCTCCGCAGCTTCGCGCTTGTAGTCGGCAAGCCAGCGGAGCGCGGGATTCCTGCTGTCCGGATCGAGGCCGAAGGCATCGTCGGGAAAGCCCGTCCCGGCCGCGAAGGCCAGTTGCTCGTCCGTCGGCAGCGACCATGTTTCCCCGGTCTTGCGCGAAAGCCATGCGGCATAAGCCTGTGCGTCGTCATAACTGACGCCGGTGACGGGCATGTTTTCCCGGATTTGATGTACACCTTCCGCAGCCTTGCAGGCGCCGTCCGCTACGCAATGGTCGTAATCGCTGTGCGCGACCTGGTATTTCATGATGGTCAGCGGACGACTTTCATCCACCGTCGCCATCGGCGCGTCGATGACATGGCTGCCGCGCAGATATTCGCCATCGGCGCGATAGGAGAATTGGCGCGGCTCGATCGTCACGGTCTGCGGCGCGTAGAGCGCCGCCTCTGCGGGCGGCCCGGCGAGAAAACCCGCCTGATGGACGACCGCGCCGGACAGGCCCGCGAGAACAAGGGCTGGAATGAGGGTCTGGATGAAAGGAAGGGCAGGACGTGCTTGAAGTGTTGACATTGTCGCCCCCCAAAAGGCGATCCCCGGCATGAGTGCCGGATTATGCCGAAGACACGGGCCTGCGGTGCAGGCCCGTGTCGGTTCGGTGGCGGTCAGACGCCGCTCGGTGCGAGGATCGAGGTCATCAGGTCGTCGTTCCAGTCACCGGTGACGGTGAAGTGGGCGGCGGCGCCAAGCTCGAAGGCTTCGATCAGGTTGTGGTTCACATAGGCATAGATGCCCGGCTGCTCGAAGGTGTAGAAAGCGGCACCGGCGGTTCCGCCCGGGATGAACCAGGTCTCCTGGTCGCGGTCCGGCATGTTGTTGAACTTGCCGGTTGCCCAGACGAAGTCGCCATGGCCGCCGATGAGATGCGGCCGGGTGTCGCGGTTTGCCTGCGAGTGGACGATCAGCACCTTTTCGCCCACCGCGGCCTTGAGCGCATTCTCGCCTGTGAGCGCACCGACGGCACCGTTGAAGACGATATGGCTGGGTGTCAGCGTGCGCATGACTTCCAACGTATCCGCATAGGCGTCGCCGACGCTTTCATATTTCTTGTACGTCCCTGTCTCGTCCTTCGGCACGTAGAAATCCTGCTCGCCGACATAGTAGACGCGGTCATAGGTCAGGGCGTTCCCCTGGCCGTCGCTCAGGCCCTCGCGCGGCAGGACCATCATGGCGCCGTTCATGCCCGAAGTAACGTGCCAGGGCACCATTCCGGGAGGTGCGCAATGGTAGACGAAGACGCCGGCCTTGGTTGCCTTGAAGCGAAGGATGGTCTTCTCACCGGGGTTGACGACCGTTAGCGCACCGCCGCCGAGCGCACCCGTGGCCGAGTGGAAGTCGATATTGTGCTGGAGCGTATTGGTCTCCGGATTGATCAGCGTCAGTTCGACATAGTCGCCCTGGTGGACGACCATCATCGGGCCCGGCACCGAGCCGTTGAAGGTCATGGCATGGACTTCGGTGCCCTGATCGTCGACGATGATCTTCTTTTCCTCGATGGTCATCGTGAATTCGACCACCTTGGGGCCGCCGACGGCCTTCTGCGTATGAGCATGCACGAAGGGAGGCCTGACCAGTTCGACCTTGGTGCGCGGCAAGGCCGACAGGTCGGTCGGGTTCATGACGGCAGGCGCTTCTTCGGCCTGCGCGAAGCGCGCCGTAACAAAGGGCGCCATGGCGCTGACGAAAGCCGCGCCGGCCAGCATCGAGCGACGGGTCATCTGGATATGTTCGGTCATCGGTTTTCTCCTTGGGCAAGAGCGGAGGTCTCTCCGTTCTGTTGATCTGGAATCTACTCCAGACCGCCCCGCGATCTTTGCTCCGGCACAAAGATTTCCGGAGTTTCCTTGCGTGATGTCAAAGAAGAGGACGCGATGTTTCTTTAGACATATGGGCTGGATACAGGAGTATTGACATGACGATCACATCGAACACTGGAGACAAGCCACACGGCATACCCAGAGGTCTCGCAAGAACAGGCCCTGTTCTGTTTTCCTACGGTTTCCGCCCGTTCTTTCTCGGCGGCGCTCTCTGGGCGGTGGTCGCGATGGCCCTGTGGATCGCCGCCATCACCGGCGCGATGGGGTTTGCCGAGCAATATGGCGCATATCACTGGCACGCGCATGAAATGCTGTTCGGCTATTCCTCGGCAATCCTGGCCGGTTTCCTTTTGACGGCGGTTCCGAACTGGACCGGCCGGCTTCCTGTTTCGGGCTGGCCGCTGTTCTTCCTCTTCCTGCTCTGGCTCGTCGGCAGGCTGGCCTTCCTGCTGTCGGACAGCACGGGGGTCGTTGCGGCGGTGGCCGTCGATGCGCTGTTTCTGCCGGCGCTGCTGTTCATCTGCGTGCGCGAAGTTGTCGCAGGGCGGAAATGGAAGGACCTCAAGGTCATCACCGGGCTGCTGGCGCTGTCGATCGCGAATATATTCTTTCACTACGAGGTCATTGTCGGCGAACATCCGGACATGGCCTACAGGCTGGCGATTTCAGCCTATGTCGGGCTGATCATGGTGATCGGCGGGCGGATCATCCCGAGCTTTACCCGCAACTGGATCAACGGTCGCAAGCGGACCGATTTCCCCGTGCCCTTCAACGGTTTCGATACGGTGGCGATCGCCTTTGGCGTACTGGCCCTTGGCCTGTGGGTGGTGGTGCCGGACAGCCGCTTCACCGCCATCGGCGGGATGGCGGCCGCCATGCTCCATGTCGTGCGTCTCTGGCGCTGGCGCGGATGGACGACGTTCGCCGAAATGCTGGTGGCGATCCTGCATATCGCCTATCTCTTCGTGCCGCTCGGCTTTCTCGCCATCGGCCTTTCGGCACTGGGGCTAGTCGATCCCGTCTCCGCCCTGCACGTGCTGACGATCGGCACGGTCGCTTCGATGATGATCGCAGTGATGACCCGCGCCACGCGCGGCCATACGGGCCGGGTGCTGACCGCTTCGGGAATGACGACTGCTTCCTATGTCGCCATCGTGCTGTGCGCGCTTGCGCGTCCCGCCGCCGGCTTCCTGCCGGAACTTGCCCCGACGATCTATGCGCTGTCGGGTGCATTGTGGATGGGCGCATTCAGCCTGTTCGTCTGCGAGTACGGTCCCATGTTGGTACGGGTGCGCCGCAAGATTTAAGCATGCGAAATCCTGGCCGGATCGGCTCTGTCCGCATCCGGCCACGCCGCATAAGGATCCGGCCCTATTAATAACGCGACTGGAGTTTCTTGGGTCAGGCTTCTCTAAACAAGGAATTCCGGTATAAGTAAAATTGATGAAAATCAATTAATGCGGCTTTAGCGCCGTCCTTTACGATTTTTTCGGCTTATACTTGAATTTTATATCTGATTTGAAAATACCAGTTTTATTGTTCGCAGGTTTTGCTAGCATCGCACAGTGAGACGAAGCACCGGCGAAGAGGGGCGTGCGCGGCATGCAGAACGTGC
>NZ_DATJDJ010000025.1:0-7303 GCF_035497515.1 Pararhizobium sp. | reverse complement strand
CGGCGGAACTTCTCCTTCAGGCGCGCGGCCAGCAGCCCGACGATTCCCGGATGCCATTTTTCATGCGCGGTGACGATGATCGACGCCGATTCGCCGTTGCCGTATTCCGCCAGCGCTTCTGCCTCGGCCTCGGCCAGCATGGCGATTTCCATCACCTGCCGTTCGCGATTGAGTTCGTCGAGTCGCCCGGCGACCTCATCCGCCACATTTTCGTCGTCCAGCGCAAGCAGACGACTACCCAGTGCCGCATCGCCGATGCGTCCGCCGGCATTGATGCGTGGGCCGATCAGGAAGCCGAAATGATAGGGCGTCACCGGGCCGCCGAGACCTGCTTTGCGAAAGAGCGCCGACAGGCCGGGATTCTGCATGTGCCGCGCCGCAACCAGTCCCTTGACGACATAGGCCCGGTTGAGCCCCTTCAGAGGCACGACGTCGCAGACGGTCGCCAATGCAACGAGGTCGAGCAAAGCGAGGAGATCGAACGACCCGACGCGGTGGTCGCCGCTTTCACGCAGCAGGCGCATGGTGTTGACCAGCACGAGAAAGACCACGCCGGCGGCACACAGATGCCCCTGCCCCGACAGGTCATCTTCCCGGTTCGGGTTGACCAGCGCCACGCAGGGCGGCAGCTCAGCGCCAACCTGGTGGTGATCGATGACGACCACATCGATGCCGCGCTCCTCGGCGACGGCAAGTGATTCCTGGCTGGTCGAGCCGCAGTCGACCGTGACGATCAGCTGCGCGCCATTGTCGATCAACTGGGTGATCGCAGCCGGATTGGGACCGTAGCCTTCGAAGATTCGGTCCGGAATGTAGATTTGCGCATCGACGCCGAAATGGCGCAGGAAGCGGAACATCAGCGCCGAGGATGCGGCACCATCGACGTCGTAGTCGCCGAAGATGGCGACCTTCTCGCGCGCCACGATCGCCTTGACGATCCGGGCGGCGGCCTTGCCGCAATCGGTCAGCGTATCGGGATTCGGCATCAGCGAGCGGATCGTCGGATCGAGAAAGGCGACGGCGTCGTCCATGGTCACACCCCGACCGGCCAGCACGCGGGCGATGAGATCGGAGAAGCCATGCACCTGGCTGATGGCGAGCGCCCGGTTCTGTCCGGCCTGGTCGAGCCGCGAGACCCAACGCTGTCCCGTTGCCGAGCGCTCGACATTGAGGAAAGCTCGCTGGACGGGATCTGGCAATTCACTCATGGCACACCTTTGACTTCGCGTGACTGTTCGTACGCGGGTTTCGTTTTCCGCGCAAACCGCAACGAAAACGGCCCCATCCGGATATGGAACCGGATGGGGCCGCGCATTGGTATCGCCGTATATCTGTCAGGCGGTCTTCGGACGCTCGATGCGGATGACCTGCGGTTCGCCGACGAGATAGCCCTCGCCCTTGATCGAAGCCACGGCCTTGCGAACCGAATCCTCGGTCGTCGCATGGGTGACGAGAATGATCGTCTGCGGCCCGTCCGTTTCGACATGCTGCTTGGAATGCTGGACGATCGATTCCAGCGAAATCCGGTTTTCCGCCATGCGGGTGGCGATGCTGGCAAAGACGCCGGTCTTGTCCTGCACCTTCAGCCGGATGAAATATCCGCCCTCATGGCTCTGGATCTGCGCCTGTTTGTAGGGAATCAGGGCGGTGACCGGACGGCCGAAGGCCGGAACGTGTTGTGCGCCGGGGCGGCTCTTGGCGATGTCGGCGATGTCGCCGAGCACGGCGGACGCTGTCGCATTGCCACCGGCGCCGGGGCCGACCATCAGAAGCTCGCCGAGAATATCGGATTCGATCGCCACCGCATTGGTAACCCCGTCCACCTGCGCGATCACCGAATCGAGCGGCACCATGGTCGGATGCACGCGCTGCTCGATGCCGCTGTCGGTGCGCTGGGCAACGCCGAGCAGCTTGATGCGGTAACCGAGATCGGCGGCGGCATGAATGTCATCGATCGAGATATTGGTGATGCCTTCCAGATAGATGTCATCGGCGGCGATCGCCGTCCCAAAAGCCAGACTGGTCAGGATCGACAGTTTGTGGGCTGTGTCGTTGCCTTCGATGTCGAAGGCCGGATCGGCTTCGGCATAACCAAGACGCTGGGCTTCCTTCAGGCAGGCCTCGAACGAAAGTCCTTCCTTTTCCATCTTGGTCAGGATGTAATTGCAGGTGCCATTCATGATGCCGTAGACGCGCGAAATCGTGTTTCCCGTGAGGGACTCGCGCAGCGCCTTGATGACCGGAATGCCACCGGCGACAGCGGCTTCATAGTTCAGGAGCGCGCCGTGCTCCTCGGCAAGGCCGGCAAGCGTGATGCCGTGTGCCGCGAGCAGCGCCTTGTTGGCGGTGACCACATGCATACCGCGCGACAGCGCCGCTTTGACCGCAGACAGAGCCGGTTCGCCGGCACCGCCCATCAGCTCGACGAAAACGTCGATGTCGGCGGTTTCCGCCAATGACAGCGCATCGTCATGCCACTGGATAGCCGACAGGTCGATGCCACGGTCGCGGTTCCGGTCGCGTGCCGTCACGGCGGTAATCTCGATAGCCCGGCCGCATGTCGTCGCCAGCGCCTCGTGGCGTTCCTGGAGAATACGCACGAGCGAGGCACCAACAGTTCCCAAGCCCGCAATGCCGATTTTAAGGGCATCTGCCATACATGAATCCTAACATGTCGAGAGTGCTCCGCCTGAACGGCGGAGCATATTTTAAAGATAAGCCGGAAGAACCGACGCCTTAGCGATGTGCGTTCAGCGAGATGACGTTGTGCAACGTATCGTCGGCCGTCGACAGGAACTTCTTGATGCTGCGCGCAGCCTGGCGGATGCGGTGCTCGTTCTCGACGAGTGCCAAGCGCACATAGTCGTCGCCCATTTCGCCGAAGCCGATGCCCGGAGCTACCGCGACATCGGCCTTTTCGACCAGGAGCTTGGAGAACTCCAGCGAACCGAGATGGCGGAACTTTTCCGGGATCTTCGCCCAGGCGAACATCGTGGCGGCCGGCGGCGGCACTTCGAAACCGGCCTTGCCGAAGCTTTCGACCATCACGTCGCGACGGCGCTTGTAGACGTTGCGCACTTCGGTAATGTCGGAGCCATCACCGTTCAGCGCGTGGGTTGCGGCAACCTGGATCGGCGTGAAGGCCCCGTAGTCGAGATAGGACTTGACGCGTGTCAGGGCGGCGATCAGGCGCTCGTTGCCGACAGCAAAGCCCATGCGCCAGCCGGGCATGGAAAAAGTCTTCGACATCGAGGTGAATTCGACCGTGTTGTCCATCGCGCCCGGTACTTCGAGCACCGACGGCGGTGGCGTACCGTCGAAATAGATTTCCGAATAGGCAAGGTCCGACAGGATGACGATGTCATGCTTCTTCGCGAAGGCGACGACTTCCTTGTAGAAATCGAGTGACGCGACCTTGGCGGTCGGGTTCGACGGATAGTTGATGATCAGCGCGATCGGCTTGGGGATCGAATGGCGAACGGCCCGCTCCAGCGGCGGGAAGAACGTATCGTCCGGCTCGACCGGGATCGAGCGAATGACGCCACCGGTCATCAGGAAACCGAAGGCATGGATCGGATAGGTCGGGTTGGGGCACAGGATCACATCGCCGGGCGCGGTGATCGCCTGCGCCATGTTGGCGAAGCCCTCCTTCGAGCCAAGGGTCGCCACGACCTGCGTATCCGGATTAAGCTTCACGCCGAACCGTCGGGCATAGTAGGCAGCCTGCGCGCGGCGCAGGCCGGGAATGCCCTTGGAGGACGAATAGCGGTGCGTGCGCGGATCCTGAACGGCTTCGCAGAGCTTGTCGACGATCGACTGCGGCGTCGGAAGATCCGGATTGCCCATTCCGAGATCGATGATGTCGGCTCCACCCGCTCGCGCGCTGGCTTTCAAACGGTTGACCTGTTCGAAAACATAAGGCGGCAGACGCCGGACTTTATGAAACTCTTCCATCTCTAAACCTCGTCTTGCGCCGTCTCCATGCCTTGGGAATCATGCGTGCAAGGAGACATGCGCGGTGCAATCAGGCCCACGCGGCCATGAAACGCTTTGCGTCCAAATCAGTCGAAACGCAAGTGCTAATTCTGTATCTCTTTCAGCGTATCGCTGCCGTGATTGGCGGCAAGCAGGCGTAGTTCCTGCACGCGATGCTGATATTCGGCTTCCGAGATTTTACCGGAAGAACGGGCGGAGCCAAGTGCTGTCAGCCGGGCCTCCAGGCTGACCGCTTCCTCGTTGCTCATCTGGGCGCTGGCCGCCGGCAACTTGCCCTCGATGACCGGATAGACGTCCGTTGAGACAGGCTTGGCCATCGTCGCGGAATAGATCGACGGCTGTTCTTCCCGCGTGGCGGAACTGCAGGCGGCCAGCGCCAGCATCAAACCCGCCACTCCAAGAGCCATCACCGTCCGCGTCATCGCTGCTTTCCCCGACTTCATCTTCACGCCATATCCGGCGCATACCATTCAATCACTGTCCGAAGCTGGCCAAACGCTCTGCGAGCCCGCGAGTCCAACATGCGCTGGCACTTGTAATCATTTTAAGGCAGAATGTAAAAAGACAAAATAAACAAACATCTGTGGAGGGAACGGGGTGGCAGAAGACAGGAAGACCGAGGGCCAGACCGGCGCCAGCACGGATGGTTTCCCCGGTTTTGACCCGAAATCCGTCGATCCCTACATCGTCAAGGACCCGGAAGCCTTCACGATGAACCTCGCACGCACCCTCGAACAACTCGGCAAGGCCGCCTCCGCCTGGCTTGCTCCGCGCGAAAGCGGTGAAAAGACCGACATGGTCACCACCCCGGCCGTCGATATGGTCAAGACCCTGTCGAAGGTCTCCGAATATTGGTTGTCCGATCCGCGCCGCACGCTGGAAGCACAAACCCACCTGATGGGAAGCTTCTTTGCCATGTGGACACGGACCATGCAGCGGATGAGCGGCGAGACCGTCAGCGATCCCTCCGAAATGCCGCGCAACGACAAGCGCTTCACTGATGCCGACTGGGTTGCCAATCCCTTCTTCGATTTCCTGCGGCAGGCCTATTTCATCACGTCCAACTGGGCTGATCGGATGGTCAGCGACGCACAGGGCCTCGATGAGCATACCAAGCACAAGGCGGCCTTTTACGTCCGCCAGATTTCGAGTGCTTTGTCGCCCGCGAATTTCGTCACGACCAATCCGCAGCTGTATCGTGAAACCGTGGCCAGCAGCGGCGCAAACCTCGTCAAGGGCATGCAGATGCTGGCCGAGGACATCGCCGCCGGCAAGGGCGACCTGAAGCTGCGCCAGACCGATACCAGCAAGTTCGCCGTTGGCGAGAACATCGCCATCACCCCCGGCAAGGTGGTCGGCCAGAGCGATGTCTGCCAGGTGCTGCAATATGATGCATCGACGGAGACAGTCCTGAAGCGGCCGCTGCTGATCTGCCCGCCATGGATCAACAAATTCTACGTTCTCGACCTCAACCCGCAGAAATCCTTCATCAAATGGGCCGTCGACCAGGGCCACACGGTCTTCGTCATCTCCTGGGTCAACCCGGACGAACGCCACGCGACCAAGGACTGGGAATCCTACGCCCGCGAAGGCATCGGCTATGCGCTTGATATCATCAAGCAGGCAACCGGCGAGGAAGAGGTCAATGCGATCGGCTATTGCGTCGGCGGTACGCTGCTGGCGGCAACGCTTGCCCTGCACGCTCAGGAAGGCGACCGACGCATCCGCTCGGCGACGCTGTTCACCACGCAGGTGGATTTCACCCATGCCGGCGATCTCAAGGTTTTCGCGGACGAGGACCAGATCGCCCAGATCGAAGCGGGTATGAAAGAGACCGGTTACCTCGACGGCTCGAAGATGGCCATGGCCTTCAACATGCTGCGGGCGTCGGAACTCATATGGCCTTATTTCGTCAACAACTACCTGAAGGGCCAGGAACCGTCCGCCTTCGACCTGCTCTACTGGAATTCCGATTCCACCCGCATGCCGGCGGCGAACCACTCCTTCTACCTGCGCAATTGCTATCTCGAAAACAACCTGACCAAGGGCAAGATGGTGCTCGCGGGCAAGAAGGTTTCGCTCGGCGACGTCTCCATCCCGATCTATAATCTTGCGACGAAGGAAGATCATATCGCGCCTGCGAAGTCGGTCTTCGTCGGCAGCCAGTTCTTCGGCGGCGACGTGACCTATGTCATGGCCGGATCAGGCCACATCGCCGGCGTCGTCAATCCCCCGGACAAGGGCAAGTACCAATTCTGGACCGACGGCCCGGTCAAGGGCGCGTTCGAGGACTGGGTCGAAGGCGCCAAGGAGACGCCCGGTTCCTGGTGGCCGCACTGGCACACGTGGATCGAGACGATCGACGCAGAGCGCGTGCCAGCGCGCAAGACCGGCGGCAAGCTCAATTCGCTGGAAGAAGCGCCGGGCTCCTATGTCCGCGCGCGCGCCTGATCGTTCGCCGGACAATCACCGCTCATGATCTTCGACAGGCCGCTCGTGCCAGCCATTCTCGTCCAGCGTTACAAGCGCTTCCTTTTCGACGCCGTGCTGGGCGACGGCAGCCCGATCACCGGGTTCTGCCCCAATACCGGATCGATGCGCGGCCTGACGACGCCAGGCTCGCATATCTGGCTATCGGAACATGACAGCCCGACACGAAAATACCGCCACATGCTGGAGATGGTCGAGGTTGACGGCACGATGGTCGGCATCAATACCGGCCTGCCCAACCGGCTGGCCGAGGAAGCCATCCGGGCCGGACAGATTGGCGACCTTCATCTCTATGCGACGCTGCAGCGCGAGCAGAAATACGGTCGCAATTCACGCATCGACCTCTTGTTGAGCGACCCTGATCGCGGACGCGCCTATGTCGAAGTGAAGAACGTGCACTTCAGCCGAACCCGAGGTCTCGGTGAGTTTCCCGACAGCCCCACCGTGCGCGGCGCAAAACATCTCGAGGAACTCGGCGACATGGTCGAGGCCGGCCATCGCGGCATTATGGTCTACCTGATCCAGCGCGACGACTGTTCGACATTCCGCATCTGCGGCGACCTCGACCCAGCCTATGCCACGGCATTTGAGCGCGCCCGGCGGCGCGGTGTCGAGGCATTTGCCGTAAAATGCCGGGTTTCGCCGCAGCAAATCGCGCCGGGTGGCGTGATCGCGATGGACGAACCGGCCCTTGCTGATCTATGACAACAGGCAAAGACAAATGAAAGTCCTGTAATGGTAACCTATATCGAGGCGGCCTCCGCGCCTTACAAGAACACCGGCGCGATCCGCCTTTATACGCCTGGCGATTTCGCCG
>NZ_DATJDJ010000024.1:0-100212 GCF_035497515.1 Pararhizobium sp. | reverse complement strand
CGCGACAACTTTACGGACGGCACGGTCGATGCCCGCGAAACCAATCGCGGCATGATCGCCTCGGCCGGCGAATTCAAGATCAATCCGCGATGGACATTCGGCTGGAATGTGCTGGTGCAGAGCGATGCCAACTTCGCCAAGACCTATGAACTGTCGACCTTCGACGGCACCACCTACACGAACCAAGTCTATCTCACCGGTCTCGGCAAGCGCAATCATTTCGATGCGCGGGCCTTCTACTTCGATATCCAGGATGCCGATCCGGACAGCCTTGCCGAAAACAAGCAGGCGGTGGCGCAGGTTCTCGACTATTCCTATACGGCGCCCGAGCCGGTGCTGGGCGGTGAACTGACCGCCGAGGTCAATCTGACCAATATCAATCGCAACCGCGAAGATGAGTTGCGCGTCGCGCTGCCCGGTCCCGACGTGTACCGCTATCGCGGACTGGACGGCACCTATCACCGGCTTTCCGCCGAGGCGGAGTGGAAGCGCAATTTCATCGTTCCGGGCGGGCTTTCGCTGACGCCGATCCTTGCCGCCCGCGGCGACGCGATCGGAACCTCGATGACCGCGCCCAGCAATTATAGCGGCAATTATTATGACGACGACGCCGCCACCCGCGGCATGCTGACGGCCGGCATCGATGCGCGCTATCCCATCCTCCTGACCACCGATTACAGCAGCCATATCATCGAGCCGATCGCCCAGCTTTTTGTCCGGCCGGACGAGGAATATGCCGGCGCCCTGCCCAACGAGGATGCCCAGAGCTTCGTGTTCGACGCGACGTCACTGTTCGACCGCGACAAGTTCTCCGGTTTCGACCGGATCGAAGGCGGCTCGCGCGCCAATCTCGGTATCCGCTATACCGGAGCGCTCGGCAACGGCTATGCCCTGCGCGCCATTGCCGGCCAGTCCTTCCATCTTGGCGGCCTGAATTCCTTTGCGACCGACGACCTGGTCAAGGCAGGCGCCAATTCCGGCCTGGAGACCGACCGGTCCGACTATGTCGCCATGATCGGCGTCGACGCGCCCTCCGGCATCACGGCAAGCCTCAGCGGCCGGCTCGACGAGAAGAGCCTGGACCTTCGGCGCGCCGATGCGACGCTGGGCTATCAGGGCATCCAGTGGCAGGGCGCGGTCACCTATACCAGCATCCAGGCGCAGCCGCTTTACGGGGCGACCAACGACCAGGACGAAATTCAGACGGCCGCCGCCTTCCGCTTCCGTGATTACTGGTCGATCTTCGGTTCGGTGACCTATGATCTGAACAGCAATGTCATTACCCGCAACGGCATCGGCATCACCTATGACGACCGCGACACGATCTTCTCGCTGGTCTACAAGGAAGAGCGCGACAGCGACCAGTCCGTCGCCAACGACTGGTCGATCGGCGCGCGCATCAGTTTCCGGACCCTGGGTGACATCGATATCGGCGACACGGATTTCGACGACCTCAACTGAGGCGGCGAAGCGCTTTTTGGCACGTCCAGCGGCACCCTGATGCTTTTGCATCGGGGCTTGTCATTGTTCGGCCGCATGTATTAGGCATTGATGCGGAAAATCAGCGCGGAACGCTGCGCTCGACAGGAAGATCATGGCCTGCGGACCGGTTGCGTCCGGGGGAAAATGAAAAGGACGGGAAATGGGCGGGAAAATTTCGATCACGCAGACGCTCCAGGCAATGATCCTTGCCGTTGGCCTGGCATTTGCCGCAACGCCCGTAGCGCAAGCCGCAAGCAAGGTCGCCGCCGTCGTCAACGGTTCGCCGATCACCACCGGCGACATCGCCCGGCGCGCCGCGTTCATGCGCCTGCAGAGACAGAGCGGCGGCACGGCCGCAGCCCGCCAGCAACTGATCGACGAAGTGCTCAAGCGCGCGGAAGTCCTGCGGATCGGCGCCTCGGTCAGTACATCGGATGTCGATGCGGCCGTAGCGCGCTTTGCAGCCGGCAATAAATTGTCCACCGCCCAGCTTTCGCAGGTTCTCGACCAGGCCGGCGTCGGCATCGAACATTTCAAGCAATATGTCGCGGTTTCCATGAGCTGGCCCCGCGTCGTCAATGCCCGCTATGGCAGCGGTGGCAGCGGACGCCTGTCGAACGAGGAACTGGTGCGCCGCATGCAGGCAAATGGCGGCAACAAGCCGGTGACCACCGAATATTTCCTCCAGCAGGTGATCTTCGTGGTGCCCGCCTCGAAGCGCAATGCCATTCTCGGCAAGCGCCAGGCGGAAGCCAATGCCTCGCGCTCCAAATATCCGGGCTGCGAGCAAGCCAAGGTCTTTGCGGCGACGATGCGCGACGTCTCGATCCGCAATCTCGGCCGGATGATGGCGCAGGAACTGCCGGCGGACTGGAAGCCGCTGATCGAGAAGGCCGGCGACGGCCAGACCACCGCCACCCGGGTGACCGAGAAGGGCGTGGAATATCTCGGCATCTGCAAGAAGCGCGAGGTCTCCGACGACGTGGCCGCCGAGATCGTCTTCCGTGCCGAGGACCTCGGCAAGAAGTCCGAAGGCGAAAGCGACAACAGCAAGCAGTATCTCGAGGAATTGCGCAAGAAGGCGCAGATCATCGAAAAGTAGCCGAATCATGATCCCGACGCGCGACAGGCCGCTCGCCCTGACCATGGGCGATCCGGCCGGCATCGGCCTTGATCTCGCCCTTGCCGTTTGGGGCGGCAGGCAGGCGCTGCAGACGCCGCCTTTCCTGCTGATCGGCGATCCAGCGGCACTTGCCGGGCGCGCTCGGCTGCTTGGCCTCGATATTACGATCCGCGAAACCGACTGCAACGGAGTGGCCAGCGCTTTTCAGGATGCCCTACCCATCCTTCCGCTCGCCTGCGCCGCGCCGGTCAAGCCCGGCCAACCCGACAGCGCCAATGCCGGCGCCATCATCGGCGCCATCGAGACGGCTGTGCGCCTGACCCTGCGGGGGGAGGCTTGCGCGCTCGTCACCAATCCCATCGCCAAATCGGTTCTCTGCGAGGCCGGCTTCAAGTTCCCCGGCCATACGGAATTCCTTGCCGATCTCGGCGAACGCGCCACCGGCGAGCCGCTGCTACCGGTGATGATGCTGGCCGGCCCGAAGCTGAAGGCGGTGCCGGTGACGATCCATATCCCGTTGAAGGATGTGCCGGCGCAGCTGACATCCGACCTCATCTACCGGACCTGCGTGATTACCGCGCGCGATCTGAAATCCCGCTTTGGACTTGCCGCGCCGCGGATCGCCGTTGCCGGCCTCAATCCGCATGCCGGCGAAAGCGGCGCGCTGGGTCTGGAGGACGACGCCATTATCCGGCCGGTGGTGGAGCGGCTGGCGGCCGAGGGGCTGGCTATCACCGGTCCCCTGCCCGCAGACACGATGTTTCATGACCGTGCCCGCGCCACCTATGATGTCGCCATCTGCATGTATCACGACCAGGCGCTGATCCCGGCCAAGGCACTCGGCTTCGACGACAGCGTCAATGTCACGCTCGGCCTGCCCTTCATCCGTACCTCGCCCGACCATGGCACGGCGTTCAGCCTGGCCGGCAAGGGCACCGCCCGCGCCGACAGCCTGCTGGCAGCGCTGCGGCTGGCGAGAGAGCTTGCCGACAATGTTTCGCGAGGAGACGACTGATGGCGGCGATCGACGGACTGCCGCCGCTGCGCAACGTCATCGCGCGCCACGGGCTCGATGCAAAAAAGGCGCTCGGACAGAATTTTCTGCTCGACCTCAATCTTACCCAGAAGATCGCCCGCACGGCCGGACCGCTCGAAGGCGTGACGGTGATCGAGGTTGGCCCCGGACCGGGCGGACTGACCCGGGCAATCCTGTCGCTCGGCGCCCGCAAGGTCATCGCCATCGAGCGGGATTCGCGCTGCCTGCCTGCGCTCGCCGAAATCGCCGAACATTATCCCGGCCGCCTCGAGGTCATCGAGGGCGATGCGCTGAAAACGCCGTTCGAGACGCTTGCCGACGAAGGCCCGGTCAGGATCATCGCCAATCTGCCCTATAATATCGGCACACAGTTGCTGGTCGATTGGCTGCTGCCGAAACAATGGCCGCCCTTCTACCAGTCGATGACCCTGATGTTCCAGCGCGAGGTTGGCCTGCGCATCGTTGCGGAGGCTGGCGACGATCACTATGGCCGGCTCGGCGTGCTCTGCGGCTGGCGGACCGAGGCGCGCATGGCTTTCGACGTGCCGCCGCAGGCCTTTTCCCCGCCGCCCAAGGTCACCTCGACCGTGGTCCATCTGGAGCCACGGGAAAATCCGATCCCGTGTTCGGCGGCGGCCCTGGAAAAGACCACCATGGCCGCCTTCGGCCAACGCCGCAAGATGCTGCGCCAGAGCGTCAAGTCGATCGGCGGAGAGGCCCTGCTCGCCAAGGCGGGCATCGATCCGCAACGGCGCGCGGAAACGCTTTCCGTGGAAGAGTTCTGCAGGCTCGCCAACAATCTTTAAAGCAACGGTGTTTCCGTCAGCAGTCCGTTGACGAACTGGAACAGGCCGGGGCGGCGGTCGCGGCGCAGGCGTTCGGCCTCGACGATCGCCTGGACCGACGCAAAGGCACTGTCGAGATCCTCGTTGACGACGATGTAATCATATTCCAGCCAATGCTCGATCTCGGAGCGGGAATTGGCGAGCCGCGTGGCGATCACCTCTTCGGTGTCCTCGGCACGACGGTGAAGCCGCGACTGCAGTTCGGCCATGGACGGCGGCAGGATGAAGATCGAGACGACATCGCCGCCCATCTTTTCCTGCAACTGCTGGGCGCCCTGCCAGTCGATGTCGAACATCATGTCCTGGCCTTCCGACATCGCCGCCTCGACGGCGTCGCGCGGCGTGCCGTAGAAATTGCCGTGCACCTCCGCCCATTCCAAAAGCGCATCCGTCTGCCGCAGGCCTTCGAAATCACGGATCGACTTGAAGAAATAGTGCCGCCCCTCGATTTCGCTCGGGCGCCGCTTGCGGGTGGTGACGCTGACGGAGATGCTCATCTGCGGATCGGCTTCCAGCAGATTGCGGGCAATGGTCGACTTGCCGGCCCCCGATGGCGAGGAAATCACCAGCATGAGGCCGCGGCGTTGTATGGTCTGGGTAACAGGCGGGTGGGCGGGGCTCATGGCTACTCCAGATTCTGAACCTGTTCGCGGAACTGGTCGATGACGACTTTGAGTTCGATGCCGGCGGCGGTGACGGCCGCCGCATTCGACTTGGAACAGATCGTATTCGATTCCCGGTTAAATTCCTGAGAAAGAAAATCGAGCTTGCGCCCGACCGGACCGCCTTTCTTCAGGAGATCCCTGGCGGCGGCCACATGGGTGCGCAGGCGGTCGATCTCCTCGCGAATATCGGCCTTGGCGGCCATCAGCGCAACTTCGCCATAGAGACGGTCGCGGTCGAGTGCCGGCGCGCCATCCATCAAGAGCGCGACCTGGCCTGCCAACCGCGTGCCGATCGCCTGCAGGCTGCGTGACGGGTCCGCCTCGATCTGCCGGACCAGGGTCTCGATGGCTCCGATCTGGTCGAGCAGAACCCGCGCAAGGGCGGCACCCTCGGCTTCGCGCATGGCCACCATGTCGGCCAATGCAAGCTGCAAGCCGGCGAGAAGATCGGCGTCGCGCGCGGCGCGCTCACCCTCCTGTTCCTCCGGCTCGCGGAAATCGACAATGCCGCGTATGGCGAGCAGCGTGTCGAGGCGCAGCGGCGCGGGATCGATAAGCCCGGAAAGCCGTTCGCGCAGCGACATCACCGCGTCCAGCGCGCGCTGGTTGACCACCGGCTCGACGCCGGCTTCGGTGGCCGCGGCAGACAGATTGACCTGCAGATTGCCGCGGGAAAAGCAGGCGCCGATCGTCTTGCGGATCTCCGCCTCCAGATGCTCGGTACCGGCCGGCAGGCGCAGCTTGACATCGAGACCCTTGCCGTTGACCGAGCGCAATTCCCAGGCCCAGCGCGTACGCCCCGAGGTTCCTTCACGGCGGGCAAACCCGGTCATGGATTGCAACGGCATCTCTTCTCCTTCGCTCATCGCCAGAAATGTGTAAGGCTCCGGCCCGCTTCACCGCAAGGGTCAAGCGGGCCGGAGCCTCCTCATCCACAACTGGTGGGCCGGCTATTGCGCGGCGGGCGCCGATTCCGCCGCTTTCGCAGCCGCCGCGGCCTTCTCGGCTTCGAGCTTGCGCCAGCGCCTGACATTGTTGTTATGCTCGTCGAGCGTTTCGGCAAAGACATGCCCGCCGGTGCCGTCGGCAACGAAATAGAGGTCCGAGGTGCGCGACGGATTGGCAACCGCCTCGAGCGCCGCACGGCCGGGATTGGCGATCGGCGTCGGCGGCAGGCCCTTGATCACATAGGTGTTGTAGGGCGTTTCCTTTTCCAGATCCGACTTCAGGATAGGCCGGTCGGACGGCTTGCCCTCGCCGCCGAAGATTCCGTAGATGATCGTCGGATCGGATTGCAGCCGCATTCCCTTCTCAAGGCGATTGATGAAGACCGAGGCAACGCGCGACCGTTCGTCGGCGATCCCCGTCTCCTTCTCGACGATCGAGGCGAGCGTGACGAATTCCTCTGGGCTGGTAATCGGCAGGTCGGGATCGCGTCTCTGCCAGATCTGGTCGACCAGCGTCTTCTGGGCGGCGGCCATCTGGGCGACGATTTCCTGGCGCTTTGTGCCGCGGGAAAATTTGTAGGTGTCGGGCCGCAATGTGCCCTCAGCCGGCATCTGCGCCGGCAGGTCGCCCTCCAGGACGGGATCGGCGGCAAGCTTCTTGAAGATCTGCGCAACCGTCAGCCCCTCGGGAAGCGAGGCAGAATAGAGGATGGACTTGCCCGATTTCAGGAGCTGCATGATCTCCTGCATCGAAGCCTCGGCCTTGATCTCATATTCGCCGGCCTTCAGTGTATCCTTGTCGTCCAGATAGGCCTCCGACATGAACCGGAACACCCGGCTGTCGGAAACGATATTGTTGCGCTCGAGGCTGCTGGCGATCTCCTGGATGCCGGCGCCGTTGCGGACGATGAAATTGGTATTGGCGGTCAGCGGGCCCCGCGCCTCATAGGCAGTCATCGCATAATAGACCGTGGCGGCTGCCGCGAGCGTCAGGCAGACAACGACCGTCATCACGAAATTCAGGAAGATGACGACCTGACTCTTGGCCTTGCGCGATCGTCTCGGCGGCTGCGGCACTTTTTCCGGCCGCAGGGCTTCGCTTGCGGATTTCGGGATGATCGGTCCGGTATTGCCGGCTCCGTTGCGGCCGAAAGGGACAGCGCTGTTTTCGTTTGCGTCGTTCACGATGGTCCTGATTCTGGAGTTCGCATCATGCACGCCTCGATCCCTGATGCGAACTCCAGAAGAGAAACAGGAAAGAGAATCACTCATCTTTGGTAAGGCAACCTGCCCGCCCGGGCTTGCGCCTGCATGGTCCGGTTGCCGGCCGCTTCGGGCACGGATAGTCCCTGCCGTGTTTGAACCGAGCAATACGGCAAAAGCAGGATAGTGGCGCTATTTATAGCGTCAACCACGCTCGAAGATAGGGGAACCGCCGGCAAAGCGTCGCTGGCGAAGACAATCCACCACGAAAATCAGGCGTAGCGGCGCAGGACCAGTGAGGCATTGGTGCCGCCGAATCCGAAGGAATTCGACAGGGCGACATTGATCTCGCGCTTGCGCGCCACATGCGGCACCAGATCGATCTTCGTTTCGACCGAGGGATTGTCGAGATTGAGCGTCGGCGGCGCGATATTGTCGCGGATTGCCAGCGCGCAGAAAATCGCCTCCACGGCGCCGGCGGCACCGAGCAGGTGGCCGATCGCCGACTTCGTCGAGGACATCGAAATCCTGCCGGCATGCTCGCCCATCGCGCGCTCGACGGCGCCGAGTTCGATCGTGTCGGCCATGGTCGAAGTGCCGTGGGCGTTGACGTAGTCGATATCGGCGGCGGTCAGGCCGGCGCGCTTCAACGCCATCTGCATGCAGCGATAGGCGCCGTCGCCGTCCTCGGCGGGGGCGGTGATGTGATAGGCATCGCCAGACAGGCCGTAGCCGACGACCTCGGCATAGATCTTGGCGCCGCGCGCCTTGGCATGCTCCAGTTCCTCGAGAACGACGATGCCGGCGCCCTCGCCCATCACGAAGCCGTCGCGGTCCTTGTCATAAGGGCGCGATGCCTTGGTCGGGTCGTCATTATGCTGCGTCGACAGCGCCTTGCAGGCGGCAAAGCCGGCAAGCGCGATCCGCGAGATCGGCGCTTCGGTGCCGCCGGCCACCATCACGTCGGCGTCGCCAAGAGCAATGAACCGGGCGGCATCGCCGATCGCGTGGGCGCCAGTCGAGCAGGCGGTGACGACGGAATGATTGGGACCGCGCAGCTTGTGACGGATCGAGACCTGGCCCGAGGCGAGATTGATCAAGCGTCCGGGAATGAAGAAAGGCGAGAGCCGGCGCGGCCCCCTGTCGCGCAAGATATGGCCGCCCTCGACGATCCCTTCGAGGCCGCCGATGCCCGAGCCGATCATCACACCGGTGGCGATCTGGTCTTCGTCGGACTTCGGATGCCAGTCGGCATCATCAAGCGCCATATCGGCTGCCGCCATCGCATAGATGATGAAGGCATCGACCTTGCGCTGGTCCTTCGGCTCCATCCAGTCGTCGGGATTGAACGTGCCGCCGGTGCCGTCGCCGAACGGCAGGCGGCAGGCGATCTTGGCGGGCAGGTCTTCAACTTCGAATTCGGTGACCTTGCGGGCAGCATTGCCGCCGGCGATGAGCCGCGACCAGCTGAGCTCGGTTCCGCAACCCAAAGGAGATACCATGCCGGTACCGGTGATAACGACACGTCTCATGATCCGTGATCCACCCTGCCTGCTCGTTCCTGAACCGGACCGGAGCTCGCGCGAATAAACCGGACCCGTATATCCAATTCCATGATGCTGATATCGCGTGACTTTTCAGCGAAAGCCGGTCGGCCTTCCTCGGTCACGCGGGCGCCCTTTCCGGAAGGGCGCGGTCCCGCAAGGGACATCAGACGGGCCGCGATGCGCCCCGTCCTGCGCCACCTGGATCAGGCCTGCGCCTTCTCGATGAACTTGACAGCGTCGCCGACCGTCAGGATCGAATCTGCTGCATCGTCGGGAATTTCGACGCCGAACTCTTCTTCGAATGCCATGACCAGTTCGACGGTGTCGAGCGAGTCCGCACCCAGGTCATCGATAAAGCTTGCGCCTTCCGTAACCTTTTCGGCATCGACGCCAAGATGATCAATAACAATTTTCTTTACGCGTTCTGCTACGTCGCTCATGTCGGATTCCTCGACCTTTGTTTTCTCAACGATGCCGTTCTGACATCGGTACCTTATTAACGCCTGGAAGATCAAGACGATCCACCCGGCTATTCCTTCAACCGGAAGAGCGGCAAACACGCTCCGGAAAAACCGGTACGGACCTCTCATCTTCCGATCGACTGCGTACAGTCATGGCCCGCTTAACACGGTTTAAGTCTGCCGCAAAGTCTGAAAATGGCGGACCTCGGCTTGGTCAACACGCAATTCCCGGTATTTCGCCGTGGCTTTTGCAACGGGCGCGAAAACGCGGCTGGACAAGCCTTTGGCCGCCTCAGATCATTGCCATGCCGCCATTGACGTGAATGGTCTGGCCGGTCACGTAACCTGCCTCGTTGGACGCAAGATAAGCCACTGCGGAGGCGACCTCGCCACCGGTCCCCATGCGCTTCATCGGAATGGCACCCATGATGGCATCCTTCTGCTTGTCGTTGAGCTTGCCGGTCATGGCGCTTTCGATGAACCCGGGCGCCACGCAGTTGACGGTGACGTTGCGGGTGGCGATCTCCTGGGCGAGCGACTTGGAAAAGCCGATCATGCCGGCCTTGGAGGCGCAATAATTGGCCTGGCCGGGATTGCCGGTGACGCCGACGATCGAGGTGATGTTGATGATGCGGCCATGGCGGCGGCGCATCATCGGATGGGTGATCTCGCGCGTCAGCCGGAAGACTGCGGTGAGATTGACCTCCAGCACCGCGTCCCAGTCCTCGTCGCTCATGCGCACGAACAGGCCATCCTTGGTGATGCCGGCATTGTTGACGAGGATATCGACGCCGCCAAGCTCGGCCTCGGCCTTTTCGCCCAGCGCCTTGACGCTCGCGCGATCGGCAAGATTTGCCGGAAACAGATGGACCCGTTCACCAAGCGAATTGCCGAGCTCCTCCAGTTTTTCGACGCGGGTGCCGTGCAGGCCGACGGTGGCGCCCTGGGCATGGAGAATGCGGGCGATTTCCTCGCCGATGCCGCCGGATGCGCCGGTGACGAGTGCCTTGCGGCCAGACAGATCGAACATGGTCTTGATCCTTATAGATTGCGGCTCAGCCGATGAGCGTTTGAAGCGCCGCCTCGATATCGGCGGGAGAATTGACGGCGATGCCGTTGACCGACTTGTCGATGCGCCGCGCAAGGCCGGTCAGCACCTTGCCGGAGCCGATTTCATAAAGCGTCGTCACGCCGTTTGTGGCAAACCATTCCACAGTTTCGCGCCAGCGGACCTGGCCGGTCACCTGCTCGACCAAAAGGGCGGCGATCTCGCCCGCATCGCTGACGGGTGCGGCGCGCACATTGGCGATCAAAGGCACGACCGGATCGCGCTTTTCGACATTTTCCAGCGCCGCACGCATGGCGTCCGCCGCCGGTGCCATCAGCGTCGAATGGAAGGGCGCGGAAACCGGCAGGAGGATGGCGCGCTTGGCGCCCTTGTCCGTCGCAAGAGCCGCCGCCTTCTCGACGGCCGATTTCTCGCCGGAGATCACCAATTGGCCGCCGCCATTGTCGTTGGCGATCTGGCAGGCGCCGAGCGCCGAGGCTTCAAGGCAGATTGCCTCGACACCTGGCTGCTCCAGGCCGATAATCGCCGCCATGGCCCCCATGCCGACCGGCACCGCCGCCTGCATGGCGTTGCCGCGAATGCGCAGGAGCCGCGCGGTATCGGCGAGCGAAAAGGTGCCGGCCGCGCAGAGAGCCGAATATTCGCCAAGCGAATGGCCGGCCACGTAGGCGACCTTCGACTTGAGATCGAGACCTTCGGCCTGAAGCACCCGCAGGGCCGCGATTGATACCGCCATCAGCGCCGGCTGGGCGTTCGCCGTCAACGTCAGCGTCTCCTCCGGCCCGTTCCACATGATGTCGGAGAGTTTTTCGCCGAGCGCGTCGTCGACTTCGGCAAAGACCTGTGCCGCCTGCGGGAAGGCATCGGCCAGATCCTTGCCCATGCCGATCGACTGGCTGCCCTGGCCTGGAAATGTGAACGCGATAGCCATGAGGCCGATCCTTCCCTGCTGCGCGACGGTCGCGCCGTTTCATTATAATGTCGTCATAATGTCTTCGCCCGCATATAGGCGAGCTTCGACTTTTCCCTTTCCATTCACATTCCCGGCGTCCGAGTCAAGCTTTCAGCGCCCGGCATATACTTCCGCGATGTTTCCGTGCTTTTTGCTTGCTCCCCGCAAAAGAGCCACTACATTCCCCGCGAAATCAGATCGAAGGCATCCATGCGTATCAAGTTACTCGGCCGTACCGGCATCAAAGTTTCCGAAATCTGCCTCGGCAGCATGACCTGGGGCACACAGAACACGGAGGCGGAGGCCCATCAGCAGATGGACTATGCCTTCGCCCACGGTATCAACTTCATCGACACGGCGGAACTCTATCCGGTGACGCCGGCCGGTCCGGAGACATACGGATTGACCGAGACCTATATCGGCACCTGGCTGGCAAAGACCGGCAGGCGCGGCGATGCGGTCGTCGCCACCAAGGTCGCCGGCCCCGGTCGCGACTATATCCGGAACGGCACGCCGCCCGGCCCGCAAAGCATGCGCCAGGCATTGGAAGCAAGCCTGAAGCGGCTGCGCACGGATTATATCGATCTCTACCAGATGCACTGGCCGACGCGCGGCCACTACCATTTCCGCCAGACCTGGACCTATGATCCCTCGGGGCAGGACAAGACGGCCGTGCGCGACCATCTACTGACAGTGCTCGAAACGCTCGATGCCTTCGTGCGCGAGGGCAAGGTGCGCGCAATCGGGCTTTCCAACGAAACCGCCTGGGGCGTCATGGCAATGCTGGGGTTGGCGGAAGAGCACGGGCTGCCGCGCATCGCCTCGGTCCAGAACGAATATAATCTGCTCTACCGGACCCATGACCTCGACCTGTCGGAAGTCAGCCATCACGAGGATGTCGGCCTTCTTGCGTTCTCGCCGCTTGCCGCCGGACTGATGACCGGAAAATATATCGACGGCGCCTGCCCTGAAGGGTCGAGACTCAGCATCAACGGCGATCTCGGCGGCCGCTATACGGCGAACCAGGAGCCCGCCGTGAAGGCCTATGCCGGACTTGCCCGGGCGCATGGCCTCGATCTTGCCCAGATGCAGCTGGCCTTCAGCCTGACGAGACCCTTCATGACCTCGATCATCATCGGGGCAACCAGCATGGAGCAATTGAAGGTGAATATCGGCGCCGCCGACATCACGCTGTCGCCGGAGGTGCTCAAGGGGATCGCCGAGTTGCACAAGGCCCATCCCGCACCGATGTAAATCGGTCCCCGAGTCGATGGAACCAGCGATGCCGAGGCCGGTCTTCATGGGCCGGGAGATCGCTGAAAACATCATGGCCTGCCGCATGCGGCAGGCCATGATGAAAGCGGGGTCGAGCGTTTACGAACGCTTCCTGATGATCCCGTAGACGATATTGCGGTTTTCGCCGAACTCGACGCTCGCCTCGACCGTGTTACGCTCGACGCTGGAATTGATGACGTTCCACATATCCGCTTCCGAGCGCAGCAGCAGCGCCCAGTTCATGACGGACTCCATATAACCGTCATCGGCCATGTCGCTCGCGAAATTGGCGAAAAGGAAGACGCCGTTCGGCTTGAGCATGTCCATGCAGGTCTGGGTCAGCTTCACCGCGACCTTGTCGGCCAGATAGTCATAGAGACCGGCCGCATAGATGAAGTCGAACGTTCCGAGCTGGTGCTTCTTGCTGAGCAGCCCCCGCACGGATCCATCGACCGCCTCGATGCAGGTGCCGCTGAAATCACGCGCGATCGAGCCGATGCTGATCGGATCCTGGTCGAGAGCCACCCAGCGCTTGATCTGGCCGTCGCGCAGCGCGACCGATGTATCGGCTTCGCGCAGATGCCCTGCGGCCACCGTCAGGATTTCGGCCTCACCACCGCGTTCGGCGGCGATTTCATCGACATATCTGGTCAGGATGTCGCGGCGTTCGCGCACGGCGACGGGGCCCGGGGCATTCCGCGTATATTCGTAGATCCCGCGGCCAAGCGCGGTCGATCGCGCCACTTCATCGGCAACACTCGGATGGCCATAGATAAAGTCGATCAAGGTCGCATCGCCGGAATAGCCGCGCGGCTTTTCGAAAGACCAGCGCGTGAACGGATCCTGCTGGAAGATCGCTGCAGCCGGATGGCCCTGTATGATCTGGATCAGCGCCTGCCAGACACTTGGCTCGACCTTGTTGCGAGTGTCGTGAAGCGCGCCGATCAGCTGCTTCACGGTTTGGGCCGGATCCCGGCCCTCTTCGATCCGCTGCAGGGCGATTCTCAGGATCAGGGCGACCTCCGCCCTGCCCGTCGCCAGTTGCTCGTCATGAAGACCAGTCTTGGACGAGGAAAGCTCGTTGGTGATCGCTTGCGGGGTAATCAGGCTTTCGCCGTCGAGAACTATCTGTAATTGGGTCACTCGAAACTCTTCCGTTAATGGATTGTTAACAGTATGCGGAAGAACCTGCGAAAGGCCAGATGCGCGCCCGATTTTTACACGCCATGGTTAATGCAACCTTGATGCAGCGACACGATCCGGCACACCCTGCCGGTCGTCAAATTCAGAGAAACTTAATGTGTTTTCTCTATTATCCCGAAGATTGCTGCCTGTTTCTGGTATAGTTCCGTCCAGATATCGAAGGCGAATTCAGGGCGGTGCCAACCGTTGAACGGGGGCCGAAACTGCAGGAATGCGACGTAACGCAATGGATCTGTGCATGAAGCACACGCTGGCCGAGGTAGTTGAGATCGATCTCCATGCTGAGCCATCCAGACCGGCTTCAGCCGAACTTCGCACGCTCTATCGGGACGAAAGCGAGAGCGCGCGCAAGCACGCCACCAGACAGGGCCTGTGGATCGCCGTCGGCTCCTACCTTCTGTTCTCGGCCACCGATATTCTGCTTGTCCCGGATGTGGCGCTCTATACGATCGCCGCGCGCTTCGCGGTCGGCATCATCGCCCTCGCAGCCCTTGAAATCCAGTTGCACCTGAATGTCAGCGCAAACAGGATCGATGCCACCGCGGCAGCCGCTGTCGTGCTCGCCTATATAGGCTGGCTATACCCCGCCATGATGACCGCGGATATCAAGAGCATATCCTATTACATGGTCTTCGGCGCCATCTTCATGATGAGCGTCAATCTGTTCTTCAGCTTCCAGTTCCGCCTTTCCTGGATTTCGTCCGTCGTCATTCTGCTGATCTTCTTCGTCGCGCTACAGTCCTTCACCGCAGCCGACGCCACCTACAGGATCGCATTCGGCACCTTCTATCTTTCGTGTTTCGTCTTCACCTCCTATGTGAACTGGAAGCTCAACAGGGAGCGCTACAAGGTCTTCCTCAATGCGCTGGAAGCGAGAATCCAGCAAAAGGAAGCCACCGAACGCGGAAAGGCGCTCCTGCGGCTGTCCAACACCGACCCGTTGACGGGGCTGGACAATCGCCGGGCCGTCGATCAGACCTTGCGCAACCACTGGAACGATTGGCAGAACTACGGCCGCAGCTTTGCGGCTATCCTCATCGATGTGGATTTCTTCAAGAAATACAATGATTGCTATGGCCACCAGGAAGGAGATCGTTGCCTCATCCTGGTCGCCGACGCGCTCAGCACGATGATCGAGCGGTACAATGGGTCGATCGGGCGCTACGGCGGCGAGGAATTCATCGTTCTCGCCCGCCTCGATACCACCGACGAGGTCGCCGAACTGTCCGACGCCATCTGCACCACCGTGCGCGACATGGCGCTCGCGCACGGCCAGCGACGGGACGGCATGTCGATCGTCACCGTCAGCGTCGGCGCCTCCTTCACGCGCATCCAGTCCGGTTCGAAGCTCGAAAAGATCATCCACGAGGCGGATCGCGCGCTCTACGCGGCAAAGGCGAGTGGCCGCGATTGCGCCCGGCTGTTCGACCCCAACGATCCGCAAAGCAGCGACGAGAGCGAGAATATCGCGGCTCTCCTGAAGATAGCGATCGACCAGAACCTGGTTTCGCTCGTCTATCAACCGATCCAGAACGTCGTCTCGGGCGAGGTCGAGGCGGCCGAAGCCCTGATGCGCCTGAAGATGCTGGATGGAACCTCGGTCACGCCCGGCCTGTTCATTCCGATCGCCGAACGTACCGGCGCCATCCTGGAACTCGGGCGCTGGGCAATCCGGACAGTCTGCGAGGAGATCCTCGTCGGGGATCACGCCCGCGTCGTCAGCGTCAATGTCTCGCCCATCCAGTTGAAAGCGCCGGGCTTCGCAGCCTCCGTCGCGGCGATCCTCAGCGAGGCGGGCGTGGCCGGCGACAGGCTGGCCTTCGAAATCACCGAAGGCCTCGAAATGGAGATGCATTCGGACATCCTGCGCTGTATCGCGGACCTGAAGGTGCTGGGCATCAAGATATGGCTCGATGATTTCGGCACCGGTTTCGCCGGGCTTTCCTGGCTCCGGCTGATCGATTTCGACACGGTGAAGATCGATCGTTCGTTTCTCCACGACAGCGACAGCGCCAAGGGCAAGGCCATGCTGCAGGACATTGTCGGCCTGATCCGCAATCGCGGCCACAAGATTCTCGTCGAGGGCGTGGAAACAGGCGAGCAGCTGGCACTGATGCGGGAATTCCGTATCGATCAGGTCCAGGGTTTCTATGTCGGCCGCCCGGCGCCGGCGGAAAGTTTCCGCTCCAACCCGGCAATGCGCCCCCGTCTTTCACGCTTGCGCCGGCCGGCCTGAAAGCTGGACTGGCGGCGCCGGTGCGCGCTAATTTCCCCCCGCCCCTTGCTTCCGCGCCGAAAATGCGTATAAGCGCGCTGTTCGCAACACCCGGTCTTCTGGCTGGTGGCTGAACGGAGGGCCGGTTTCCCTTAAGAAACCTGTCAGGACCTAGAGGGGTCCAGCCTCCCGTGTCTCCGCTCTCGACCGTCTCGAAACAACACTTTCTTGCCGGCTGTCCGCAGCCACTTGAACAGTCGTTGAGGCTTAGCCGCCGATTTCCGGGTGACGATTAACGCAAGAAAGGCAAAGCCTCATGGCTCTTTATGAACATGTATTCCTTGCCCGGCAGGATATTTCCGCACAGCAGGTCGACGCTCTCGTCGAACAGTACAAGGGTGTACTGGAAGCCAATGGCGGAAAAGTCGGGCGCGTAGAAAACTGGGGCCTCAAGTCCCTGACCTACCGCATCAACAAGAACCGCAAGGCGCATTACGTTCTGATGGACATCGATGCTCCGGCACCGGCCGTTCACGAAGTCGAGCGCCAGATGCGCATCAACGAAGACATTCTTCGCTACATGACCATCGCTGTCGAGAAGCATGAAGACGGCCCGTCCGCCATGATGCAGAAGCGCGACCGCGACGACCGTCCGCGCCGTGATGGCGACCGTCCGGACCGTGGCAGCTTCGGCGACCGCGGCCCGCGCCCGGACCGTGGTGATCGTGAAGACCGTCCGCGCCGTCCGCGCGAAGACCGGGCATAAGGAGAGAAATTATGGCTGATACCCTGTCCGCTCCGGCACGTCGCCCGTTCCATCGCCGTCGCAAGACCTGCCCCTTCTCGGGTGCCAATGCGCCGCGCATCGACTACAAGGACATCCGTCTTCTGCAGCGCTACATTTCCGAGCGCGGCAAGATCGTCCCGTCCCGCATCACGGCCGTTTCCCAGAAGAAGCAGCGCGAACTGGCCCAGGCCATCAAGCGCGCCCGCTTCCTCGGCCTCCTGCCCTACGTCATGTCCTAATACATGACTCTGCGCGGGTCAGTTGACCCTGCGTAAACCGACTCAGGGTGAGGCGCATGCCCAGACATCGCCTCACCTTCTCCCTTCCGCGTTGGGCGCGGATCGGAAACACCGGCGCAGATGCGCTAAAACCCATGTTGGGGCTTGGTTCCTGTCCTGAGGAAACGCCTCTAACTGCTTGATAAGCAGGACAGCGACCGTGACGACACTGAATGCAACATCGCTGCTGACCGGCGCCCTCGCCGGTGTGACCGCCGCCCTGCTCTCGCTGGGCGCGAATACGCAGTCGTCGTTTGCGATCGTGCTTTATGCCGCGTCCGCTCTTCCCATTCTCATCGCCGGCCTCGGATGGGGGAATGCCGCAACGGTCGTTTCCGTCGTGGTCGCGAGCCTCATCGGCGCAGTCATCGTCTCCCCCTGGTTCGCGCTCCTGATTGCCGTCATCACGCTGATCCCCGCCGCGTGGATCAGCCACCTCGCCAATCTGGCGCGGCCAGCGTCGGAACTCGGCGGACCGGAAGGCGCGCTTGCCTGGTATCCGCTCTCGGACATCCTCACGCATCTCGCCATCCTGGTGACGATCGGCATGATCATCATCGGCGTCATCATCGGTTACGACACCACCATGTCCGACACGATGATCGACGTGGTGCTGCAGGCGCTCAAGGCGCAGGAACCGCTGTACAATCCGGACGCAGCCTCGATCGCTCAGTTGAAGTCCCTGTTCAGCCTCGGCCTGCCGCTGGCGCAGGGTGCGATCTGGGTCCTGATGCTGTTTGCCGCCTATTATATCGCGACGCGCATCGTCCAGACCTCGGGCAAGAACCTGCGTCCGCGCGAGGACATGCCCTCGACGCTGCGCATGCATCGTCTGTCGATCTTCGCTTTTCTCGGCGGCCTGCTCCTGGCTTTCGCGGGCGGTCTGCCGTCGATCGTCGGCGCGCTCGTTTGCGGCACGTTCGGCGCGGGTTTCCTGCTGGCCGGCTTTGCTGTTTTTCACTTTCGCACGCGCGGGAAGGCCTGGCGGCTTCCGGTGCTGTGGCTTGGCTATATGTCGGTCCTGATCTTCACGATCCCGGCATTCTTCTTTCTCCTGTCGGGCCTGATGGATACACGGCGCGCCATCGCGCTGTCGCCGACGGGGAAAACACCTGAGACTGAAACAAAAGACCTCTGAACTGACACCTGAAAGGATCAAACCAATGCAAGTCATTCTTCTCGAACGCGTTGCCAAGCTCGGCCAGATGGGCGAAACCGTCAAGGTTCGCGACGGCTTTGCCCGCAACTACCTGCTGCCGCTCGGCAAGGCTCTGCGCGCCAACGACGCCAACAAGAAGCGTTTCGAATCCGAGCGCGCAACGCTCGAAGCCCGCAACCTCGAGCGCAAGTCCGAAGCCCAGTCGGTTGCTGAAAAGCTCGACGGCAAGTCCTTCATCGTCGTCCGTTCGGCCGGCGAAACCGGTCAGCTCTACGGTTCGGTCGCTGCCCGCGACATCGTCGACGTTCTGGCCGCTGAAGGCTTCAACATCGGCCGCAACCAGGTCGATCTCAACAACCCGATCAAGACCATCGGCCTGCACGACGTCGTGCTGCACCTGCATTCGGAAGTCGAAATCAAGGTTCAGATGAATGTCGCCCGCTCGGCCGATGAGGCAGAACGCCAGCTCAAGGGCGAAAGCCTGACCTCCGCCGACGCCATCTACGGCGTGGACGAAGATGCGCTGAAGGCTGAAGACTTCTTCAACCCGGAAGCCGAATTCGACGGCGAAGACGAATAAGCCTTTCGTTCATTCGAGACAGGAAAGCCCGTGACACCGTCACGGGCTTTCTTGCGTTCAGGGTTGGAAAAATCAGTTCGCGGCCCGCGGTTCGGCGGCCTTGTCGATCCGCACCTCGACGGACATGCCCGGCGCCAGCATATCGGCCAGTGGCTGGCCGGCATCGATCGAAACGCGGACACCGACACGCTGGGCGACCTTGGTGAAATTGCCGGTCGCGTTGTCGGCGCGGATGACGCTGAACTCGGAGCCGGCGGCGGGCGAAAACCCTTCGACATACCCCTTCAGTTCCGCCTTGCTCAAGGCATCGACAGTAAAGACGACCGGCTGGCCGATCTTCATGCCATCCAGCTGGGTTTCCTTGAAATTGGCGATGATCCAGACATCCTTCGGCACGATCGCCATCAATTGCGTACCCGCTGTCACATATTGACCGAGCCGTGCTCCCACCTCGCCGAGCTTGCCGTCCTGGGGCGCGGTGATCGTCGTATTGTCGAGATCGATCTGAGCCAGTTGCACCGCAGCCTCCGCGCTGCGCACGGCAGCCTCCAGCCCGGCGCGTGAACCGATTGTGGTCGCGAGGGTCTGGCGCGACACTTCGATGGTTGCCGTTGCCTGATCGACGCCAGCCTTTGCCTGCTCGAGGGTCGCCTGCGCTGTATCGACATCCACCGATGTAGCGATCCCCTTTTCAGCCAGCGGCTGGACGCGGCTCCAGGCCTGCTGTGCACGAGTATAGGTGGCGTTGGCGCTGTCGCGCTGGGCTTCGCTTGCCGCGATGCTCGCTTTGCCCGCAAGTTCCTGCTGGTGCGAATTGGCGAGCGACGCCTTTTGCGTATCCAGCGTCCCCTTTGCCTGGGCCAGTTTCTGCGCATAGATCCGGTCGTCGATCTGGACGAGGATCTGCCCGGCCTTCACCGCCTCATAGTCTTTCACGGCCACTTTCGAGACATATCCGGAGAGCTGCGGGCTGACGATGGTCACATAGCCGCGAACATAGGCATTGTCGGTCATTTCGACGGTGGTGGCAAAGGGCGGCAGGCGCCAGGCATAGAGAACAAGCAACACGCCGGTGAGACCAGCGAGAAGCGTCAGGATGGCTGCGGGGGAACGAAGTGTATTCAACATGGAACAAGACCTGTCAGGAGGATGTGGTGGCAGCCGGGACCTTCATCACCGGGCGGATCAGCCTCGACCAGGCGAGATGCCCAAGCAACAGGGCAAGGCCGATGGAAGCTGCGATGAAAATGACGAAAAAGGCGTCGTTATAGGCAAGGATATTGGCTTCGCGCGTGATCTGCTGACCCAGCAGTTGCAAACCCTCGGCATTCAGCAACGACTTGTCGGTGATGACCTTGCCATAGGTGCCGGATAGCTGCGAAACGCGCTGGGCGACGAAAGGATTGGTCAGAAGGATGTGCTCTACCAGAACATTCGAGTGAAATTTTTCGCGGATAGTGACAAAGGTGCCAAGCGCCGCCTGCGCACAAAGCGCGCCGATGCTCTGGGTGAAGAGGAAGATCACCAGGAAATTGACGACGTAGCCGACGCCTTTGGCCAGAACGGCGGCAAACCCCTTCGACATGACCGGTGGCAGGAACATAGCCGCGCCGGCTGCGACCATGGCCTGGCTGAGATACATCTGCTCCGGCCGCGTCAGGCTGGTCGACTGACTGTCGAGCCACGCGCCGGCGGCAATCAGCACCAGCGCCAGCACATGCGCCGTTTCCACATAGCGCGTCATCATCAGGACGGTACACACCAATCCCCCGGCAATGGATGCCAGGAGGATGACCGCATACATCGACCGGGTCTGGTCATTGAGCAGGCCGAGCTGCATGTAGAAATTCGCCGCCGTTGTCGTCTGCTCGGAACTGACGACCCGAAAAAGCAGGAGGATGCCGGCCATGTGCATGTTCTCCCGGGTGAAGAGCCAGCGCATGTCGAGGAGCGGCATCTTGCGCGGCAACTCGATAACCACCATCACCGTCAGGGCGGTGATCGAGCAGGCCAGCAGGAGGCCGAGCCACGGCGCCTCGAACCACCAGTAGAGCCGCCCCAGCGTCAGGAACACCGCCAGGCAGCCGAAGCCGGTGGCGAGCAGCAGGTAGCTGAGGATATCCATCTTCTGGATGACCTTGGCGCGCGGCGGCGCGGTCAAATGCAGGAGGTAGACGACCGGCAGGGCAATCAGCGCCAGCCCCATCTCGAACGTATAGAGCGCATGCCAGCCGCCGAGTTCCATCAGCGACGGCGAGATGATCCGGGCGATCGGAGCCGACAGCGTCGTGTTCAGGAGCGCGAGGCTGAGCCCCACCGAAAGCTTGCGCGCCGACGGAAAGGCCTCGAGCATGTAAAGGAAGCCAAGCGTCGATAGAGGCGCGGCCGCCATGCCGCTGAGGAAGCGGACGACGATTGCCGAATGCAGGTCGGAGACGAACAGGTTGAGGATCGAGGCGATGACGAAGCAGATGATGCTGAGTTCGGCAAAGGGCCGCAGGCCGAATTGCGACCGGATCTTGAACAGCGCGATCGACATGGAGGCGTAAGGCGCCATATAGGCCGCCGACAGCCAGGCGATCTCCGTCGTCGTCGCCGAAAGCGAGCCCTGCAGCTGATAGATATTGGCGTTGAGCAGGTTCATGCCGAGGCCCTGCGTCAGGAACAGCAGGACCGAGGAGGCCATATAGATCGCGGCTCTCGCCGGTGTCATCGGCGCGGGCGCTGGCGGTACGGGTTCCGGTACCGCCACGACAACCGGCGCCGCGTCGGCATCGCGGTCATCGATCGCATTTCCATGAACCGCGACACTCATCTCCCGGTCATTTCCTGGTGATGGCGAGGATATTGCCCGTCATCATACCGATGACCTGCAAGGCTGTCGCCTTGTCTCTTGCATCGACATCACCCAGCACCTGCTCGCGGATTTCGCAGGCGAGCCTGTCGATCTCATCGGCGATGCTCCGGCCATGCTCCGTCATGTGAATCTGCTTGGCGCGCCGGTCGCTTGCCTCGACCCGGCGTTCAATGAAGCCCTGCTTTTCCATGCCATCGAGCAGGCGCACGATGGTCGGCGTCTCGATGCCGAGTTCCTCGGCCAGTTCGCGCTGGTTGAGACCGTCGCGCCGGGAGAGCGCGAACAGGGCACGGGCGCGCGACAGGGTCAGCCCCCTCTCCTTCACGCGCGCATCAAACAGAGCCCGCAGCTTGCGGTTCACCGAGGACAGTGCATCGAACAGTTCGCGATTGACGGCGGCGTTGAGCATTTCATACCTTCTTCATAATATTAGTGTGCTAACTATTTACACCCTATCTAGCCGCTACCGATGGGATTTTCAACCCACACCATTGGCGGTGGCAAAAAATCGTGTGAAGGGCGGCAAGGCGGATTAAAATGGCGGGGCAAGGCAGCAGCAACGCGATTCGCGCAGAAGCCGGTCAAGCGTTAATGCCTGCATTGCCGGAATATCCGTGTTATTCCGACAGCCCCTGTGAACAACGGTGAAGGCAGACCGCGAGACGCGATGCATCGAAAACTATCGGTGCGGCGCTCTTGACCATCGGCTTTGCGGGTCGCACACGATGGCACAGCCACCTGAGACAGAGACGGAACGCCATGAACGAGATCGCGCGCAGACTTGCCCCCATCGCCAAGGACCAGACGGAAGCGCAATATCGCGAAGCGCCGAACAACCTTGAAGCCGAACAGGCGCTGCTGGGCGCGATCCTCGTCAACAACGATGCCTTCTACCGCGTCTCGGACTTCCTGAAGCCGGTCCACCTCAACGAGCCGCTGCATCGCAAGATCTTCGAAGTGGCCGGCGACATCATCCGCATGGGCAAGACGGCCAATCCGGTGACCATCAAGACCTTCCTGAAGGCGGACGAAAAGGTCGGCGACATGACGGTGGCGCAATATCTTGCCCGCCTCGCCTCGGAAGCCGTTTCGATCATCAACGCCGAGGACTATGGCCGGGCGATCTATGACCTTGCCCTGCGGCGTTCGCTGATCACCATCGGCGAGGACATGGTCAACATCGCCTATGACGCGCCGCTCGACATGCCGCCGCAGAGCCAGATCGAGGATGCCGAACGCCGGCTGTTCGAGCTCGCCGAAACCGGCCGCTATGACGGCGGCTTCCAGGCGTTCAACGACGCGGTGGCGCTCGCCATCGACATGGCTGGCCAGGCCTTCGAACGCGACGGCCATCTGTCCGGCATTTCCAGCGGCATCCTGTCGCTCGACGCGCGTATGGGCGGCCTGCAGCGCTCCGACTTGATCGTACTGGCCGGACGCCCGGGCATGGGCAAGACCTCGCTTGCCACCAACATCGCTTACAACATCGCCGCCTCCTACGAGCCCGAAGTCCAGGCGGATGGTTCGATGAAGGCCAAGAACGGTGGCGTCGTTGGATTCTATTCGCTCGAAATGTCGTCCGAGCAGCTGGCAACCCGTATCATCTCCGAGCAGACCGAAGTCTCCTCCTCGAAAATCCGCCGCGGCGATATTTCCGAACACGACTTCGAAAAGCTCGTTGCCTGCAGCCAGATGATGCAGAAGGTCCCGCTCTATATCGACCAGACGGGTGGTATCTCGATCGCCCAGCTTTCGGCGCGCGCGCGCCGGCTCAAGCGCCAGCGCGGCCTCGATTGCCTCGTGGTGGACTATATCCAGCTGATGACCGGTTCGGGAAAGTCCAGCGACAATCGCGTGCAGGAAATCACCCAGATCACCACCGGCCTGAAAGCGCTCGGCAAGGAACTGAACGTGCCGATCATCGCGCTCTCGCAGCTGTCGCGTCAGGTGGAAAGCCGCGAGGACAAACGCCCGCAGCTCTCCGACCTTCGCGAATCCGGCTCGATCGAGCAGGACGCCGACGTCGTGCTGTTCGTGTTCCGCGAGGAATACTATGTGAAGAACATGGAGCCACGCGACGAATTCGACCCGAAATACGAAGAATGGAAGCAGACCTTCGAAAAGGTGAAGGGCACGGCCGACGTGATCATCGCCAAACAGCGTCACGGACCGACCGGCACGGTGAAACTCGCGTTCCAGTCCGAATTTACCCGTTTTACGGACCTCGCCGACCCGAGCTTCACGCAATACGAGGAACATTGAGCACCATCATGCGGGTCGTGCGGTCGCTCCGCCGCATCGTGTTGCAAATCCGCGCTCTTCCGGATAATCGAAAATAAAACCGGCAAAGTATCGCGACGGTTTCGCCGCGAACGACATCTCAGTCTAGGGAAAATCCACTCATGGAAGCCTTTATCGCGTTGCTCCAGGTCCTTGCGATCGATCTTGTTCTGGCGGGCGACAATGCCATCGTCATCGGTCTCGCCGCTGCCGGACTTCCCAAGGAACAGCGCGGCAAGGCCATTCTGATCGGGATTGCCGCCGCCACCGTCCTGCGCATCATTTTCGCCCTTCTTGCAACGCAGCTGCTGCAAATCCTCGGCCTGCTGCTGGTCGGCGGCATCCTGCTTCTCTGGGTCTGCTGGAAGATGTGGCGCGAACTGCGCACTGCCGCCCATGAAGAGCATGCAGGTCTGGAATCCCTGACCGGCGAGGATCTCGACAAGGACGGCTCTGTCGGCTCCGGCGCACCGCGCAAGACGCTGAAGCAGGCGGCTCTCCAGATCGTCATCGCCGACGTCTCGATGTCGCTCGACAACGTTCTGGCCGTTGCGGGTGCCGCCCGCGAACACCCGAACATCCTCATCCTCGGCCTTGCCGTGTCGGTCGCGCTGATGGGCATCGCTGCCTCGTTCATCGCCAAGCTGCTCAACCGGTTTCCCTGGATTTCCTATCTGGGTCTCGCCATCATCCTTTTCGTGGCGCTGAAGATGATCTATGAGGGCTTCATGGAAGTCGAACCGGCCATTATGTCCGCGCTTGGTTGATCATTGAAGCGGCGGCAGAGAACCGGATCCGGCGACTGCCGCCAACATTCCTTCCCTTCTGCGAAAGACAGAACTGCCAAGGCAGGCCGGCGATTGCAGAGCAACCTGCTTGGCTGTATCTCTCTCCGCATGGCTATTTTGCACGACCCCTCCTCCGCTGATGCCGCCTTCGAGGCCGCGTCCAACCGCCTCACCATCGACCTCGGCGCGCTTGCCGACAACTGGCGGGCAATGAACACGCTCTCCGGCAAGGCGCGAGCGGCCGCGGTGTTGAAAGCCAATGCCTATGGCATCGGCATCGAACCAGCCGCAAGCACGCTCTACCGCGCCGGCGCCCGCGATTTCTTCGTCGCCAATGCCGAGGAAGGCGCAGCACTTCGCCCCCTGGTACCGGACGGCCGCATCCATATCCTCGCCGGCATGTGGCCCGGAAACGAACGGTTGTTCTTCGACAACGACCTGATCCCGATCATCAACTCCGAGGAACAGCTCGCCTTGTTCATGTCGACGCTGTCGGAGCGCGGCGATCACCCCTGCGTCCTCCATGTCGATACCGGCATGAAGCGGCTGGGTCTGACCGTCGAGGAAGCACTGACGCTTGCCAACGATCCTGCCCGTCCGGCAAGCTTCTCGCCTATCCTGGTGATGAGCCACCTCGCCTGCGCCGACGATCCGTCCCATCCGCTCAATCGCCGGCAGCTTGAATCTTTCCGAACGGTTACGGCAGCTTTCGAAGGCGTCGAATCAAGCCTTGCCAATTCTGGCGGCGTCCATCTCGGACCCGATTTCCATTTCGACCTGACGCGGCCGGGCATTGCGGTCTATGGCGGCGAAGCCGTCAACGACATGCCGAACCCGATGACGCCCGTGGTCACTGCGGAGGCCCGCATTCTGGTGATCCGCAATGCCAGCAAGGGGGATACGGGAAGCTATGGCGGCTCGGCGCAGTTCACCCGCGACAGCCGCGTGGCGATCGCTGCCGTTGGATATGCCGACGGCTACCACCGTTCGCTTTCCGGCGGCGGCGTTACCCTGCGCCAGGCCTCCCCAGGGGGCGCCTATGGCTTCCTGCATGGCGTGAAAATTCCGCAACTCGGCCGTGTTACCATGGACCTCACCCTGTTCGACGTCACCGACCTGCCGGAAAATGCCGCCCGTCCCGGCGACTATATCGAACTGTTCGGCAGGAACATCGCCGTCGACAACGTCGCCCGCGCCGGGGGAACCATCGGCTACGAGATGCTCACCAGCCTCGGGAGCCGGTACGAGCGAGCTTATGTCGAGGCATAGGAGGGTAGGAACTGTTCTCACTCTATGCTATGCGTGACACAAAGGAGAACTCCGATGTCCAACGCCAAGAAATCCTTTGTCATCGGCGATCATTTCGACGCTTTCATCACCGAGCAGGTCACACGAGGACGCTTCAACAATGCGAGTGAAGTCGTTCGGGCCGGGCTGCGGCTGCTGGAGCGCGATGAGGCAAAATTTGCGGAATTGAAGAGGCTTATCAGAGAGGGCGAGGATGATATCGCCGTTGGTCGCGTTTACGAATACGCCGACGGAGAGGCTCTTCTGCACGATATAATGTACGGGCAGCATGACGATTAAGAGTCGCAAGGCGGTTTTTTCCCGTGCCGCCCGGGCGGATCTCCGATCAATCTACAAATACAGCGCGGCGGAAAATCCACCCGCTGCTGCCGCGTTCGTCCTCGACATCCATTTGAAGATCAATTCGGTCGCGCAAACCGGCTCTCCCGGTGTTGCACGCAATCAATTCAGTCAACGACTCCGTGCCTTGCCTTATCGCGACCGCTGCATTTATTTCCGCGTCGAAGAATCCCATATCTACATCGTCCGCATCCTTCATGGCCGCCAGGACATTTCCCCGATAGACTTCCCCGAAAGCGAAATTTGATGGCGAAAGCCCGGACACAATTCATCTGCCAGAACTGCGGCACGGTTCACACCCGCTGGGTTGGAAAATGCGAAGGCTGCGGCCAGTGGAACACCATCGTCGAGGAAGACCCGATGGGTGGCATTGGCGCCGGTCCCGGCAGGACGCCGAAGAAGGGCCGGCCGGTGGCGCTGACGACCCTGTCCGGTGAAATCGAGGATGCACCGCGCATCACGACCGGTATTTCCGAACTCGACCGGGCGACCGGCGGCGGCTTCGTGCGCGGATCGGCAGTGCTGATCGGCGGCGATCCCGGCATCGGCAAGTCCACGGTGCTGATGCAGGCGGCGGCGGCTTTGTCGCGGCAGGGCCACCGGATCATCTATGTCTCGGGTGAAGAAGCCGTTGCCCAGGTTCGCCTGCGCGCCCAGCGGCTGGGCGCTGCCGATACCGACGTGCTTCTGGCAGCAGAAACCAATGTCGAGGATATCCTGGCGACGCTTGGCGAAGGCAAACGGCCGGATCTCGCCATCATCGATTCGATCCAGACATTGTGGAGCGACACGGCCGATTCGGCGCCTGGAACGGTGACGCAGGTGCGCACCGGCGTGCAGGCGATGATCCGTTTTGCAAAGCAGACGGGCGCCGCCATCGTGCTCGTCGGCCATGTCACCAAGGAAGGCCAGATCGCCGGTCCGCGTGTCGTCGAGCACATGGTCGATGCCGTGCTCTATTTCGAGGGCGACCGGGGTCATCACTATCGCATCCTGCGCACCGTCAAGAACCGCTTCGGACCAACCGACGAGATCGGCGTGTTCGAAATGTCCGACAAGGGGCTGCGCGAAGTCACCAATCCGTCCGAACTGTTTCTCGGCGAGCGCAATTCGAAATCGCCAGGCGCCGCCGTCTTTGCCGGCATGGAGGGCACCCGCCCGGTGCTGGTCGAGGTCCAGGCGCTGGTGGCGCCGACATCGCTCGGCACGCCGCGCCGCGCCGTGGTCGGCTGGGATGGCGCGCGACTGTCGATGATCCTCGCGGTGCTCGAGGCCCATTGTGGCGTCCGGCTCGGCCAGCACGACGTCTACCTCAACATTGCCGGCGGATATCGCATTACCGAGCCCGCGGCCGATCTTGCCGTCGCGTCCGCGCTGGTTTCGTCGCTTGCCGGTCTTGCCCTTCCGTCCGATTGCGTCTATTTCGGCGAAGTCAGTCTGTCGGGCGCCATCCGGCCGGTTGCGCATACCGCCCAGCGCCTTAAAGAAGCCGAAAAGCTCGGCTTTTCACAGGCTGTCCTGCCGTCTGCCTCAGCCGATCTGCCCAAGGGGGCCGGCATGAGCTGGGCGGAGATGGAAAGCCTGCCGGATCTGGTGGCGCGCATTGCCGGCTCGAAGGCAGCCTTGCGGCAGACGGACGATGATGATTGAGGAAATCGTTGGTTAAACATCGGCGAATTCCGGAGAAAACAGTGTTCAATCATGGACCATCGAAAGACGCTTGCGACTTGATGATATATGGTTCGCGGACAATCGGCGTGGGGTCGCGCATTTAATTTGGGGTGCTGCGTCCTATGCGGGTCCAATCGGACACGCGGAGCAGCAGGCGGTTTCGGAGTAGGACAATATGCCCATTACAATTCTCGACGGTATCGTTCTCGGCGTCGCGCTTTTCTCGGCCATCCTGGCCATGGTGCGCGGCTTTTCCCGGGAAGTCCTGTCGGTCGCAAGCTGGCTCGGCGCTGCCGCTGCCGCCTATTTCCTCTATCCTCACCTGCTGCCCTTTGCGAAGAACTATACCAGCAGCGACACGGTCGCGATGATCGGCTCGGCCGGCGTGATCTTCCTCATTGCGCTGATCATCATTTCCTTCATCACCATGCGGATCGCCGATTTCATCATCGACAGCCGCATCGGCGCACTTGACCGGACGCTGGGCTTCCTGTTCGGCGCCGCCCGCGGCGTCCTGCTGGTCGTCGTCGCCATGCTGTTCTTCAACTGGCTGGTCGCTCCGCAGCAGCAGCCTGTCTGGGTCACCACCGCGAAATCCAAGCCGCTGCTCGACAATCTCGGCGGCAAGCTGATCGCGCTTCTGCCTGAAAATGCCGATGCCACGATCCTCGACCGCCTGCGCGGCAAGGATACGACCGGTGAAGGCGAAAACGAAGGCACCGGCGGCGCGACCACCCAGCCGCCGGCCGAGGAAACGCCGGCCACGAACGACGCCGGCACCAACGGCTAAGTCCGACCGAACGACATGAGGGCTCGCTCCGGCGGGCCCTGTCCATTTTGCAATGATGCTATGTGAAACCCTCAGGTCTGACGACTTGAAGGACGGAAAATCTGATACGATATGCCAAACGCGTTTCAGCCGTCAGAACAAAGGCCAACAGCGATGACCCATTTGCGAGCAGCAGAGATTCACGACGAGATCGATGGCGATACGCTGCACGAGGAATGCGGCGTCTTCGGCATTCTGGGACATCCCGATGCGGCGACCCTGGCGGCGCTGGGGCTGCACGCCCTGCAGCACCGCGGCCAGGAGGCAGCCGGTATCGTCACCTTCGACGGCAAGCAGTTCCACACCGAAAAGCGCATGGGTCTTGTCGGCGACCACTATACCGACCCGGCTGTTCTGGCGAAACTGCCCGGCTCGATCTCGATCGGCCACACGCGCTATTCCACGACCGGCGAAGTGGCGCTGCGCAACGTTCAACCGCTGTTTGCCGAACTCGAGGTCGGCGGCATCGCGATCGCCCATAACGGCAACTTCACCAATGGCCTGACCCTGCGCCGCCAGATCATTGCCACCGGCGCCATCTGTCAATCGACCTCCGACACCGAAGTCGTCCTTCACCTGATCGCCCGCTCGCGTCATTCCTCGACCGCCGATCGTTTCATCGATGCCATCCGCCAGATGGAAGGCGGCTATGCCATGGTTGCGATGACCCGCACAAAGCTGATCGCCGCCCGCGATCCCATCGGCATCCGGCCGCTGGTCATGGGTGAACTGGATGGCAAGCCGATCTTCTGCTCGGAAACCTGCGCACTGGACATCATCGGCGCCAAATACATCCGCGACGTCGAGAACGGCGAAGTCATCATCTGCGAGATCCAGCCGGATGGCTCGATCCAGATCGATGCGCGCAAGGCTGCCAACCGGCAACCGGAACGTCTCTGCCTGTTCGAATATGTCTACTTCGCCCGCCCCGATTCCGTCGTCGGCGGTCGCAGCGTCTATGTCGCCCGCAAGAACATGGGCATCAACCTCGCCAAGGAATCGCCGGTCGAGGCCGATGTCGTCGTTCCCGTTCCCGATGGCGGCACGCCGGCGGCTCTCGGCTTTGCCCAGGCGAGCGGCATTCCCTTCGAATATGGCATCATCCGCAACCACTATGTCGGCCGCACCTTCATCGAGCCGACACAGCAGATCCGAGCCTTCGGCGTCAAGCTCAAGCACTCCGCCAATCGGGCGATGATCGAAGGCAAGCGCGTCGTGCTGGTGGACGATTCCATCGTGCGCGGTACAACGTCGTTGAAGATCGTCCAGATGATCCGCGATGCCGGCGCCACGGAAGTCCATATCCGCGTCGCCAGCCCGATGATCTTCTATCCGGATTTCTACGGTATCGACACGCCCAATGCCGACAAGCTGCTGGCGAACCAGTATGCCGACATCAAGGCCATGGCGAAATATATCGGCGCGGATTCACTGGAATTCCTGTCGATCGATGGTCTTTACCGTGCTGTCGGTGGCGAGGATCGCAACAATGCCCGTCCGCAGTTCACCGATCACTATTTCACCGGTGATTACCCCACCCGCCTGCTCGACAAGAACGGCGAAACCGCCGGGCTGAAGCTTTCGGTCCTGGCCAGCAACGGCTGATCCGGACAGCAGACCGGTAGTCAGAGCGTTTCCGTCTCCCGGTGGTGGCGTTTGTCTTTTTCACGGCAGCGCCGCGCGTCAAATATGACGCGGAAAGGTCGCTGTAACAGCTTAAATATACTGCATAACTGCGGCAATTTCGCCGACCGCAATCCGCGTCGCCATCCCGGCTTGCGTCCGGAGCCATTCATATGGCACAGCAAGCCGCATCAAAAACTCGGAGCCATCCAGACATGATCGATCTCAAGGGCCGCATTGCACTGGTCACCGGCGCATCCCGCGGCATCGGCTTTTTCACAGCGCTGGAACTGGCCAAGGCCGGCGCGCAGGTGATTGCCTGCGCCCGCACTGTTGGCGGCCTTGAGGATCTCGACGATGCGATCAAGGCGGCGGGCGGTCTGCCGGCCACGCTCGTGCCCTTCGATCTCGCAGACATGGCCGCGATCGACAAACTCGGCGGCGCGATCCACGAACGCTGGGGCAAGCTCGATATCCTCGTTGCCAATGCCGGCGTGCTCGGCGTCATCTCGCCGGTCGGCCACGTCGAATCCAAGGTGTTCGAAAAGGTGATGACTGTGAACGTGACGGCAACCTGGCGGCTGATCCGCTCGGTCGATCCGCTGCTGCAGCAGTCGGATGCCGGCCGCGCCCTCATCCTGTCCTCCAGCGCCGCACACAAGTGCAAGCCGTTCTGGGGACCCTACTCCGCCTCCAAGGCCGCCGTGGAAGCCTTGGCGCGCACCTGGGCCGGCGAGACGCAGCGCCTGCCGCTGCGCATCCTCTCGGTCGATCCCGGCGCCACGCGCACCGCCATGCGGGCGCAGGCCGTTCCCGGCGAAGATCCGAAAACCCTGCCGCATCCGTCAGAAATCGCCGCCAAACTCCTGCCGCTCGTTGGCCCCGGCCAGACGGAAACGGGCAAGCTGTTTATCGTCCGAGAAAATCGGATCGTAGATTACCGGCTGCCGGACTGATCACCGAACGACGACATGAAAAAGCCGCCGCGAGATATCCCGCGGCGGCTTTTTCATGCGTTGGTTACAGACTATTTCTTGTCGCCGGGCAGGCCGTCTTCGGTGGTCATCAAATGATCCGGATGCAGCGGCCAGTCGCCGTACTTCTTCTGCCACTTGCGCGCTCCGAACGGCAGGCTGATCAGGTAGCCAACGGCGGTGATCACCATGGTTTCCCAGGTGAAGCTCATTAGCGTCGCGACATAGAGCACGACGAAGAGGATGATCGGCAGAACAAGATCGCGGCGGACGCGATTTTCCGACTTGCCGGACCAGACCGGCAGGCGGCTGACCAGCAGGAAGGCGATCAGAACCGTGTAAGCCGAGGCGAAGATCGCAATCGGCCGATCGGGAGCCATGCCCAGGAGCCCGAGATACATCGGCAGCAGCACCAGCATGGCGCCGGCCGGCGCAGGTACGCCGACAAAATATTCCGATTGCCAGCTAGCCTTGACCTCGCGCTCCGACATCACATTGAAGCGGGCAAGCCGCAACCCGGCGGCGATGACGTAGATCAGGGCCGCGATCCAGCCGAGCGAACGGGCCTGATCGAGAACGAAAGCGTAGAGCACCAGTGCCGGGGCGACGCCGAAATTGACGATGTCGGCGAGCGAATCCATTTGCGCACCGAATTTCGACGTGGCCTTCATCAGGCGGGCGACGCGACCGTCGATGCCGTCGAGAAAAGCCGCGACCAGAACCATGCCGACGGCCAGTTCGAAGCGGTTTTCGAAGGCAAGACGCACGCCGGACAGCCCGGCGCAGATGGCCAGCACGGTGATCAGGTTGGGCACGATCAGCCGCAACGGGATTTCCCGCAGGCGGGGGCCACGCGCCTCGTCGTTCGGGCCGTTCGGTTCAAAAGACGGAAAGGGCGTTTCCATGGCGTGCTCCTGTTCCTGTTTGCCTGCTGTCATCAACCGCGACGGCTGATGACCGGGCCTTTTGGCGAACCGAATTCGGCGAGAACCGTTTCACCGGCGATCGCCGTCTGGCCGAGGCTCACCCGAGGGGCGGCTCCGGCCGGCAGGAAAACATCAAGTCTTGAACCGAAGCGGATGAGGCCAAAGCGTTCGCCCGGCTGCAGCGTGTCGCTTTCATGTGCCCAGCAGACGATGCGGCGGGCGACGAGGCCGGCGATCTGGACGACACCGATCGTGCCGTGCGCTGTTTCAATCGCCAGACCGTTGCGCTCGTTCTCGTGGCTTGCCTTGTCGAGTTCGGCATTGACGAACTTGCCGGCGCGATAGGCGATGCGGCGGATCGTGCCGCGCATCGGCGCGCGGTTCACGTGGCAATTGAAGACATTCATGAACACGGTGATACGCAGCATCGGCGCATCGCCGAGCCCGAGTTCCTCCGGCGGTGTCATCAGCGCGATCGACGAGACGCGGCCATCGGCCGGGCTGATCACCAGATCGTCGTCTAGCGGTGTCATGCGCTCGGGATCGCGGAAGAAGTAGGCGCACCATGCGGTGAGAATAAAGCCGATCCACATCAACGGCTCCCAGAGAAAGCCGAGAACCAGCGAAACGACGAAGAAACCGGCGATGAAGGGATACCCTTCGTTATGCACCGGGACCAGCGTGTTGCGCACCGTATTGATCAAGCTCATGAACTCGCGTCTCCATATTTTATTGCAACAGCACGTACAGCGAAACGCCGGGCCGGGCAATGCACGGGAGGAATTAGCCAATAGCCAATCGTCGGCGCACCCAATTATCTATAGGCCGCTTGCCTGTGGCAACTCCCAGTCCGCCCTTATCACAACGCTGCCGGACCGCGCGTCACCACGCCGAGATCGTCGCTTTCTCGTACCTTCTTCAGCGTTTCTTCTGCCTGCGTCGCCTCGCGCTGGCGGTTCCACATGGAAGCGTAAAGGCCGTCACGGTCGATAAGTTCCCCATGCGTGCCGCGCTCGGCGATGCCGCCGTCCTTGAGAACGATGATCTCGTCGGCATGGATGACCGTCGACAGGCGATGGGCGATGACCAGCGTCGTGCGGTTCTGCGATACGATATCGAGCGCCGCCTGGATTTCCTGCTCGGTGTGGGTATCGAGCGCCGAGGTCGCCTCGTCGAGGATCAGGATGGGCGGGTTCTTGAGCACGGTTCGCGCGATCGCAACGCGCTGCTTCTCGCCGCCCGACAGTTTCAGGCCGCGCTCGCCGACCATGGCGTTGTAGCCTTCCGGCAGGCTCTCGATGAAGCCGCCGATCTGGGCGATGTCGGCCGCCGTCTCGACCTCGGCCTGCGTGGCCGAGGTGCGTCCATAGCGGATGTTGTAGGCGATGGTATCGTTGAACAGCACCGTATCCTGCGGCACCATGCCGATGACGGCGCGCAGCGATTTCTGCTTCACGCCGCGAACATCCTGGCCATCGATGGTGATCGCGCCTTCCTGGACATCGTAGAAGCGGTAGAGCAGCCGCGAGAGCGTGGATTTACCGGCGCCGGATGGACCGACGACGGCGACGGTCTTGCCGGCCGGAACGTCGAAGGTGATGCCCTTCAGGATCGGCCGGGCGGGGTCATAGGCGAAGTGTACGTCCTTGAAGGCAATCGCGCCCTTGTCGATCGCCAGTTCCACCGCATCCGGAATGTCGGTGACCTCGGCCTGCACTTCCAGGAGGTCGAACATCTGCTCGATATCCGTCAGGCCCTGGCGGATTTCGCGGTAGACGAAGCCAATGAAATTGAGCGGGATGGAGAGCTGCATCAGCATGGCGTTGATGAAGACGAAATCGCCGAGTGTCTGCTCGCCGCGCTGCACGGCCATGGCCGACATCACCATCATGATCGCCGTACCGGCGCCGAAGATGACGGCCTGGCCGAAGTTCAGCCAGCCGAGCGAGGTCCAGACCTGAGTCGCCGAGCGCTCGTAGCGCTCCATAGACTGGTCGAAGCGCTTCGCCTCCATTTCCTCGTTGCCGAAATATTTGACGGTCTCGAAGTTCAGGAGCGAATCGATCGCCTTGGTATTGGCGTCGGTATCGCTGTCGTTCATGGCGCGGCGGATGCCGATGCGCCAGTCGCTCGCCTTGATGGTGAACCAGATATAGACGACCACGGTGACGGCGGTGACGAGGAGATAGCTGAACCCATAGCCCCACCAGAAAATGATCGCCGTCAGCAGGAACTCGATCAGTGTCGGCACGGTGTTGAGGATGGTGAAGCGGACGATCGTCTCGATGCCCTTGGTGCCGCGCTCGATGATGCGCGACAGGCCGCCGGTGCGCCGTTCCAGATGAAACCGCAGGGAAAGCTGGTGCATGTGCACGAAGGTGCGATAGGCAAGCTGGCGGACCGCATGCTGGCCGACGCTGGCAAACAGCGCATCGCGCAACTGGTTCAGCCCCGCCTGCAGCAGGCGCGCCAGATTGTAGGCCAGCACCAGCATGACCGCGCCGGTGAAGAAGACCGGCAGCGTGCCGACCAGATCGGCCTTGCCGTTCAGCGCATCCGTCGACCATTTGAAGAAATACGGCACGAGCAGCAGCACGACCTTGGCCACCAGCAGGATCACCGTCGCCCAGACGACGCGCATCTTCAAATCCGCACGGTCGTTCGGCCACATATAGGGCCAGAGATTGATGATCGTCTGCAGCGGATTGCCTGCATCCGCCGATACCGTTTTTTTCTGCGCTGCCAACGTCTGTCCCCGTCTTCGCTAAATTCCAATCAAAAGCGGCGCCTTTCTCAAGGCGCCGCTCTTTGTATTTCAAATAGGTCCCATGTCGGTCCGCCGCAATGGAGCGCCGGACAAAAAGCCGTCAGGGAAGTTGTTTCAGACGCTTGCGATGCATCTCTTCCGATTCCTCTTCCGACATCGCCTTGTCCGGCACACCGAAAATCTGGCCCGGCAGAATGCGGTCCGGATCCGTGATCTGGTCCTCGTTGGCAAGATAGATCGTCGTGTAGCGGACGCCCGCGCCGTAGACACGGCGGGAAATCTGCCAGAGCGTATCGCCACGGCGAATGATGACCGAGGTCTTGCTCTGCTGCAGCGGTGCCTGCTGAACCGTTTCCGGCTCGGCAGCGGCTTGACCGGTCGCCGGCGTCGCCGTTGCTGCGCCGCTGCCGGTTGCCGTAGCGGCAGCCTCCGGCTGAGCGGCCGGCGTGGTTGCTCCAGCGGCAGGCTTCTCGGCCGTCTCCGTCGCCGGTGCGGGTTCGGCGTCTTGACCTTCGGTCGGAGTGACGGTCGTTGCGGCATTGTCCGTCGTCGTGGCCGGAGCCGGCGTCGTCGTTTCGGTGGCAACGGCATTGCCGCCGGTGCCATCGGTGCGCGGCATCAGGGCCGAACCGACTGCCGTCTCGACCTTGCCGAGGGCGGCGGAGACGCTGTCTGCGTCCTGCGGCAGCGACTTCAGCAGCGCAAGTGCATCGGCAGCAGCCTTGGAGGTCTTGCCGGCCATTTCCCTGACGCTCTGGTCGAGATTGTCGGCCACCTTGAAATCGGCAAGCGAGTTCAGCGCGATTTCGGTCGCCGAGCGGGCCGCCGCCAATTCTTCGACGGACGGTACCTTGCCATCAGCAAACAGGCCCTTGAGCAGGCCGAGCGCCTTGCCGGCTTCCAGGCGCAGGCCATCGAAGCTGCCGCCATCGAACGGTGCGACGGTCCCCTGGGCATTGCTCTGCGCGACAGCCGCCACCTGCTCGCCCGCAGGACGATCGAACGGAACAGCAGCCCGCACTTCCACCTTGTTGCCATCGGCGCCCATGACGTCGGCGCGGATCGTATGACTACCGACCGAAAGATCGATCGTTCCATCGACGACGAAACGGCCCTGCTCATCCGCCTTGGCTTCCCCGACCAGCGCATCGTCAGCATAAATACGCACAAGCGCGCCGGCTTTGGCATTGCCGGCCACGAAGATTTTCTTGCCTTCGATCTCGACGGCCGAGACCGCAACGGCGGATGTGCCGCTGGCGGTCGGCGTGACGGTTGCGGCATCGCCCTCGGTGGCCGCTTGGGCCTGTGTGGCGGGGGTCTGTGTTGCATCAGCGGGCTTGGCGGACGTATCAGTCGCCTTTGCCGTATCGATCGCGGCGGCGGTTGCGTCCGCAGCGGGTTCGGTCCTGGCGACCTCACCCGTTGTCGGCTTCTCCGCCGTTTCGCCTGCCGGCTTGGTGATGATACGGCTGGCTTCGCCGGGCTTGGAAACCATGGCCAGCAGTTCGCCGGTCCTGTCCTTCGGAATTGATACCGTGGCCACTTCCTCGGACGACTTGGTGGCGCCGTTCTCGCCGACGCTGCGCAGCGTCAGCTGATAATCACCGGCAGCCAGCGGCTTGTCGAAGATCGCGGCGAAATCGCCGGTCGCGCCGACTTCCGCCGTGCCGACCACCATGTCGCCGTTGACGATTTCGAGCTTTGTATTCGGCTGGGCCCGTCCGGCGATGACCGTCGAGCCATCCGGTTCGACGCGCAGGACGTCGAAGCCCGGCACGGCCCAGCCGGCTGTCGGATCGGCCGGCTTTGCGTCGGCGGTCTGGGCATCGGCCGGTTTCGCATCGGTGGCGGTCTGCGGTGTCGTTTCCGCCTGCTTGGCCGCATCGCCTTCAACTGTCGGACGCGCACCCTTTGCATCGGCCGTCGCGCCGGCGGGCTTGGCTTCGTCCTGCGCCGGTGTCCCGGCAGTCTCGGCATCCTTCTTGCCCTGGATATTCGGCATGACAACGAAAATCATCAGCAGCGATGCAATTGCCAGGACGATAAGGGCCACCCAGCCGGCCTTGTTCTTCATCATGCACATCTCCAAATGGCCCGAAGCCGCCAGCGCCCGACATGAACGCAAAGGAACGGCTTTCCCCATGCCCTGCATGCGCGCTCACGTCCCGTATTCTTTCCCCCGGGGCCGGAGACACGCAGAAAGTGTCAGTCCAATCCTGAAATTGCTAACGATTTCCAGCGCTTTACACAAGCATTGCCACCTGTTCCGACGCTGTCGCTTCCCTGTTTCCCGTCATTTTTCTTGACGCCTGTTGCAGTGCGATGTCTCTTTGGACCATGAATGAGAAAAATATCCCGATTCGATCCATCTGCGTCTATTGCGGCTCACAGCCCGGACGTGACCAGTCCTACATGGACGCCGGCCGGATTCTTGGCAAATCCATTGCCGAGAATCATCTTCGCCTCGTCTATGGCGGCGGCACCAAGGGCATCATGGGGGCCGTCGCCAGCGGCGTGCTCTCGGGGGGTGGCCGCGTCACCGGCATCATACCAGAATTCCTGATGGATATGGAGGCGACGCGCCATTCGCTGGGCCAGCTCAGCGAACTGATCGTCACGCCTGATATGCATGATCGCAAGCACAAGATGTTCGAGCGCTCCGATGCCTTCGTCACCCTGCCCGGCGGCATCGGCACGCTGGAGGAGATCATCGAGGTGATGACCTGGGCGCAACTCGGCCGCCATCGCAAGCCGATCGTGCTCGCCAATATCGGCGGCTTCTGGGATCCGCTGATGAAGCTGATCCGCCACATGGCCGATTCAGGTTTCATCCACACCGCCCACCTCGTCCAGCCGATCGTCATCGACCAGCCGGAAGAAATCGTACCGGCTTTGCTCGCCCATTGGGCAAGCCAGGTCGACCGCGACGGCGACGACGGCATTATCGCCAAGCTTTGAAGCTTGATAAGTTCGTCCCGCCTTATTCCGCCGGATTTGGCAAGCCGGTCCGACGGGCGCGGCTTTCCATGATCATCGATGTCGAATAGACGGCGAGTGCGGCCCAGATCAGGATGAAAGCAATCAGCTTCGACGTGCCGAAGGGCTCCTGGAAGACGAAGACGGCGATGATGAAGATCATCGTCGGGGCGATGTACTGCATGATCCCGATGGTCGAAAGCCGCAGCAGCTTGGCGCCATTGGCATAGATCATCAACGGGATGGCGGTGACGATACCGCAGGCCATCAGCCAGAGAACATCGGCAAAGCCGGTGTCGCCGAAATGCCCCTGCCCCGTGGCTTCCAAATAAACGATATAACCGAGCGCGGGCACGCTGAGCAGCAGGACTTCGAGGAAGAAGCCCTGGTTCGGCCCGACCGGCAGGGTCTTGCGGAAGAAGGCATAGAGCCCCCAGGACAGCGCCAGCCCGATCGACACCCAAGGCAGACCGCCGGCATCGAAGGCGAGCACGACGACGGCGATTGCCGCCAGGCCAATGGCGGCAATCTGGGCCGGGTTGAGCTTTTCCTTGAGCAGCACGGCACCGAGGAAGATCGAGAAGAGCGGGTTGATATAGTAGCCGAGCGCCGTTTCGAGTGCCCGTCCGGCGCCGATCGCCCAGACATAGATGCCCCAATTGACGGTGATCAAAATCGCGGTCAGCGTCGCCATCTTCAGCATGCGCGGTGAGCGCAGTGCGGCCTTCACGTCGCCGGTGCGCCCGAGCCAGATCAGGATGGCGCCGGCGAGAGGAACCGACCAGACAATGCGATGCGCCACAACCTCGAAGGCCGGGATATGGGCGACCGCCTTCATGAAGAACGGCAGGAAACCCCAGAGCAGATAAGCCGCCAAGGCGAAGGCAAAGCCGCGAGGCGAATCGCCGTTTTGCACCGCAGGTGCCTGTTTTTCATCCGCCATGGCGTTATCCCGTCATATTTTTATCGTTCGGCCGTCCTACTCCAAAGACCGGTGATCAACCAATTCATTTCCGTGAACCTTGCTGCAGAAACGCTGACAGCAGCCTTTGGCGGGAAGATCGAAAATGTCAGATTTTACGGGGTGCAATTCGGCGATTGTCACCGTAGGTTTGCACCCGGGAAAGACAGGCCAGACAAAGGGAAACCATGATGTCCTCCATGCTCGCGCTCCACCCGATCAGCCGCCGCGCCTTCCTGAGCGGCGCGGCAGCCACATCGGCGCTTGTTCTCCTGCATCCGTTCGCCGCCCGCGCGGCCGCCAACCAGGCGCATCTGCGGATCATGGAGACGACCGATATCCATGTCCACGTCTTCCCCTACGACTATTACGGCGACAAGCCCAACGACACGTTGGGTCTCGCCCGCACCGCCTCGATCATTGACGCCATCCGCGCCGAGGCCGGCAATTCGTTCCTCGTCGACAATGGCGATTTCCTGCAGGGCAATCCGATGGGCGACTATATGGCCTATCAGCACGGCATGAAGGAAGGCGACATCCACCCGGTCATCAAGGCCATGAACGTGCTCGGCTACGAAGCCGGAACGCTCGGCAATCACGAGTTCAACTATGGTCTCGACTACATGTTCAAGGTGCTTTCGGGCGCCAATTTCCCGTATGTCTGCGCCAACCTGACGAAGGGTCAACTCGCTTCGAATCCGAAGGACGACGATCTATTCTTCAAGCCATACACGATTGTCGAGAAGACCATCACGGATGGTACCGGAGCGGCCAGCGAACTGAAGATCGGCATTATCGGCTTTGTTCCGCCACAGATCATGCTCTGGGATATCAAGAACCTCGAGGGCAAGGCCCAGACACGCGATATCGTCGAGGCCGCCAAGGCCTGGGTGCCCGTCATGAAGGAGGCGGGCGCCGACATCATCATCGCGCTTTCCCATTCCGGCATCGACGGTTCCGGCCAGAGCGACCGCATGGAAAATGCCTCGCTGTATCTGGCCGGCGTTGACGGCATTGATGCGGTCTTCACCGGGCACCAGCATCTCGTCTTCCCCGGCCCGAAGAGTTTCGACGGGATCGAGGGCGTCGATCCCGTCAAGGGAACGTTGCTTGGCAAGCCCGCAGTCATGGGCGGCTTCTGGGGCTCGCATCTTGGCCTGATCGACCTGCTGCTCGAAAAGGACGGCAACAGCTGGAAGATCGTCGACTTCACCACGGAGGCGCGCCCGATCTATCACCGCGAGGACAAGAAGGTGGTCGCCGACGTGCCGGATCGCGCCGACGTGCTGGCCGCCGCCTCCGCCGAACACGAGGCGACGCTCGCCTATGTCCGCACGCCGGTCGGCAAGACCTCGGCGCCGCTCTATTCCTATTTCGCGCTGGTTGCCGACGATCCGTCGGTGCAGATCGTCTCGAATGCCCAGACCTGGTACATCAAGGACATGCTGAAGGACACGGAGTACAAGGAGCTGCCCGTTCTCTCGGCGGCGGCCCCGTTCAAGGCGGGTGGACGCGGTGGCGCGGATTATTACACCGACGTCCCGACCGGCGACATCGCCATCAAGAACGTCGCCGACCTCTATCTCTACCCGAACACGGTCCAGGCCGTCGTCATCACCGGGGCGCAGGTGAAGAACTGGCTGGAAATGTCGGCCGGCATGTTCAATACGGTCGCGCCCGGTGCGAAGGACGTACCCCTCCTCAATGCCAGCTTCCCCTCCTACAATTTCGACATCATCGATGGCGTCACCTACCGGATCGACCTCTCCCAGCCCGCCAAATATGACGGTGATGGCAAGGCGGTGAACCCGGATTCGAACCGCATCCAGGACCTGGCCTTCGAGGGCAAGCCGATCGATCCGGCGCAGAAATTCGTCGTCGCCTCCAACAATTATCGCGCCGGTGGTGGCGGGAAATTCCCGGAGATCGCCAGCGACAAGGTTGTCTTTGCCGCCCCCGACACCAACCGCGACGTCATCGTCCGCTACATCATCGCCGAAGGCACGATCAACCCGTCGGCCGACGGCAACTGGAGTTTCAAGCCGGTGGAAGGGGCCACTGCCGTATTCGAAAGCGGGCCGAAGGCACGCGGGCTGATCGCTGACGTCAAGGGCGTGAAGATCGAGGACGCGGGTGATGGGGCGGATGGCTTTGCCAAGTTTAGGGTGGTGTTGTGAGGCGGATGTATCGATAGGTGATATATTCCCGCCCGTGATAATCACTGATCCACGCCGATCCCGGGCTGCCACTCGAACTTGAAAGCGCACATCGCATGGAGAACAGTCCGTCGATCGCAAAGGCGGCAGCATGGATGGTAACGTCTGTGGTTTTGATACTGCTCATGGCCGTATCGGGCCGCGTTATCACCCGCGAGCTCGACGTTTTCCAGGCAATGGAAATGCGTTCGGTCATTGCCTTTTTCATGCTGTTGCCGCTGGTTTATCGCGAGGGCGGTATCAGAGCGATGCGAACCAGCATCCTGCCCAGGCATATCGGCCGCAACGCTGCCCATTATGTGGGGCAATATGCCTGGCTGATGGGCTTGACGCTCATTCCCCTGGCTCAAGTCATTTCGATTGAATTCACCGCACCCATCTGGGCTGCATTTCTGGCGGCTATCTTCCTGGGTGAGCGGCTGACTTGGCGAAAAGGTGTCGTGATCCTTTTTGGCCTGGCGGGTGTCGCATTGATCGTGCGCCCCGGTTCAGCGCCTCTCAATCCCGGCCATTTGATAACATTGGGGGCAGCCTTCGCCTTCGCTATTACCTTCATTTCCACAAAAGCGCTGACCCGCTCCGACAGTGCGACGAAGATTCTCTTCTGGATGCTCGTCATCCAATCGATCATCGGGATCATTCCGGCGCTGAACGTGTGGCTTTGGCCATCTGCGTCGACATGGCCGTGGATATTCCTGTTCGCGTTTGCGGGCTCATTTGCCCATTTCTGCATGGCAAAAGCACTCTCCCACGCGGATGCCACCGTCGTCATGCCGATGGATTATCTGCGGGTCCCATTGTCGGCGATACTTGGTTTTCTGTTGTATTCCGAAGCCATCGATGGCTTCACCGCTATAGGCGCGGGACTAATCCTGGTCGGCAATCTTTTCAATCTGCGCCGCCCAAATGCCAAGAAGGTTGAACCCACACCGACATGACGATCGAACAACCGGCTTCCTGATTGAAAGACAAGCTGATCCATCCTCCGAGACGGCAGCCTTGGGGCATGTTTGAATTCGCCGTGTCAGACCTGGACGAAAACCCGGTGCGTGCGGGGGGCGGTATTCGCTGCCCCCGCCCCGCCGGCAATGATGATTGAGGCCGTGGCCCCTACTCCGCCGCAGCCAACTTCGCCGGATCCCTGTTCTTCAAAAGCTTGAACACGATCGAATCCATCAGCGCCTGGAACGATGCGTCGATGATGTTGTCGGACACGCCCACCGTCCACCAGCGGGCGCCCGTGCCATCGACGGATTCGATGAGCACGCGGGTGATGGCTTCGGTGCCGCCATTGAGGATACGGACCTTGTAGTCCACCAGTTCGAGATCGTCGATTTCCGACTGGTATTTGCCAAGATCCTTGCGCAGTGCCAGATCGAGCGCGTTGACGGGGCCGTGGCCTTCGGCGACCGACATCGTCGCCTCACCATCGACCGAAACTTTTACGACGGCTTCCGAAACGGTCTTCAGTTGACCATTGGCGTCAAACCGTCGCTCGACCATGACGCGGAAACTCTCGACATGGAAGAAATCTGGGACCGAGCCCAAAACGCGCTGCGCTAGAATGGCGAAGCTTGCATCGGCACCTTCATAGGCATAGCCGGTCGCCTCGCGTTCCTTGACGATGGCGATCAGCTTGTCGAGCTTCGGATCGTCCTTGGAAACGAGGATGCCACGCCGTTTCAGGGCATTGATGAAATTGGCCTTGCCGCCCTGGTCGGAGACCATGACCTTGCGCAGGTTACCGACGCTTTCGGGCGTCACATGCTCGTAGGTGCGCGGGTCCTTCAGGAGTGCCGAAGCATGAATGCCGGCCTTGGTGGCAAAGGCGGAGGCGCCGACATAGGGCATCTGGTGGTCCGGCGAGCGGTTGAGCAACTCGTCGAAGGAATGCGACAGTTTGGTCAATTCCTGCAGGCGATCAGGGTCGATCGTCGTCTCGAAACGGCTGGTATAGGCCTCCTTCAAGGCCAGCGTCGGGATCAGCGTTACCAGATTGGCATTGCCGCAGCGTTCGCCGATGCCGTTGAGCGTGCCCTGGATCTGGCGCACGCCGGCTTCGACGGCGGCCAGCGAATTGGCCACCGCCTGGCCCGTGTCATTGTGGGCGTGGATGCCGAGGCTGGTGCCGGGCACGCCATGGGCGATGACGGCCTGGACGATATCGCGAATTTCCGGCGGCTGGGTGCCGCCATTGGTATCGCACAGCACGATCCAGCGTGCGCCGGCATCATAGGCGGTTTTGGCACAGGCCAGCGCATAGGCCGGGTTGGCCTTGAAGCCATCGAAGAAATGCTCGCAGTCGATCAGTGCTTCCTTGCCGTTGGCGACGACCGCTTCGACCGAGGCCTGGATCGATTCGAGGTTTTCCTCGTTGGAGCAGCCAAGAGCGACACGGACATGATAGTCCCAGCTCTTGGCGACAAGACAGATCGCGTCGCTTTCGGCTTGCAAAAGGCTTGTCAGCCCCGGGTCGTTGGAGGCGGAAACGCCGGCGCGCTTGGTCATGCCGAAGGCAACGAAGCGGGCTTTCTGGGTGCGCTTCTTTTGAAAAAACTCGGTGTCTGTCGGATTGGCACCGGGATAGCCGCCCTCGACATAATCCATGCCGAAGTCATCCAGCATCGTCGCAATGGCAATCTTGTCCTCGACGGAAAAATCGATGCCGGGGGTTTGCTGACCGTCCCGCAGGGTGGTGTCGAAGAGATATATGCGTTCGCGGGTCATGCGCATCCCCTGTGGTTCGGAAGTTTCCCCCCCTCTGTCGGCTGAGCCTGTCCTCGGGCTTGCGGAAGGCAAGACACGGGGGCCGACATCTCCCCCTCAAGAAGGCAGAGTGGCCGGAAGCTCTGTGCGTCCCTGACCTTCCCAGTCAAATAGGAAAAGAATGATCTCCCCCCTTGAGAGGAAGATGTCACGAAGTGACAGAGGGGGGTGCCCCCCACATCCGACAGATTGATACTCTGCATAATCACACCTTCCCGGCAAACCGGTCGGTCGACCGGATCAGCCTGTCGAGGATGCCGGGCTCGGAATAGGCGTGGCCAGCCCCTTCTATCAGATGGAATTCGGCTTCAGGCCACGCCTTGTGCAGCGACCAGGCATATTTTGCCGGGCATGGCATGTCGTAGCGGCCGTGGATGATGACGCCGGGGATGCCGGTGAGCTTGTGGGCGTCACGCAGCAACTGTCCTTCGTCCAGCCAGCCGGCATTGACGAAGAAGTGGTTCTCGATGCGGGCGAAGGCGTGGGCGTATTCCTCCTCCTCGAACGGCGTCGAGGTTGAAGATTCCGGCAAAAGCGTGATCGTCTCGCCTTCCCAGATGCTCCATGCCTTGGCGGCGTCGAGCCGCGTCTGCCGGTCGGGGCTGGTCAGCCGCCGGTGATAGGCAAACATCATTTCATGCCGTTCGTTTTCCGGGATCGGCGCGATGAAGCGTTCCCACTTGTCCGGAAACATTTCCGAGACACCGAACTGATAGTACCAGTCGAGTTCCCCCTTGGTCAGCGTGTAGATGCCGCGCAGGATCAGCGCCGACACCCGCTCCGGGTGCTTTTCGGCATAGGCAAGCGCGAGCGTCGAGCCCCACGAACCGCCGAAGACCAGCCATTGTTCGGCACCGGCCATTTCGCGCAAGCGCTCGATATCGGCGACCAGATGCCAGGTCGTGTTCGCCTCAAGCTCGGCATGCGGGGTCGACTTGCCGCAGCCGCGCTGGTCGAACAGCGTCACGTCGTAGAGCGCCGGGTCGAACAGCCGACGATGGTTCGGCGAAATCGTGCCGCCAGGGCCGCCATGCAGGAAAACGGCGGGCTTGGCACCCGGCGTGCCAATTTTTTCCCAGTAGACGACATGGCCGTCACCGACATCGAGATGGCCGGAAGCATAGGGTTCGATTTCGGGATAGAGCGTGCGCAGTTCAGATGTCATGGGATCAATCCGTGGGTCGGCCAAGCGGCGGTATCGTGATCGGGATGCTGGAAGGAGATGATGTGTTCCTGCCGGGAGTAGAAGTCGGGATCGTTATGGACCGGTTGGTCGAAGATCGTCTCGACCCAAGGCAAGCGGGCGGCGTAGTTGACCTGGATCTGCGGCGCGAGATCGGAGCGATCGTCGAAGGCGCCGATGGCGATCTCCAGGCCGCCGGGATGCCGGTAGGTGAGCGGCGTGCCGCAGGCAGCACAGAAGCCGCGATCGATATTGACCGAGGACTGGAAATAGCTGGGTTCCGCGCGGGTCCACTCGACGCCATCTTTCGGCGCAGTCACCAGCGCGGAGAAAAAGCCGCCGAACTGCTTCTGGCACATGCGGCAATGGCAGATCGACGGGCGGCCGAGCGCACCCTTGATCCTGAAACGCACGGCGCCGCACTGGCAGCCTCCGGTTCGAATGGTTTCGCTCATGGCAGGTCTTCCTCCGGTGGCCAATGTTCGGTGTCATAGTCCGGGTGCTGGCGGTTCGATTCCAGGATGGCCATATGCCGCTCCGCCCGGGTCTTCTTGTGCGCGTCGGTTTCTCCACCGGCCAGGCCCGGAAGGCTGGAGAACCATGGCATGCGCGATTCCACGCCCGACTGCTTCAACGGCCGGACATCGTAGGGATCATCCAGCGAGCCCAGCACGATATTGATGAAATCGGCGCCGGGCATGTCGTAGAACAGCGGCGTGCCGCAGGCGGCGCAGAAACCGCGCCTTGCCAGATCGGATGACTGGAACCAGTTCGGCTCGCCACGCGTCAGGCTGAACGAAGCGCGGGACGCATTGGCGAGCGGCATGAAATAATTGCCGGCCGCCTTCTGGCACATGCGGCAATGACACAGATGCGGATCGCCGAGCGTTCCCTCCGCCCGGTAGCGGACCGCGCCGCATTGGCAGCCGCCGGTATAGATGCGGGCGATGCTCATCGCACGTCCTCGGGCGGCCAGGTTTCGGTGTCATGATCCGGATGCTGATAGGAAACCAGATGCGTGAGGAACGAGGCCGCGTCCTGGTCCGCCATCGTGTCCTCACCGGGCAGGCCGGCAATGCCGTCGACATAGGGCAGCTTGGCCTCGATACCCCACTGTATCCTCGGCACGATGGTTTCCGGGTGATCGAAGGCGGCGATCGCCAGGCCGACACCATCCGGCGCATCGAAGCAAAGCGGCGTGCCGCAATCGCCGCAGAAGCCACGCCTGACGAAATTGGAGGACTGGAAGAATTTCGGCGCACCGCGCGTCCAGGTCAGTTTCGCCCTGCCCACGGTGACGAGCGGCGCATAGAAATTGCCGAACGCCTTCTGGCACATGCGGCAATGGCAGACGGAGGCGTCGCTGAGTTCTCCCTCGACGTGGAAACGCACGGCGCCGCACTGGCAACCGCCGGAATACTGCAAGGTCTCGTTGTTGCTCATGACAGGTTCGCTCCCCGTTCAACCCGATGCCGCCTCATTCCGGCGCGTGGCAGACAGCCTCGATATTGTTGCCATCCGGATCGAAGGCAAAGGCGCCGTAATAGTCAGGATGATAATGCGGTCGAAGGCCGGGGCCGCCATTGTCCTTGCCACCGGCCGCGAGTGCCGCAGCATGAAAGGCATCCACGGCGGCGCGGCTATCGGCCGTAAAGGCGATGTGACGGCCGGGACCAGGTTCGGCGCCTTCGTGCACCCAGTAGACCGGCCGTTCGCGGCCATAACCGCAGACCTTCTTGCCGCCGGTGAACTCCGGCGGCACCGTCTTCAGGAGCGATGCGCCGAGCGGCGCCATCGCGGCATCGTAGAAGGTTCGCGACCGTTCGAAATCCGAAACGGTTATTCCCGTATGATCGATCATGTCGTCCTCCCCTGTTTGGCGTTCAGTCTAGCGCTTGACGTCCCATGTCGTCACGCGCTCACCGGTCGTCGCATCTTTGCCGTCCTTCAGCTGGATGCCCTTCGCCGCCAGATCGTCGCGGATCTTGTCGGCCTCGGCGAAGTTCTTCGCCTTCAGCATTTCCAGGCGCATCGCCACCAGCGTTTCGACGGCAGCAGCAAGCGCGTCGTCGATCTCGGCTTCCTTCGGCAAGACGCCGAGTAAGGCGGCGCTGGCTGAAAAGACCGGCAATGCGGCCGAATCGGCATTGGCGGCCTGGGCCAAAGCATGCAGGGCCTGCACAGCGGCCACCGTGTTCAGGTCGTCGGCGAGCGCATTGAGCACGGATGCATCCGGCGGCGCATCGCCCGCCTTCCCGGCCGGCCATTTGGACAGCAGGCGCTCCGCCTCCTCCAGCCGCTTCAGCGAGAAATCGATCGGCTCGCGGTAATGCGTCATCAGCATCGCTAGTCTCAGCACTTCGCCCGGCCATTTCCGGCCGCCGAACGTTTCGGTGTGCAGCAAATCATGAATGGTGACGAAATTGCCCTCGGATTTCGACATCTTGCGGCCTTCGACCTGCAGGAAGCCATTGTGCATCCAGACATTGGCCATCACGTCGGTACCGTGGGCGCAGCGCGACTGGGCGATTTCGTTCTCATGGTGCGGGAAGATCAGGTCCAGCCCGCCGCCATGGATATCGAAGGTCTCGCCGAGATAACGCTGGCTCATCGCCGAGCATTCGATATGCCAGCCGGGACGGCCCCTGCCCCACGGGCTTTCCCAACCGGGCTCTTCCGCGGAGGAAAGCTTCCAGAGCACGAAATCCTGCGGGTTCTTCTTGTGCGCCTCGACCGCGACGCGGGCCCCCGCCTGCTGCTCGTCGAGATTGCGCTTTGACAACTGGCCATAGTCAGCCATCGAGCGCGTATCGAACAGCACTTCGCCCTCGGCCGCATAGGCATGCCCCTTGGCGATCAACGCTTCGATGATCTCGATCATCTGGGCGATATTGTCGGTGGCACGCGGCTGGTGCGTCGGCTCGAGGCTGCCAAGCGCCGTGGCGTCGTCAAGGAACTGCGTTTCCGTTTTCTCCGTGACCGCGCGGATGGCATCGTTCAGCGGCAGGTTCGGAAAATCGCGCAACGCCCGCGCGTTGATCTTGTCGTCAACGTCGGTGATGTTGCGGACATAGGTCACATGGCTTTCGCCATAGACGTGCCGCAGCAACCGATAGAGCACGTCGAAGACAATGACCGGACGGGCATTGCCGATATGGGCGAAATCGTAGACCGTCGGGCCGCAGACATACAGGCGGACATTCCGCGGATCGATCGGCGCGAAGTCCGTCTTTTCCCGTGTCAGCGTGTTGTACAGTTTCAGTTTTGGCTGCCCGTTCATTCCCAATCTCCCAAATCCACAGTCGACCAAACACACGCCATCGCCCCGGCTGGACCTTCGCGTTGTCATCTTGATTTTTGAGAGACGAAAACGGCCAGGCCAGCGTTTGGGCTAGCGAATAATAATCCGGCAGGTGCTGCAGATAACCGTTTTCATGGCGAGCTTTATCGCGCTTCGCCTCATCCCGGTCAAGAGGTCAGGTGCGCTCCAGCATCATATGTTGGGATACTGGATTATTGGTCATGCTTTTGTCATGATTGCGCTTATCTGGAAACGCCAGACGTCCGGGGAGACAAGGCTTTGCGGGGACGCACAAGAAAGCCTGTTTCCTGGGGTACAATCAGGAATGCCGGTTTGGTGGACAAAACACGGGACGAAGCAATTCCGATTCAGGGAAGCATCAAAGGAGAGTTTGAAATGCCTGGCACAAAGACCGACAAGAACAGTCCGCGACCCGCGGCCGATCTCGTCGAGCAATACCGTCCGCTCGGCCTGAAGGCCGTGCTTGCCGCAGCCCTGCAGATCAAGGCGAAGCCGGTCAAGAAGCCCGTTGTGCCGAAGCCGGCCTGAGCTTTCAGAACAGCGACAGTTGCGAATCCGCCGGAGGCTCCTTCGGCTTTGCCAGCGGCCTTGAGACCGCGTGAACCGGCGCCTGCAGGTCGGGACCGACATTCGCGACCTTGTTGACACGATCGGAGACGGCGATGACGTCGAAATAATCGTCATCGGCCGGCGCCATGAGATCAGCCACATCACGCGGCTCCTGCGTCGTGCAATCGAGCCAGCGACTGAAGTCTTCCGGCTTGATGACAACCGGCATGCGGCCATGCACATCGCCGATCCGCGCATTGGCATGGGTCGTCAGGATTGCCGCCGTATCGACCTCCGAGCCGTCGGCCGAGGCCCAGGTTTCCATCAGCCCGGCAAAGGCGACGATGCCGCCATTCCTGGGCCTGATCCAATAGGCCTGCGACGGCTGCCCGCTTTCCTTCGACGGCCGGTGCCATTCATAGAAGCCGGAAGCCGGGATGAGGATGCGCCGATGCCGCATCGCCGCCTTGAACGATGCCTTGGTCGCCGCCGTCTCCGCCCGCGCGTTGATCAGCAGCGGAAAATCCCGCGGATCCTTCACCCAGGACGGCGTCAGCCCCCAGCGCACCAGCACGGCCTTGCGCGCCGGCAGGTTGCTTCCCGGCTTCGGCCTGTCAGCGGAAATGACGACGAGGATCGGCTGCGTCGGAGCGATATTGTACCGCGCCGGAAAATCCTCGGTTTCCAGGACCCCGAAAGTATCCGCCAATTCCCTCGGCGTCGCCGTCAATGAGAAACGTCCGCACATGGTATTGAAATCGCACTTCGCCTAAGGTGGGTCAAGATTTTCGATCATATCCGATTGCGTGACCATGACATCTTCTCCCCAACTGGCGTCCTCGGCGATTCTCGAACGGGATGGCCGCTACCTCTTCGTTCGGCGGGCCAATCCGCCCTCCGCCGACATGTATGCCTTTCCCGGCGGTCGGGCGGAACCGGGCGAGACGCCGGCCGAGACGGCGGTCAGGGAATTTCACGAGGAGACCGGCATCCTGCCCAGGAATCCGCAGCTGTTTCAGACCTATGACCTGCCGCCGCGCGAATCGGATGGGTCGGGAGCGCGTCATTTCTTCCTCTCGGTGTTCAAGGTCGAGGCGGATCCGGGCCTGGAGGCAGTCGCCGGCGACGATGCCGCCAGCGTCGGCTGGTATACGTCCACCGAGATCTTCGCCCTGCCGATCCCCGACAGCGTGCGCGATTGCGTGGAAAAGCTGGAGCTGATTCGGCCACGATGAGCGGATTTTGTCGAAACCGCTTGCCCGCATGCATGATTCGGGGTTTCAAAGGGGCATGATCCGTTTTCCAGCGATACTGCGCCTCTGCCTTCTTCCGGTCCTCGCCGGGATTTCATCGACTGGCCTCGCACAGGATACGCCGCCCGCTGGCGTCCCGGCTGTTGCCACTGAAAAGCCTGCGCCCTATGATGCGCGGCTGCTGCGGCTGTCGGAAATCATCGGCTCGGTGCACTACCTGCGCATGCTCTGCAAGGACGAAAATGCCGATTCCTGGCGCCAGTCGATGCGGGAATTGCTCGACAAGGAGGCCGGAAGCGAGGCACAGAGGCGGGCAAGGATGACGGCGGCCTTCAATCGCGGCTACCGAGCCTTCGCCTCCGTCTATACCGCCTGCACGCCGCCGGCGGTCATTGCCGAGCAGCGATACCGTGCCGAAGGAGCAACACTTGCTTCAGAAATCGTCGCCCGATTTGGAAATTAAACTAAAATTAACCTCTTTCTTCACGAGCCCGTGTCGTTTTGGGAAAAGGCTGCTAAGGTCGTTAAGAGAGTGGTAAGAAGTGGTATCGGCTTGAGTTGGATACCAGGTAAAGAGCGTGACAAGGCCATGGAACGAATGATGGAACCCAGTCTGAATGACATCGACGACATGATCGTTCATGAGAAGATGCAGGCAGCCCTGGAACACCAGAATGAAGCCTGGGCGGACGGAATGGCTGACGGCATCGAGCCGGAAATCATTGCCGACGCGGCCATCGCGCTTGCTCTGCGCGAGACGATCCGCCTACATGGCGAAGACAGCGCCGAGGCGCTTTTGACCTCCCTGCGTGAACGCATGCTGGCTGGCGAATTTTCACCGGAACGCTCATTGCAGTAATCTTCGAGGCCGTTATGAAACGCCAGACATCAGCAAACCGGCCATTTACGGTTCGCCTCTCTGCGCTGTTAGTGGCGAGCCTGTTCGCCTCGTCCCTCCTACCAGTGGATACCGCGTTCGCGCTCAGCGAACTCAAGCAGATCCCCGGCGACGTGCCGCGGGACGGAAAGGCTGGCGACGTTCCGCAGGAGGAAGAGGAACCCGCCGACGAAGGCCCGATGCAGATTCCGATGCCGGACCCGCTGGTCAACAAGCCCGCGACCGACACTAAGGAAGATGCCACGCCAGCCGAACCGGTCGAGGTTCTGTCGGACGTTTCCAAGATTCCACAGGCTGCTGCACGGATGCGCGAACTGATTGTCGAGGCGGCGGCTTCGGGCGATATCGAACGGCTGCGTCCGCTGCTCGGCAAGGGACCGACGCAAACCCAGGTCGGCGATGCCGATGCAGATCCGGTCGAGACGCTGAAGGGCCTGTCCGGCGATCAGGAAGGCATCGAGATCATGGCGATCCTGCTCGACGTTTTGTCGACGGGGTTCGTGCTGGTCGACAAGGGCACGCCCGATGAAATGTATGTCTGGCCCTATTTCACCGAACGGCCGCTGGCATCGCTGACACCGCCGGAAAAGGTCGATCTGTTCCGGCTTGTGACCGCCGGCGATTTCGCCGAAATGGAAGAAGGCGGCAACTACAACTTCTACCGCGTCGGCATCACGCCATCAGGCGAATGGAAATTTTTCGTCGCCGGGGACTGACGTCCCATCGCAAAATGCTTGCCGGGAGCTTCACGAAATCCTACTTGTCTGACATCACAAACAGGATGACCGCCATGCTCTCCGTTTCCCTGCCCGATCGCGCCGTCGTCACCGTGTCGGGACAGGATGCGAAAGACTTCCTGCAGGCGCTAATCACCACGGATCTCGACACACTGACCGAAAATGAAGCCTTACCGGGTGCGCTGCTGACACCTCAGGGCAAGATCATGTTCGATTTTATGGTGACCCGCGACGGGACGGCCATCCGGTTGGAAACAACGATGGATCAGGCGGAAGCCCTGTTGAAGCGGCTGACCATGTACAAGCTGCGGGCACCGATCACCCTGTCCGTCACCTCACCGGCTCCCATCGAAATTGTGTTCGCGGCAACGGCCGATGGCTATCGCGACGCGCGCTTCGACAAGGCCGGACACACCGTCTATCGCGTCTATGGTGCCGCAACCGACGCGACCGGGACGGAGGATTACGACCGGCTGCGGATCGCCGGCGGCATTGCGATTGCCGGCGCCGACTATGCGCTACAGGACGCGTTTCCGCATGATATCCTGCTGGACAAGAATGGCGGGCTATCCTTCAAGAAGGGCTGCTATGTCGGCCAGGAAGTCGTCTCGCGCATGCAGCACCGTGGCACCGCGCGCCGCCGGGTCGTCATCGTCACCGCCGACACTGCGCTTCCCGAAACCGGCACGCCGCTCACCGTCAATGGCCGCCTGATCGGCGCCCTCGGCAGCGTTATCGGCACGTCGGGCCTTGCGATCGTTCGCACCGACAAGGCGGGAGCGGCCATGGCGGCTGGTGAACCCATCCTCGCCGGCGATGTCGCCGTGACCCTCACTTTGCCCGCCTGGACCGGCCTGGAATTTCCCGCTGAGGCCGACGAGGCGAGCGCCTGATGTCTGCGCGTGCCTGGCAGCGCATGTTGTCCGGACGGCGGCTGGACCTGCTCGATCCGTCGCCGCTCGACGTCGAACTGTCCGATATTGCCCATGGCCTTGCCCGCGTCGCCCGCTGGAACGGCCAGACGAACGGCAACCATGCCTTCTCCGTCGCCCAGCACAGCCTCGTCGTCGAGGAAATCTTCCGTCGCCAGTATGAGGGCACGGCGGAGGAATGCCAGACGGCTTTGCTCCACGATGCGCCGGAATATGTGATCGGCGATATGATCTCGCCGTTCAAGGCCGTGGTCGGCGGCGGCTACAAGGTCGTCGAGAAACGGCTGGAGGGCGCGATCCACATTCGCTTCGGCCTACCCGTCACGACATCGGCCGAACTCAAGGCCAAGATCAAGAAAGCCGACCAGATCGCCGCCTATTTCGAGGCGACCGAACTTGCCGGATTCTCGTTTGCCGAAGCCCGAAAGTTCTTCGGCCAGCCGCGCGGCATTACCCGCGACATGATCCTCATCGATCCGCTTCCGGCGGTCGAGGCGCAAAAGCTGTTTGCCGTGCGGTTCGAAGCAATCGAGGCACAGCGCCTGAACACGCGCGTGGTGACCTGAATGTCGGTAATCGTCGTTTCCCCTCTGTCCCGCATCGCCGAAATGGCTGTCCGGCACCGCTGCCGCGAGATGGTGAGCCTTCTGTCGAAAGAGCAGACCTTTCACCGACCGGCCGTCATCGATGCCAGCCGCCACCTGTTGCTGGGCATGAACGATATCAACTTTGCCGGTAACGCCGCCCTGATCGCGCCGGGGGAAGACCATGTCCGCGAGATCATCGGTTTTGCGCGGGCGTGGGATCGCTCCGTGCCGCTTCTCGTCCATTGCTGGATGGGCGTGTCGCGCTCGCCGGCAGCGGCCGCTATCGCAGCACTTGCGGTCGAGCCGGATCAGGACGACATGGCGGTGGCGCTGAGGCTGCGCGCCGCGTCCGCCTATGTAACGCCCAACAGCCGGCTGATCGAGATCGGCGACCGCATGCTGTCGCGCAACGGCAGGCTGGTCGCCGCGATCAAGGCGATCGGACGGGGCGCTGACGCAGACGGCAATGCGCCTTTTGTCTTTTCCATCCTGCCGGAGACCGTCACCCATGCCGGTTGAGGATCGCGGCGTGACGGTGGAGATCGGCCTCAATGCCGCGATCGTGGCGGTCACGAGCCGCTCACCGCGCATCCTCGCCGTCAGCGAAGAACCCGACAACGGCCGCGACGGCCTGCCCTTCGGTCCCTTCGATCCTGCCCGGCACCGGACTTTCGAGACCAGCCTGAGGGCCAGGGTGGAGCAGCAGACGGCGCTTGATCTCGGCTATATCGAGCAGCTCTATACGTTCGGCGACCAGGGGCGGCACCGTTCGCCCGGCGAAAGCGGCAAGCATATGGTCTCGGTTGGCTATCTCGCGCTGACGCGCACAGACGCCGAAAACAATGCGCGCCTCTCGGAAGCCGGCGCCCATTGGCGTGACTGGTACAGCTACCTGCCTTGGGAAGACTGGCGGCAGGGACGGCCGGGCGTGATCGATCAGGTCATTCTCCCGGCCTTGCGCCTGTGGGAGACCGGTGGCCATCAGGACGAGCGCCTGGGCCTGCCACAGCGGCGCACCCGCATCCGCCTCGCCTTCGGGCTCGATGATTTTCCCTGGGACGAGGAGCGCGTGCTGGAGCGCTACGAGCTTCTCTATGAAGCGGGCCTGGTCGGCGAGGCGGCGATCGACGGTCGTGTGGCGACCGGCGGCACATCCTTGGCTGGCATGTCGGCGATCGGCCTGACCATGCGGCATGACCATCGCCGCATCGTCGCCACCGCCGTTGCCCGGCTGCGCGGCAAGATCAAATACCGCCCGGTGATCTTCGAATTGATGCCGCCGGAATTCACGCTGACCGACCTGCAGGCGACGGTCGAGGCCATTTCCGGACGGCATCTCCACAAGCAGAATTTCCGCCGCCTCGTTGAAGGCGCCGAACTGGTCGAGCCGACGGGCATGCTGACGGCGGCGACCGGTGGCAGGCCGGCCGCCCTCTTCCGCTTCCGCCGCCAGATCCTCGACGAACGCCCGGCGCCCGGCCTCAAGGTCGGCGGTCGCTGACCGGTTTTTTTGCCGGCACGCTGACGCTGGGTGCGGACGGGTAACTGATGGCCGGCCACCCGCGAGATACCGCAGGCCGCCAAACGTGTCTTCTATCTGCCCGAGCCGCCGATTGAAGCGGCTCAGGAAGACATGGCAATCAGCGGCCCCTGACTTACTCGATCACGGCGCAAGCCAGCCGCTCGCCGGCGTCGCCGGCCGGCTGGCTTCGGTTGTCGTCGGACTTTCCGTGGATCATCAACGCCCGGCCGCGAATACCGTTTTCTTCGCTGTCGAGGACGACCATGCCGTTGAACACCTGGGCGCGCAGCACGCCGTCGGCGCCGACATATTGGTTGGGCATATCGCCGGCATGCGGTCCGTTCACCGCCAGAAAGCCATGTTCCGCCTTTTCGGGATTGAAATGCTTGCCAGCTGATTCGTGGTTATGGGCGGCATCGCATTTGCCGGTTTCGTGAACATGGAAGCCGACCCATTTGCCCGGCGGCAAATTGGTCACTTCCATTTCGATGAGGACGCCATTTTTGCCCTGCGTCAGCGCAGCGCGACCGGTTTCCTTGCCATCCTTGCCGATAAAATTCGCGACGGCCGTCTGGGATGAGGATTGCGCACCGACGGCGGTCGCCGTTGCGAGTATCAAAGCAAGCGTGGTGAGCAAGCGTTTCATGAGACATTCCTCCGGGGACGATGGGTTCGTCCAAGGGCAACGCCTGATGGTGCCCGCGGTTCCACATTTCACGCCATGGCGAAGGGGGAGCCTAGAAAATCCGAATGGCGGAGGTCGTGATGATGACGAGCGAAACCGCGATCATCAGCGGCCGGACGGGCAGATGCTTGACGACATAGGCTCCGATCGGAGCGGCCAGCACGCCGCCGAGGATGAGACCGACAGCGGAACCGAGCTCGGACCAGCCGAGGGTCAGAATGAAGGTCGCCGAGATCGTCAGCGTCACGGCGAATTCGGTAAAGCTGGTCGAGCCGATGACCTTTTTCGGTTCATGACCGCGACCAAGAAGCGATGTCGTGACGATCGGGCCCCAGCCGCCACCACCGGCCGCATCGAGCGCCCCGCCGGCAAGGCCGATATAGGGCACGGCCCAGTCCTTGACCTCGCGCAGCCAGAGCGGCCGGAACGCCTTGAACAGGATGTAGAGACCGACCAGCACAAGATAGGCCGACACGAAGGGTTCGATGACCTCGGCATCGACATTGGCGAGACCATAAGCCCCGAGCGCGCCGCCGATCATGCCGGCCGGCGCCAGCCGCGCGACGAGGCGCCAGTCGATATTGCGATGATAGGCATGCGAGGTGCCGGAGGCGGCCGTGGTGAAGATTTCGGTGATATGGGTCATCGCGCTTGCCGTTGCCGGCGGCACGCCGACGGCCAGGAGGCTTGTGGTGGACAAGAGGCCGAAGGCCATGCCCAAAGCGCCATCGACCAATTGCGCGAAAAAGCCGATGACCACGAAAACCCAAAAATCTGCCGACACGAACCACCCCCGCCGAAACGCCGCCTATTTGCGCCAACAGCACCACGTTGGTAAAGGTTCCCGTGAAGCAATTCACATCAACGACGCGGAGGCTCCATGCAGACAATCGCCTTCCTGCTTGCCGGCACGTTGCTGATGTCCCCGGAAGACAAGCCGGCGGTCCCGGATTATTTTGACCACAACACGGGATCGAACCCGCCGATCGTCGAAATCTGCAATCTCAACGGCGAGGACATTGGTGGACAATTCAAGACGTGCCGATACGATTGCGGCCGCACGCTGACAATCGGTGAACGCTCGGTCTGCCCGTTCGTCCTGCAGCGATAGGGAGTGAGACAATGATCGCATTCGACTGGCATGCCGATCCGATCGATCGCGACACGGCGGTGACCAGGACCTATCGCAGCACCCAGAACGTCCGCCGCTTCCTCACTGCGCAATGCGGCGATGGTTTCAAGTTTGACCGGGCTTTCATGGCCTGGATCGAGGACGGCGAGAGCAAGACGATGGGCGACGTCGCCGATGAATGGAAACGGCGACAGCCGAAATAGATCGTTGCCTCAGCCGATCACCACATCCAGCCCGATATCCAGCGTCGGCGCGGCCATGGTGATCTTCGAGGTCGAGATATAGTCGACGCCGGTTTCGGCGATTGCGCGGATGGTCTGGAAATTGACATTGCCGGAGGCTTCGAGCCGGGTCCGGCGCGGATCCGTGGCATAGGCGTCGGTGGAGAGCTGCCAGTGGGTCGCATTGATCGCGACCGCCTCGCGCAAAAGGTCCGGCCCCATATTGTCGAGCAGGATCACGTCGGGGCTTGCGGTCAGCGCCTGGCGCATCTGCTCCAGCCCATCCACCTCGACCTCGATCTTGACCAGATGACCGCAATAGGCGCGCGCGGCATGAACGGCGTTTGCAACGCCGCCGGAGACGGCGATGTGGTTGTCCTTGATCAGCACGGCGTCATCCAGCCCAAACCGGTGATTGGAGCCGCCACCCATGCGAACCGCGTATTTTTCCAGCGCCCTGAGACCCGGAACGGTCTTTCGCGTGCAGCAGACTTTTGCGCGCGTATGGGCGATTTCCGCAGCGAATCTGGCGGTGTAGCTGGCAATACCGCAGAGATGCATGAGGAAATTGAGCGCCACGCGCTCGGCCGACAGCAGCCCGCGCGCTGGGCCCGAAATGCGGGCAAGTGCCATTCCAGGCGCCACGCTGTCGCCATCCGCGACGAAAGCCTCGAAGCGGATGGCCGGGTCGATCAACCGAAACGCTGTGCGCGCCAGTTCCATGCCGGCCACGACACCGTTTTCACGAGCGTTCATGTCTGCCGTGGCCATCATTCCCGGCGCGATCGTCGCATAGGTGGTGATGTCGCCTGCCCGGCCGAGATCTTCCAGAAGTGCTGCGCGGACCTGATCCTCGACCATGAGCGCAGGCAGTTGGGGGCGGAGAGCGGTGGGCGTCATTGCAGGGTTCTTTCGGTTTCAACAGTTGAGGCGCCTCTTTTCCCCAGCGGGGAGAAGAGAACCGTCAGGCGCTTTCCATCTCACTGACCTCGGCCACGACCTTGTCGGCCCCGGCAAGGGTCAGGAAGGTCCGGCGCCTCCATTCCGTCATCGGCTCGGGGCAATCCGAGCGAAAGTGGCCGCCGCGGCTTTCGGTGCGCAGATAGGCACCGGTCGCGATCAGCTTGGCCGTCGTGACGATATTGCTGAATCGAAGCCTTGTGTTCTGGCGCTCGAGATTGGCGATCGCCCGGATGGCGCGGGTCAGCGTGTCACGGGAGCGGATGACGCCGACATGGTCGCTCATGACATGGCGCAGCGCCGTCAGCGGCGGGCTGTCCTCAAGCGTCACCGGATCGTCGTTCTCGCCGGCATTGTTGCCCCAGTCGGTGATCTTCGGCTCCGGCAGCATGCCCTTGATGTTTTCGGCGATGCGCGCGGCAAAGACGACGGCTTCGAGAAGCGAGTTGGAGGCCAGCCGGTTGGCGCCATGGACGCCTGTCGAGGTGACCTCGCCGGCCGCCCAGAGCCCGTCGATCGAGGTGCGGCCTTCCGCATCCGTCAGCACACCGCCCATGTGATAATGGACCGCCGGAACGACCGGGATCGGCTGTGTGACCGGGTCGATGCCGGCCGACAGGCAGGAGGCGTAGACCGTCGGGAAGGCTTCGGGGAAATGCGCGCCGACCGTCTTTGTGCAGTCGAGAAACGCGCCACGGCCAGCCTTGACCTCGGCGAAGACGCCGCGCGAAACGATGTCGCGCGGTGCGAGTTCCGCGTCGGGGTGGATATCGAGCATGAAGCGGTGACCGGCGGAGTTGATCAGCTGCGCCCCGTCGCCACGCAGGGCTTCGGTTGCCAGCGGCGCCGGATCGCGGCCGATATTGATCGCCGTCGGGTGGAACTGGATGAACTCCGGATCGGCGATGATCGCGCCGGCCCGCGCAGCCATGCCGACGCCTTGGCCGCAGGCTTCGGTCGGATTGGTGGTGACGGAAAAGAGATGGCCAACGCCGCCGGAGCAGAGCACCACGGCACGCGCCGGAAAGGCGACACGCTTCTTCGACTGTCCGGCATCCGGTCGGGCGATGACGCCGGAAATGAAGCGGCCTTCGCGCACCAGTTCCTCAACGACATAGCCTTCCAGAACGCGGATGGACGGCGTGTTGCGCACCGCCGCGATCAGCGCTTCCATGATCGCCTTGCCGGCCATGTCGCCCTTGACGCGGACGATGCGGCGCTCGGAATGGGCGGCTTCGCGCGACAGCAGCAGCTTGCCCTCGAGATCGCGGTCGAACGGGACGCCGTAGTCCAGAAGGTCGTGGATGCGCGCCGGCCCTTCGGCGACCATCATCCGCGCCATCTTCTCGTCGACGATGCCGGCACCGGCAACCAGCGTATCGGCGACATGCTTGTCGATCGTATCGCCCAACCCCATCGCAGCGGCGATGCCGCCCTGCGCCCAGGCCGACGAGGCGCCATGGCCGATCGGAGCAGCGGCCAGCACGGTGACGGGGCGCGGGCTGAGTTTCAGCGCGCAGAAAAGCCCGGCAAGGCCACCGCCGACGATGACGATGTCATCGATGCCGTTGAAGCTCTGTGGGCGGAAATGATCGGTCAGCATTGATTCTGGCTCCCAAGGATTCGGACGGATCTCCCCCCTTTGAGGGGGAGATGTCACGAAGTGACAGAGGGGGGTTCCACGTGCGAGGGCGGTGCCAGGAACACCCCTCTCTGCCCTGTCGGGCATCTCCCCTCAACGGGGGAGATCACAAACCGAAGCCTCCCGCCTCCACATGTTCCGTCCGAATAGTTTCGCATTTCGCCCCTCCCGGCGGAGCCAACTTACTGCTTCAAATTCACCATCCGCTCGACGGCCAGTCTTGCCCGGCCGGCGATTGCCGGATCGACCAGGACTTCCTCCGTCATGAACAGCAGGCTGTCGAGGATCTTCGGCAGCGTGATGCGTTTCATGTGCGGACAGAGGTTGCACGGCTTGATGAAATCGACACCCTTCACTTCCGCCTGGATATTGGACGCCATCGAGCATTCGGTGACGAGCAGGACGCGCGGCGGACGCTTGTCCTTGACATAGTTGATCATGCCGGCGGTCGATCCGGCGAAGTCGCAGACAGCGATGACGTCCGGATGGCATTCCGGATGGCCGATGATCTCGATCGACGGATCGGCTTCCTTGTAAGCCAGGAGCTCGGCCGCCGTGAAGCGCTCATGCACTTCGCAATGGCCCTTCCAGGTGAGTATCTTCTTGTTCGTCTGCTTGGCGACGTTCATCGCCAGATATTCATCGGGAATGCACAGGACGGTATCGCTCTCCAGGCTTTCGATCACGGCGAGAACGTTGGACGAGGTGCAGCAGATATCTGTCTCCGCCTTTACGTCGGCCGAGGTGTTGACATAGGTGACGACCGGCACGCCCGGATAGCGCTGCTTCAACAGGCGAACATCGGCGCCCGTGATCGATTCCGACAGCGAGCAGCCCGCCTTGCCATCCGGGATCAGCACCGTCTTTTCCGGGTTCAGCAGCTTGGATGTCTCCGCCATGAAGTGCACGCCGCACTGGATGATGATCTCGGCATCGACCTTGGTGGCGTCGCGGGCGAGCTGCAGGCTGTCCCCGACGATGTCGGCAACGCAATGGAAGACATCGGGCGTCTGGTAATTGTGCGCCAGGATGACGGCACCGCGCTCCTTCTTCAGCCGGTTGATGGCGGCCACATAGGGCGCATAGACCGGCCATTCAAAGGCGGGGATGAACTGTTTGACGCGCTCGTAGAGATGCTCGGTCTCGCGGGCGATTTCGGGCGTGAAGGTGAGGTCCGGCCGCTCCAGGATACCGAAGCGTTCGGCAGCGGTCTTTACCGTGCCGGAATTGCCAATGTTCACACCGCTTTGTGCGATCGTCATCTGCATACTCCTCTCGCCGTCCCCCGGCGGTCGATCTATTTTGCTCAACTTGAGCATAACGTGATCAAAACAAAACCGGCAGTGCCGGTGGATGTGATTTAGAAAGTTTTGTGACGCTTTTCAAGAATGCTCTCCCGGTTTTTCTCCGGGAGAGCAAGATTTCACAACGGCTACGCGATGGCAGGCCTTGCCACCGCTTTTTCCTCGATAGGCCAATGGACGATGGCTGCAAAAACGCCGAGTACCACGCCGAGCCACCAGACCGGATCATAGGAGCCGAAATGGTCGTACAGATAACCGCCCATCCAGACGCCGAGGAAGGAGCCGATCTGGTGCGACAGGAAGACGATGCCGCCGAGCAGGCCGAGATGGCGCGTGCCGAACATGATGGCGACGAGGCCGTTGGTCGGCGGCACCGTCGATAGCCAGAGCAAGCCCATCACCGCCGCGAAAATAACCACTGATGTCGGCGACTGTGGCAGGAGCAGGAAGGCGGAGACGACGACCGAGCGGCCGATATAGATCCATGCCAGGAAATAGGGCTTGGAATAACGCTGACCGATGAAGCCGGCGGCGAGAGAGCCGATGACGTTGAAGAAGCCGATCAGTGCCAGCGCGATCACGGCATAGCGCGCATCGATGCCGATATCGCCGATATAGGCGGGAAAATGCGCGGTGATGAAGGCCACCTGGTAACCGCAGACGAAGAAGCCGGTGACCAGCAGCAGATAGCTCTTATGGCCGAGCGCCTCCTTCAGCGCCTCGCCGATCGACTGCTTGTAGAGGGCTTCCTTTTGCGTGCCGGACGAAGCATTGCCGCGCAGCGGGATAGCGAACAGCGGCACGAGCAGCATCAGCGCGCTCATGTAGATCAGGCTGTCCGACCAGCCGAAAGCCGAGATCAGTCCCTGGCTGAGCGGCGCGAACAGGAACATGCCGGCGGACCCGGCCGCCGTGCAGATACCGAAGGCCATCGAGCGCTGCTGCGGCGTCACGTTGCGGGCAAAGGCCGACAGAAGAATGCCGAAAGAGCCGGAACCGACACCGAGGCCGACCATGACGCCGCCGCCGACATGCAGCCAGATCGGCGCGCTGGCAAAGGCCATGATGATCAGGCCGCCGGCATAGACGAGACCGGAAAAGGCGAGCACGCGCCAGGAGCCATACTTGTCCGCAATCGCGCCGAAGAACGGCTGGCTGACGCCCCAGGCGAGGTTCTGGAACGCCATGGCGAGGCCGAACGTGGTGCGGTCCCAGCCGGTATCGGCGAGCATAGGCAGTTGGAAGAAACCCATGGCTGAGCGCGGGCCGAAGGTCAGTACGGCAATGAGCGATCCGGCGACGATGATCAGCCAAGGCAGACCGGGACTTGCGGCGGACGCACGCGGGGTGGATTGGGAAACGGCTGACATGAACGACTCCGGATGATTGAGCCGGCAATTTACGCCCGGCCTTCACGCTAAAAAAGCGAAATAAAATGACGGTCGGATCAGTGGGATTGATGGATGACCGATCGCGTTCCGGGCCGCCGGCGACGGGCCTCCATCGATATCATTCCGGCCCGGTTCAGGCTCTGATCTTCATCGGCCAGCACTGTTCGCGGGTGCCGACGACGCGCATTTCATCGCCGAGACTGATCGTTCCCTCGCCACGCGGCACCGCATTCCAGCCGAACAGCACACCCGGCACGCGGCGATCGGCGGACATGCGTTTTTCGGCGAGCCCCTGGATCGGGTTGCCGCCGATGCGCTCGCCGGTCACCTGGTCCTGCGTGGTCATGATGCAGCGGGCACAGGGCTTGACGAGATCAAAGACGATACCGCCGATCTCGACGCTTTCCCAGAAATCCTCGTCCCACGCATCGTCATTGTCGATCAGGATGTTGGTGCGGAAACGCTCCATGCCGACCGGTTCCTGTCCCTTGGCGATCAGTGTGGCGTTGAGATCGGCAAGCGAGGATGTCGTCGTTATCAGCACCGGAAAGCCGTCGGCGAAACCAACCGGAGCCGCCTCGCCCGCCCATTCGGCGCCGACCGCGCGCTTTGCCTTGTCGTCCATGTGCACAAGCTTGACCGGGCGATCGAACCAGCCGGACAAAATCGTGTTGACGCCATCGGCCGCCACCGCCGCGTTGACTTCGCTATCCCAGACGCGGACATCCAGCCGGTTATTCGGATCGAAGGTTGCCGTCGCCGTTTTCGTCCCCATCTTCAGGTGAACGCCACCGGCCACATGCGTCGCCTCGACCTGCGCCAGCAGTTGCAATTCGCGCTGGGTGATGAATTTCCCGTCAGGCTCGACGATCATGAAACGGCGATCGCCGACAAGCCCGTCATACCGGATCGAGACCGCCTGCTGCGCAATGGCACGGCCGCTTTTCAGCGGATGAATGTTGAGACCGATCACTTTCATGTCGTCACTCCCAGGCGTTCAGATTGTGATTCAAGATCATCGCGGATTGATTCCGCGGATTCCGGCAAGACGTTGTCTTTCTTATATTTCCTCAAGCATCATGCCCAGCACGGCGCGCAGCCTTTCCTGCCGCTGGCGGGCGAGCGCCCGGCCTGCCGCCGTCTGGAAACCGTCTGTCAGCTTGAACAGCTTCGTCTCGAAATGGTCGATGGCATAGGCCTTGTCGTCAAGCGGCCGGTTTTCCGCCAGCGGGTCGAGCGGGTCGTAGAGACCGCTTCCCAAGCGCCCGGCGATGTAGAAGCAGCGGGCCGCGCCGATCATGCCGATCGCATCCAGCCGGTCGGCGTCCTGCAGGATTTTCGCCTCCAGGCTTTCCGGCTGGATATTGGCGGAAAAACTGTGGGTGACGATGGCATGGGCGACGGCAGTGATCTCCATGGTCCGCCAGCCCAGCGCATCGAGCAATTCGAAGGCGCGCTCGGCCGCCAGCCGCGAGGCCCCTGCCCGATGCGGCGAATTCTTCTCGACCGCGACGCAATCATGCAGCAGCACGGCGGCCGCCAGCAACCGCAGGTCGCCACCTTCGGAGCCATGGATGCGGACGGCATTCTTCCACACCCGAATCAGATGGGCGGCATCGTGCGAGCCGTCATTGCCGGAAAACGCATGCGGCAGCAATTGTTCGGCCAAGGCCTCATACGGGGCAAAAGCGGCGGCAAGCGTGGCAATGTGGCTCATGCGAAATTCCGGTGAAACGGTGGAATCGAAATTGTCAGCCTGTTTGGCCGGGTTCCGCCGCGATGTCCACCACTGGTTCCACCGGCGAGGCCGTCTTGCCGGACAGGATCTTCTGGTAGAACAGCCCGATGCCGATCAAGACGCCGCCGAGACCGATGAAGGACAAAGCCCGCAGGAAGCCTTCGAGATTGGCCATGTCGATCAGGAAAACCTTCAGCACCGCGACGAAGACGAGAACCGCCGAGGTGATGCGAAGGCTCTTGGCGTTGAAACGTGATCCGGCGACCAGAAGCAACACTCCGAGCAGCAACCAGACGACCGAATAGGTGTAGGTCTCGCCCTGCAGGAAACCTTTCCAGTCCGCGATGCTTTCGCCCTGCCAGAACCGCCGCACCGACAGCGTTGCCCAGGCAAAGGCAAGAACGGCGCCTGTGACCGCGAGCGCCGTGACATAGGGCACCGGCCGCTTGCCGCGCGCATACCAGGACAGGCCGGCATAACCGAGGCCCGGCAGCAGATAGCCGATCAGCAACAGATCGAAGAACGGGATCGAGCCCAGCAGTTCGCCGCTGAAATAGGGGTTGAGCCCAAGGAGATGCGCGCCGAGGATGGAGAGCATCGAGAGAACGCCGATGGCCATGCTGCCATAGCGGAAAACCGGGCTCGGCGACTTGCGATCCAGCGTCATCATGATGCAGGACCCGCCGATCGCGACCAGGGTGTAGATCGACTGCTCGCCGAGCGTCGGCACCGCGCTGTCGAGCACACCGCCGTTCATCGCATGGCGCACGAGGATGGCTACGGTCAGGAGCAGGAAAAGGCTGGCCAGCGCCTGCAAGAGATTGCGTACCCTCAAGCCTGGCCAGTTGCGCAGTTCGACTGCCGCAAGCGCCAGCAATACCGCCGGAATGCCGTAACCAGCGAGCAGCCCGTTGAAGACCGGCGTCGTCGACAGGTTCTGCGCCCCGACGATCGTTGGCTCCCAGGCGATGCGCGCCAGCACCACGATGGCGGATCCCACCATCATCCAAGGCAGTGCCGGCCAGGAGCGCAGCCGCGTCGCCGCGACATAGGAAGCCCCGAGAAACGCGATCAGGGTGGTGGTCGCGACGCCTTCTGTCAGTGCATGCACCGCGATGACAAAGAGAGCGAGAGAACCGACGAGGAGGAATGCCTGCGGCCGATGGATATGCTCCGGCTCCACATCCCGACGCGACAGCCATTCGGCAAGGCCGAGAAGGACAACACCGGCAACGAACGAAAACAGCCCATGCGGCAGGTCGGATGTGAGATCACCGACCGTCAGGAAGGACATGCCCGTCAGCGCCGCCGGCACCACGGCCATGATCGCCGCCCAGATGACCGCGAAGGGCGGATGGTCCCGAAGATGCAGGGACTGCGCCAGCGTACCGAGCAGAAGGAAGGCGATGGAAAGCCCCATACCGGCCAGCATCGCCGTCTTTTCCGGCACCGCAAGCACTGCGATATGGCCCGGAATGGCCGGATCGATGAAGGTCAGGACACCGCTCAGCGCCATCATGCTCCAGAGGCCGGCAACCGCCGCGACACTGGCCAGCAAGGCGGGATAGACGGCGTAGCTGCGCAGCGCGCCAAGCGCCGCCAGCGCCGCGACGAGAACGCAGAACTCGACGACGGGATAACCGCCGGCCGATGCCAGCGGGCTGATCAGCGCAAGCGCGGTGAGCAGGAGCGCGATGGCGGCGGTGATGCTGATCGCGGCAAAGGGAGGCACCATGACCCGCTCCCAGGCCGATGGCACGGCGGGCACCGGTTGATCGACGGCAGGCGCCTCCACATCCGGCTGAGGTTCGACTGGCGCAAGAGGACCGGGCCAGACGAAGCAGACGCCCGCCACCATCAGCAGCATGACCAGCGTCACTGGCAGGTTTTCGACCGGACGCACCGATGCGATATAGGCGAGCGCCCAGAGGCAAAGGCCGATATTGGCCATCGACGGCACGACCGACCAACGCCGGATACGGGACGCCACGAGCGTCGCGATCCAGGCAATACCGAGGAAACTGAACAGGCTCCAGGGGCTGGGGCTTTCCGACGAGACCAGCGCCGGGGTCAGAAGCGAGGCAAGCAGGCCGAGGCCGGCGAGCGCCTGGCCATGCAGGAGCGAGAGCCCAACCGTCGCCAGCGAGATCAGCGCCAGCAGCCCGAAGGCTGTCGCCGGGCCGATGAAGTCATAGACGCCATGGGCCGCGAAACACACGCCGAACAGCGTCATCACGCCCGCGGCCGTCAGAATGCCGGGGATCATCGCGTTCTGGAATTCGTCAGTGATCAAGGGCGTGGCGCGGCGACGGACAAACTCGCCGACGCCGATCAGCACCAGACCGAAAACCGCCGCCATCGACAGGCGCACGGCAGGGCTCAGCAGCCCGGCATCGATCGAATATTTCACCATGAAGACGCCGCCGAGCGCCAGCGCGATACCGCCGACCCAGACGGCCCAACGCGCGCCAAGACGGCTTTCGAGGCTCTCCCGCTGCGGCTGCGCGACAGCACCGGTCGCCACACCAGCAGCAACGCTTGCGGCCACCGGTTCGCCGCGCGAGGCTTTTTCGACGGCCTCCTGGCTCGGCGGCGCGCCACCAAAAATCGCATCGCCCTTGCCGATCTCCGAAAGCGGTTCCGCTTCGGCAGGCATGCTCACCGCCGTCGCCGCCTCTGTCGCCTCCACGGCCGCGCCCTGCTCCGATGTCTGGACATCAGGCGAAGCAACGGGGCGTTGAGCCTCGACACGCGCCAGCGCTTCCCTCAGCGCGGCGATTTCGAATTCCAGCCGTGCTGCGGTGTTGCGCCCCTTGACGAATGCCGACAGCGCGATTGCAAACGCCGCCAAAGCAATGACTTCCATCATGTCGTCTCCACAACGCCGAACAATGCCCCCGCCGACCATACAGCTTTTCAGGGACGCGCCAAATCGCAAGACGGTTCAGCACAGCAATCTCTTCATCGAATTGTCGCGAAACTGTCGTTATGCGGCAGGTATGGATGCTGCGACGCGGCCTTGCGCTGCATCCGGACCAAAAGGAGGTTAGACCATGGATCATCTTTCCCACACCGATGCCGCCCCGGAGATCAAGACGCTGACCGACCGTCGCGAGGAACTCGAGGATATCGGCCAGAACTGTTCCACCAACCCGACCATGGGCGACATCATCAACACGCGCTTCTCCCGCCGCGCCTTCATGACCGGCTCGCTGGCGGTTGCCGCCATCTCCACCACAGTCAGCCCGCTCGCCATCCTGACGGCCGAGGATGCCCGCGCCGAAAGCCTGTCCGGCTTCGATTTCAAGGAAGTCGAGGCGGGCGTCGACCAGACCCATCACGTCGCGGAAGGCTATGACGCCGATATCCTGCTGCGCTGGGGCGACAAGCTGTTTGCCGACAGCCCGGACTTCGACCCGCTGAAACAGACGGCCGCCGCCCAGGAAAAGCTGTTCGGCTACAACAACGACTATATCGGCTTCATCCCGCTGGAAGGCAGCCCGGACCACGGCCTGCTGGTGGTCAATCACGAATATACCAATGCCGAAATCATGTTTCCGAAATTCGCGTCCGTCGTGAAGGAAAAGGTGATGAAGGATGGCAAGCCGGTCCTGAAGGACGGCAAGGAAGTCGAGGAAGAAAAGATCAAGCTCGGGGAATACACCAAGGACCTCGTCGATATCGAAATGGCCGCCCATGGCGGCACCGTCATCGAGATCCGCAAGGTGGACGGCAAGTGGCAGCCGGTGCTCGACGGCAAGTACAATCGCCGCCTGACCGCCACGACCGAGATGCAGCTCTCCGGTCCCGTTGCCGGCCATGCGCGCGTGCAGACGCCATCCGACCCGAGCGGCCGCAAGGTTTTCGGCACCATCAACAACTGTGCCGGCGGCGTTACCGCCTGGGGCACCTATCTGATGGCGGAAGAGAACTTCAACGGCTATTTCGGCGGCGTGATCGCCGAGGATCACCCGGAGTTCAGGCAGCTGAAGCGCCTGGGCGCGCCGGGCGGCCAATATGAATGGTCGGCCTTCTACGACCGCTTCAACGTTTCCAAGGAGCCGACCGAGCCGAACCGTTTCGGCTGGATCGTCGAGGTCGATGTCATGGATCCGACCTCGGTGCCGAAGAAGCGCACAGCCGTCGGCCGCTTCAAGCATGAAGGCTGTGAATCGATCGTCAACAAGGATGGCCGCATCGTGCTCTATACAGGCGACGACGAGCGCTTCGACTATGTCTACAAGTTCGTGACCAAGGCCACCTTCAACCCGGACGACCGGGCCGCCAACATGGACATCCTCGACGAGGGCACGCTTTATGTCGCCAAGTTCCTGGCGGACGGCACGGTCGAATGGCTGCCGCTCATCCACGGCGAAGGCCCGCTGACGGCGGCCAACGGCTTTGCCTCGCAGGCGGACGTGCTAATCGAGACGCGTCTTGCCGCCGATGCGCTGGCGCCACCAAGATGGACCGGCCGGAAGACATCCAGCCGAACCCGAAGACCGGCAAGGTCTATGTGATGCTGACCAACAATACCAAGCGCAAGGACGACCAGCTCGACGCCGCCAATCCGCGCGCAGACAATGCCTTCGGCCATATCATCGAGATCACCGAAACAGACGGCGACTACGCCTCGACGAAATCGAAGTGGGACGTTCTCCTGAAGTGCGGAGATCCGTCCGTCGCTGAAGTCGGCGCCTCCTTCTCCACCGCGACGACGAAGAACGGCTGGTTCGGCATGCCGGACAACTGCGCCATTGATGCCGACGGCCGCCTCTGGGTGTCAACCGACGGCAACAACGAGAAGGATACCGGACGCACCGACGGCATCTGGGCGGTCGATACCGAGGGCGCCGCCCGCGGCACCTCGAAACTGTTCTTCCGCGTGCCGGTCGGCGCCGAAATGTGCGGCCCGAGCTTCAACCCGGCCTCCGACACGTTCTTCGTCGCCGTCCAGCATCCGGGTGACGCGGGTCTTGCCACCTACGAGGCCCCGGCAACGCGCTGGCCGGACTTCAAGGAAGACATGCCGGTCCGCCCCGCCGTCGTCGCCATCATTAAACAGGGCGGCGGCCGCATCGGCTGACGGACTGATCCATGGACGGATGACGCTGCTCCGGCGACGTCATCCGTCGAATCGTTGATGGTCACCGCATCAGGTTTTCGATCGGGAAGATCGCGCAGGTCTCCGTGCCGTGCGCCAGCAGTTTGCCATTGCCATCCTTCAGGAAGGCTTCCGAGGTTGCCAGCGTGCGGCCGCGATGCACGACCCGCCCTTCGCAAAAAACCTCACCCATGCCGGGCAGCAGCGGGCGGACCAGATTGACCTTGAACTCGACGGTCGTATAGGCCTCGCCCGGTTTCAGCGTCGTCATCACGGCGCAGCCAAGCGCCGAATCCATGATCGTCGCCGTCCAGCCGCCATGCACCGTGCCGAGCGGATTGAGGTGTTCGGCCGATGGAAGGCCCTTGAACAGGACTCGGCCCTCCTCGACCTCGCTCAGGCCGAATTTCAATGTCTTGGCCATGGGCGGAGCGGGGTGAATGCCGGCGAGCAGATCGAGCATCGCCTTCAGCCCGCCATCGCGGGCAACGGCATCCAGCGGCACCGTACCGATGCCGGAGACGGTATTTCCGGGGTAGATTTCAACAGTCATGCGGGGGCTTTCCTTAGAGCGAGGCTGTCGTCTGGCGAGATTTCAGCGCCTTCAGCGCCGCCTGGACGAAGCCGTCACGGGCGGCGGACAGGTCGATGCCGCGCGGTTCGTAGACATGGCGGTGAAGGAAGAAGGCGGTCATGCGGAAGGCGGCCTGAAGGCTGTCATGATCCGCAGCACCGCCCTGCGCCAGGAAACCCGGCAAAGCCAGCATCTTGTCGGCATAGGGCGCGCCAGCCTCGCGGCTCACCGCCCGGCCGGATTTCGGCGAGACATAGACGAGGTCGTCGCGCGCGCCGGTCGCCGCGCATTCCGCCAGATCCAGCCCGAAGCCGAGATCGTTGAGCACTGCGATTTCAAAGCGCACGAACAGTTCGCCGGCATCCCTGGGGTCGTCCAGATGTTCGAGGATGATGCCCAGCGTTTCGTAGAGGTGCGGATGCGGATCGCGCTCCGGCAAAAGCCGCAGCAGCGCGCCCATGGCCTGGACGCCATAGACCGAGGTCGCGGCCTCCATCAGCCGCGCCGCGCGGAGTTTGACCGGCTCCAGCTTGAACTCGCCGAGATGTTCGTCGAGCCGCGCCCGCCAGGTGACCTCGACCTCGTTTCCCGGCTGCAGTACCGGCTGCATCGCCCGCGATCGCCCGCCCCGCACCAGCCCCAGATGACGCCCGTGATCACGCGTCATGACTTCGACGACGACCGACGTCTCGCCATGCCGCCTGACACCGATGATGATGGCCTGATCACTCCACTGCATGCACGCGTTCTATCCCTGCCGGCGAGGGAAGACAACGGTGGCGAACAACACCGGGATCACGGCATAGCTTGCCGGCGATCGTCCAATGGACCGCCGGCGCTTGCCACTGTCGATCCAGCCTATGATTTCGCTTCGCGCAGGAAGCTGGCAAAGACGGAGCGTGATGGCCAGCTGAGGGGGCCGGTCCTGCAGACATCAGCGGCATTTCGCTGGGTACAGAACTGGTTGAACGCCCTGATCGTGCCGGCGGTCAAAACACCGTTGAGCTTGCCGGTGTACACCCCGATATTCTGGAGTTCACTCTGAACGATATAAACATAGACGTTCGGATTTGCGCTCGCCAGCCGGCTGGTGAGATTTGCCCGATCGTTCGCAGGCAGGCTTCTGATCTTGTCGAGGATTTCCGAATATTTCCCAACGGAATAGGCGGAAGCGCCCTCGATAAGCAGTTCCTCGCTCGCACGCTGCGCCTCGGGCAACTGATCCTTCAGTCTTGTAAGCGTTGCCTTGGCGCGAGCCAGGCTCTTTTCGACATCCTTGCCACGGCCGGAGGCGTAAAGCAGAATGAGGGTCGAGGCCGCATTTGCATCCCCCTCGCCGCTTGCCTTCGTCAGGACAGCGACGGCCTTGCCCGGATTTTTCGCGACCCCGGTACCGTTGAGGAGAGCGTTTGCAAGCACCGAGGACATGTTCGGTGCATTTTCAGCCTGACCTTTCGCAACAAGCTGAAGCGCCTGCCGCTGCTGGGCAGCCGTGCCGGACATCAGCGCGCTTGCGGCACTGGCGAGCGCATTCTCACGGCCGAGGCTATAGGCCTGCTGGTAGAGATCGACGGCCTTGGTGATGTCCTTCGGAACGATCTTGCCGTCGCGATAGATATTGGCGAGCGCGACGAGGCTGGCGACATCCCCGGTCTGCGCCGCCTGCTCGTAATAGCCGACGGCCCTGGCCGGATCGAGACCGACCTCGGCACCCTTCATATACAGGTTCGCAAGTGACGCGTTTGCCCAGGTGGCGCCCGATGACAGCACCTCGTCATAAAGAGCCAGCGCCTTTGGCATATCGCGGGGAACGGCAACGCCATCGGCATAGAGATTGGCCATGCCGACCTTGGCACCGGGATCACCGGCCTTCACCCCCTGCTCCAGATAACCGAACGCCTTCGACACATCGAGCCCGAAGGCAGCCCCCTGGCGATAGAGATCGCCGAGCTTCGTCGCTGCCTCCGTGCGCCCCTTGCCCAGAGCCTGCTGGTAGAGATCGACGGCCCTGGTGATGTCCCTCGGAACGATCTTGCCGTCACGATAGATATTCCCAAGCGCCACCAGGCTGCCGATATCACCGGCCTGCACCGCCTGCTCGTAGTAACCGACGGCCTTGGCAGGATCGAGCCCGAGTTCGGCGCCCTTCATATAGAGGGCCGCAAGCGACGATGCCGCCCAGGTGCCGCCGGAGGCGAGAACCTCGTCGTAGAGAGCCAGTGCTTTCGGAATATCGCGAGGCACCAGCGTGCCGTCCGCATAGAGATTGGCCATGCCCACCTTGGCGCCGGGATCGCCGGCCTGGATCGCCTGTTCGTAGTAGCCAAGCGCCTTCGAGGCATCGAGCCCGAGGGTCTCGCCCTGGCGATAGAGATCGCCGAGCTTGGTGGCGGCATCGATCCGCCCCTTGTCCAGCGCCTGCTGATAGAGATCGACGGCCTTGGCGATGTCCTTCGGAACGATCTTGCCGTCGCGGTAAATATCTCCAAGGAGGAGCAAGGCGGGCGGCTCACCTTTGTCCGCCATCGCTTCGACGCCCTCGATGGCACGATCCAGCTCTTCACCCGGCTTGCCGGCCTTGATCGTCGACTTCCATTGCTCCAGTGTTTGCTGTTGCGGCACGCCCGTGGCGTCCTGGGCGAATAAAGGCCCGACGGCAACGGAGGTCACCCCCAAAACGCAGCCAAGAAAAATCGCTTTATGATTCAACATGACAATAAAATCCTAAACCAGAGAAAAGAAACATCAATTTTGGCCCGGAAAAGAGCCCTCAAACATAAACGTTAGGTGATCATCAAAACGCGTTCACCACGCCACCTGCTCATCTGAAATCGTGACCAATAAGACGCTGGCCTTAACCATATCATCTCGCAACTGCGAAAGGCTCTATGAAATCTTGTTTAATTATGTGAAAACAATTTCGTGTAATCAAGCCCAAAAAAGACCATTGCGGGGGCGCTGTATGGTGGGTTTCAAGTTCTCTCCTGTTATTATAATGTCGGCGTAAAGCAGGAAAACGGGCGCGAGACTGCGCTGCTGATTTTTCCAAAAACTCTTAATGTCTTGTTTTAATATAATTTCTTAATTCTGGGCGGATGTCTTTTTAATCGTCTCACGACACTCTGCCAAACGTGGGAAAAACTGAATGAAAGTAGCAATCTTCGGCCTGGGTTATGTCGGCTTTACCGCCATGTGCTGCATTGCAAAAGAAGGCCATGATGTCATTGGCTTCGATGTCAGCGAGAAAAAAGTAAACCAAATCAATCAGGGTATTGCACCGATCACCGAGCCTGGCGTCGATGAGCTGCTGCGCGAAGGCCTCCAAGCAGGGCGGATCAGCGCGCATACAGAGATCAGGAATCACATCGAGGATTGCGACATGGCGATCGTCTGCGTGGGAACGCCGAGCGCGCCCGATGGCTCGCACAACATGTCCTATATCGCCGAAGTCACGCGCCAGATCGCTGCCGCCGTCAACCGCGACCGCACATCGCCGCTCACCGTCGTCTATCGCTCGACCATCCGTCCGGGCACGGTCGAAGGCCTGATCTCGCCGATCTTCGCCTCCGAACTCGGCGACACCTTCGAGCGCAGCATCGAACTCGTCTACAATCCGGAATTCCTGCGCGAATCCTCGGCCATCAAGGACTATTTCGACCCGCCGAAGATCGTCATCGGCACCGTCGATGGCCAGCCGAACGCGCGCATGGACATCCTCAACCAGAACATTTCCGCGCCGACTTTCTACGTGCGCCTCGGCGAATCCGAGATCACCAAATTCGTCGACAACACCTGGCATGCGGTCAAGGTCGCCTATGCCAACGAGATCGGCCGCGTCTGCCTGCAGCTGGGCTTGAGCGCCAGCAAGGTGCACGAGATTTTCGTGTCCGACACGAAGCTCAACATCTCGCCTTACTACACACGCCCCGGCGGTGCCTTCGGCGGCTCCTGCCTGCCGAAGGACGTCCGCGCCATGCAGTATATCGCCGCCGATTGCGGCGCTCACACCCATCTGGTGGATTCCCTGCTGCGCTCCAACGAGGCGCATAAGTACCGCCTCTTCCAGCACGTGACCCAGGACCTGGCGCCGGGCTCGACGGTTCTGCTGGTCGGACTGGCCTTCAAGGCCGATACCGACGACCTGCGCGAAAGTCCGAATATCGATCTTGCCCGCGGCCTCCTGCGCGAGGGCTACAAGCTGTCGATCTTCGATCCGGCGATCAATGCCACCAAGTTGGTCGGCGCCAATCTCGGTTATGCCTATACCCAGATCCCGACGCTGTCGCAGTTGCTGGTACCGAAGGAAACGGCCGAGGCAGCCGCTTACGACCGGGTCATCGTGACCAACCACACCTACAAGAGGCTCAATCTCGAAAAGAATGGCGATATCGTCAATCTGAACGCCCTTTCCTGAGACGATGACCATGGATCACGTGCTTCAAAACAATGAAATCAATGCCGGTGCCCGCGATGCCGTCATTTCAGGGCAGCTTGCCGGACGAAAAGTACTGATCATCGTCGAGAACCTGCCCGTTCCCTTCGACCGGCGCGTCTGGCAGGAAGCGAGAACGCTGAAGTCCGCGGGGGCGGAAGTGGCGATCATCTGCCCGACCGGCAAAGGCTACACGGAGCGCTACGAACTTCTCGACGGCATCCACATCTATCGGCATCCGCTGCCGCTGGACGCCGGCGGTGCGCTTGGCTACCTGCTGGAATATGGCGCTGCCCTATTCTGGGAAACCGTGCTCTCGTGGAAGATCCTGTTCCGCCACGGTTTCGACACCCTGCACGGCTGCAATCCGCCGGACCTGATCTTCCTCATCGCCTGGCAGTTCAAGCTCCTCGGCAAGCGCTACATCTTCGATCACCACGACATCAACCCGGAACTCTATGAGGCCAAGTTCAACAAGCGCGGCTTCTTCTGGCGGCTGATGTGCCTCTTCGAATGGCTGACCTTCAAGACCGCCGATACGGTGATCTCGACGAACGAGAGCTACAAGAAGATCGCCATCGAGCGCGGCGGCAAGAATCCGAAGGATATCTTCGTCGTTCGCAGCGGACCGGACCTGACGCGCGTCAAGGCCGTTCCTGCCAATCCGGCCCTGAAGAACGGCCGCGACTTCCTCGTCGGTTATGTCGGCGTCATGGGCGAGCAGGAAGGCATCGACCTGCTGCTCGAAGCGGCGCGTCACCTAGTCCACGAGCATGGCCGTAAGGATATCCAGTTCGCGCTGGTCGGCGGCGGCCCGAGCCTGGCCGCACTGCAAGCCATGTCTGAAAAGATGGGTCTCAAGGATTATGTCACCTTCACCGGCCGCGCGCCGGACCAGACCCTGTTCGAGGTCTTGTCGACATCGGATGTCTGCGTCAATCCGGACCGCGTCAATCCGATGAACGACAAGTCGACGATGAACAAGATTCTCGAATACATGGCGGTCGCCAAACCGATCGTCCAGTTCGACGTCACCGAAGGCCGCTTCAGCGCCCAGGAAGCCTCACTCTACGCCAAGGCCAACGATCCCGTCGACTTCGCCGACAAGATCGCCGAGCTTTTGGCCGATCCCGAGCGTTGCGCGGGAATGGGTGCATTTGGCCGAAACCGCGTGGAAACGCAGATGGCGTGGAGCTACGAGGTTCCGAAACTGATCGCGGCATACAAGACGTCGGCAAAGACACGTGATTAAAAGCACGCTGATCTATCTGCCAGCGTATATTCTACCGAGAATGGCGGCCCTTGTGGTCATCCTTTTCGGAACAAGGCTCCTGACCCCGAGCGAATTCGGATATTTTTCGCTGACGATTCTCATTGGCGAATTTGCCGACACGGTGCTGACGAACTGGGCCCGCATCGGGATCGCACGCTTCGGTGTGCAATCCGGCGGAATTTCCCGGCCTTTCGTCATCCGCATGGCCTGGCTGATGTCCGGCACGACGATTGTCGCGCTCGCGGCATCGGTTGCCATCAGTTGGGGTCTGGCCCCGGAACGGGCCTGGGAAGTCGGGCTCGCCGTCTGCTGCTATGTGGCATCCGCCGCATTCCTGAGGTTCGGCATCCGGCTCAACCAGATCGCCGAACGCACCAAGACCGCGTCGTCGCTGGAAGCGCTGCGGGCGGCGATCTATCTCGCCCTGACCCTGGGCGTCATGACCCTGAGACCCGACAGTTTCCTGGACGCCTCGCTGGCGGGCTGTATCGCGGGCGTCGTGGTGGGCATCATCGCCTGCCGGCAAGGTATCGCCCATACGCGAGCCGACCTGCCAGATACGGTCGACTGGAAAGTCGTGATTGCCTTCTCCTGGCCACTGGTCACGTTGACCCTCCTGGGACAGTTGGTCAGCAGTCTCGACAAGGCAACCCTCAAGGCCGTCCATGATGCCGCAATGCTCGGCATTTATACTGCGGCTTTCACGGTCGGACGCGCGGCATTTGACGTTGTCGGTGCCTCGTTCAATACCGGCGCTTTTGTCAAGCTCTCGGCGCTGTTCAACGAAGGCAAGACGGAAAAGGCGCAGAACCTTCTTTCCCAACAACTTGCCCTTATCCTGTCCGTCTTTTTGCCCGGGGCAGCCGTGCTTGTCGCAAGCGTGGAACTCATCGCGACCGTCCTGTTCAAGCCTGACTTCCTGCCGACATTTCTGACGGTCACGCCGCTTGTCGTCGTCGGAGCAATGGCAATCAACATCAAGTTCTTTGTCTACGACAATATCTATCACATGTTCCTGAGGAACATCCGGCAGATCCCTACCCTGGTGGTCGGCTCAGCGGTATCGATTGTCGTCGGTTTTCTGGTCGTACCGGTTTTTCCGGATTACGGTGCGGCCTTGATGTTTGCCTCGGGCAGTCTTGCATCGCTCGCGATGAGCATCCTGTTGTCCTACCAACTGATGCGCGTGCCGCTGCACGTCGCAAGCATTCTCACGTCAATGCTTTTGGCAATCCTCGCCTTTGCCGTGATCTGGTTCCTCAAGGTACATATATTGTACAGCGCTCCGGCCTTGGCTGCCCTGATCTGCCTCTGCATGGTGGGCGTCGCCTTCGTCGGCACGTCCCTTTTCCTTTGCCATCGCAGCATCAAACGCATCGATGCCGAACGGACTGTCGGCCCCCGCCGCCGTTATGCGTTTCTCGCCAACAGCATGAAGCATGGCGGTATCGAGCGTGTTGTCCTGGCGCTTTGCAACGGCATGCAGGAGCGCGACGTCGACATCACGCTGATCCTGCGAATGAAGACGGGGCAGTATGTCGAGGATCTCCATCCCCGGCTGAAAGTCATCGAACTGGGTCACGCTTCCATGGCGCATGGTTTTCCCAAGCTCGTGTGGTTGTTGCTGCGCGAGCGGTTCGACGTCGTTGTCTGCGGCGGCGACCAGCAGGCCATCGCCGCGGCGGTGATCAATCTCATCCCTTTCCAGCGGACCCGGTATGTGATCACCGAACACAATGATCCGATCCTGACGGACAAGGCAACGAAGACGATCAAGACGAAAATCGCGCGGCTGTTCCGGTCATGGCTGTTTCCACGGGTGGCGCATATCATCACGGTCAGCGAGGGGCTTCGCACTCCCCTCATTCAGAGCTTTGGCTGCGATCCCGATCGCACCACGACGATCTACAATCCAATTCCCGTCGCGCAGATTCAGGAAAAGGCGGCCGCGCCCGTAGCGCATCGCTGGTTCGCGCAACACGACATACCCGTGATCCTTTCCGTCGGGCGTCTGCATATCGCCAAGGACTTCGTCGGACTGATCGAAGCCTTTGCGCTCGTTCGCCAAACCCGGGCCGCCCGGCTGCTGATCGTCGGCGATGGCCCGGAGCGGGACAGTCTCGAGAAAAAGGTAGCCGAACTGGGGCTGGGTCACGACATCGATCTGCCCGGCTTTTCCGGAAACCCATATTCCTACATGCCGAAAGCCGACATCTTCGTGCTGTCGTCACAGTGGGAGGGTTTTGCCATCGTGGTGGCGGAAGCACTGGCCTGCGGCCAAAAGGTTGTTGCAACGGATTGCCCATCCGGCCCGGCCGAAATCCTTGACGGAGGACGTTACGGTCGTCTGGTGCCGGTCGCCGATCCAATACGCATGGCCGAAGCCATCATCGAAGTCCTCAGCGAGGCTTCCGACAAGGCGATGCTGCAGGCACGGGCAGCGGAATTTTCCGTCGATATCGCGGTCGATCGTTATCTTGCCTTGATGGAGCGCATTTCGAAATGACGATGCCTTCATCCGGCCTTCCCGTTGAAGCCGTGAAGGCGACACGGAACACATTTAAAAAATATATTCAGCCGCCAAGGTAATTCAGATGTCGAAAATGCCGAAGTATCCGTTGCGGAACTCGCTGATGATTGCCTGGAAATCGGAATGCTTCCGATCGACATCCACGGCCATGCTTTTCGGAGCGAAGCTTTTCCTGATCGGCTCCAACAAACGGCGCGGAAAGGTTGCCCTGGGCCTGTATTATCTGTCACGGATGATCGAAACGCTCCGCATATTGATGCGCGAGCGACCTTCCTCCGTCGTCTGCCTGAACCAGCCGCCGATGCTGCCGATGATGTGCTGGCTGTACGGCTGCTTTACCGGAGCCGTGGTCATCATGGACTTCCATTCGGGGGCGATTTCCAAATCCCAATGGAAGATTTTCCTGCCGCTCATCAGGCAGATCGCGCGCAGGTCGCCTTTTACCATCTGCCACAATCGCATCGACGGCAAAGTTGTTGCGTCCTGGGATGCACGGGTCGTTCATATCCTGTCAATTCCGCGCGATGGGTTGGATAGCGTCAGCTACAAGCTCCGAGACGGGCGCCCCCTCTTCCTGTTTTCCTGCTCTTTCGCGGAGGACGAACCGGTCGAGGTCGCGCTGGAGGCGATGAAAGCCTGCCCGGAATTCGATTTTGTGATTTCAGGCAACTATCGCAAGCGTCAGCTCGATCCCGCATCCCAGCCCGCGCACATCAAGCTCGCCGGCTTCATGGATTTCAGCGACTACCTCGCCACCATGGCACAGTCGATTGCGGTCATCTCCTTGTCGACGCGGCCGCACATCATGCAGATGGCGGTGGAGGAGGCTCTTTCCGCCGGTATCCCGGTCGTCACAAACATATCGCCGACATTGAGTGAAGTGCTCGGCGAAGGCGGCGTGTTCAGCGAGTTGAACGCACCATCCCTGGCTGTCGCCTTTCGCGACGTTGCCCGGCAATACGATCGTCACATCAAGGGCATTTTGGAGGCCAAGGAGGCCGTCTACGGAAAGATCGCCAAGGAAATCCAGCACGCCAGACAAATTCAGCCAGCGATTTTCGAGTGATTTATGGATTATTTGTGGATCATCAACCGTTTAAGAGCCATGAGTCCCGCCGAGATCGTTCACCGGTCAATCGAGAAAACAAAAAAAATCACGGCAAAAGGTAAGTTCGAAGGCTGGGATCGATACAGGTCTTCTAGCCACGCCGAACCGCTGCCGGGTTTAAAGGACCGATTGCGAAGCGGCTCGCTGGAGTTGCACGAAGCCGTGAAGGATGCCAGCCGGTCCATTCTGTCCGGGACATTCGTCACGCTTGGCGTCAAGTGGCCGCCGCGCCAGCCGGCTGACCTTTTTCCGACGGGCATCTGGCGCCTGGACCCCGTCACCGGCAAGCTCTGGCCGGGCGCCGACACCTATTGCTTCGACATTCCCTATCGCCATGAGAAACAGCTCGGTGACGTTAAATATGTCTGGGAGTTCAACAGGCTGCAATTCCTGCAGCCGCTGGCGGCCGATGTCGCGCTGACCGGCAATCCGAAAGCACTCACAGCCATAGAAACAGCCATAGAGAGCTGGGCGAAGGCCAATCCTCCCTTCCGCGGCGTGCAATGGGCGGAAATTCTCAATGTCGCCATGCGGGCCATCAGTCTGCTCATCGTTTCCAGCTTCTGTGTAGGGCATCTTTCGCCGGAAACCGACAAACGGATTTCCATGATGTTGCGGGCGCACGCATTCTGGCTGGAGCGGTTCCCGTCGGCCTTTTCGTCCGCCAACAACCACCTCATCGCGGAAGTCGCCGCCGAATATCTGATTGCCGTCGCACTGGACCGAAAGGCCCCGTCCCATGCGCAGGAGAAGGCGTGGCGGATCCTGTGCAATGAGGTTGAAAAGCAGTTTCTTCCGGATGGGATGAACGCCGAGCAATCACCGACCTATGGCGCATTTTCCGCCGAATTCGCCCTTCTCGCGATTGTCGTGGCCGAGGCGACAGGACGCATCGTGCCCGAAGGCATGCGGTCGAGGCTGACGCGTTTTGCCGATTATGTCTTTTGCCTCGCGGACGGCCAAGGTCGTGTTCCCAGTATCGGCGACAACGACGAGGGACGTGTCCTGACTTTGTGCCGGTATGAGGAACGTTATCCGGCATCCGTCGCAACGGCGATTGCCGGCGTTACCGGTGCCGACATAGCCGGCGTGTTTCATCCGTACCCGACGCTCCGTGATATCCTGGGAACGAAGCAACCGCCTGCATCCTCCCCGACCTCCGGCAATCGCACCTTCAGTGACGGGGGCTTATCGGTCATTCGCGACACCATCGCCCAACGCTCCGTCATCATGACATTCGACCACGGTCCGCTTGGTTATCTGTCCATTGCGGCTCACGGGCATGCGGATGCACTGTCCATTTCCCTCAGCCTCGATGAACAGCCTGTGCTGGTTGATCCGGGAACCTATCTTTATCATTCCGGCGGCACGTGGAGAAACTGGTTCCGCGGCACGCGCGCTCACAACACGTTGAATATAGACGGGATCGACCAGAGCACGATTTCGGGGTCCTTTAACTGGTCCCACAAGGCCAATGCGACGCTGACCGCGCGGGATAACGGGCCGCCTTGGGCACTTTCGGGGCGCCACGATGGTTATCTCAAGCGTTTTGGCGCGATGCACGAACGGACTGTCGAAAGACAGAGCGAAACCGTACTGATCACGGATCGCCTGACCGGACGCAATGTCGAGAAAGACGTCGAAATCGCCTTTCAGTTCGCCACCGATCTGACCGTCGAGATTAACGATCGCCAGGCCATTGTCGCCCGCGGTGAGGAACAACTCCTGTCGATTGGATTCTCCCATTCCGGAGTGGTGGACGTCCGGCGCGGCGGCGATATCGGTGACGGCGGATGGGTCTCGGAAAAATTCGGAGAAAAGCTTCCCGCATGCCGGCTGACCTGGAGGGGCAAAATGCCGAGTGAGGGCGTCCGCACCAGCATGAACATCATTCAGAGCAAACAGAAGGCTGCTCCCGGCCGAAAAGAGGACGACAGATGACAAACACGGTTCAGCTGCCCGGAACGGATATGACCAGCAGCGTCATTGGCTTCGGATGCGCCTCGCTTGGCTCGCGGATTTCCAAACAGCAGGGTCTCGCGGCCCTGAATGCGGCCTTCGACAAGGGTGTCACCTGGTACGACGTGGCGCCGGCCTATGGCGCGGGTGAAGCCGAACCGATCATCGGGGAGTTCTTGCGCGGCCGCCGCGACAAGGTGCTGATCTGCTCCAAGGTCGGTGTCGTGCCGCCCGCCCGCAACGATCTCCTGAAACTGGTCTATATGCTGGCGCGCCCTGCCCTGACGGTCGCATCGGGGTTGCGCCGCAAATTCCGCAAGATGTCGGCAACCCGCAATCAGACACTCCCGCTGACGCCGGACTTTATCCGCGGGTCGATCGAGCGCTCCCTGAAGCGTCTCGGCACCGACCATCTGGATGTCTTCGCGTTGCACAAGCCCTCCATCGAGGACATGCGACGGGATGACGTGCAAAGAACGCTTGAAGACATTCTGAAGAGCGGCAAGGCCCGCTATATCTCGGTCGCCGGCGCAGTGGACGCGGCGCGCGCCGCCATCCAGCATCCGGAAATCTACCGGCTCGTCCAACTGGCCGACAATCCGACATCGAGCCCCCTGCCGCAACTGACGACGCAAGCCGGCCGGCCGCTGGCTTTCATCACACACTCCGTTCTCGGCGTGGACGGCGCCATGGATCGCCTTTTGCAAAGCCTGTCCGAGCACCCGGAGGATTTGAAGAAAATCCGTGCGGCAGGTTACGGAGGCAGCGAAAAGGAAGCCGTCGCGGCGCTGCTTGTCGATCGGGCGCTGGCCTCGAACAGGCAAGGCGTGGTCCTCGCCAGCATGTTTTCGCAAAAGCACCAGGCGAGCAATATCGCCCGTGCGGCGCGGCCGGTGAATCCGGATGCTATTCGGCTCGTCGATGAACTGGTCAAGGGAAAAATCCGTGTCGAGAGCGTCGCATGATCGTTGAAGGACTGGATGGATTGGCGGAAAGCACGCATGATGTCTGCGTGATCGGCGCGGGGCCTGTCGGCATCACGCTTGCCCTCGAGCTTGCGAGCAAGGGTAAGCGCGTCCTGGTGTTGGAATCCGGCGGCCGGACGCCTTCGCCGGCCACGCAGGAGCTTTCTCGAGCCGAGATCACCGATCCCGCCGTCCATGACGACATGCGCATAACGGTCTCGCGCCAACTGGGCGGTACCTCCAATCTGTGGGGCGCGCGCTGCCAGCCGCTGGACCCGGTCGATTTCGAGCCACGCGGCGCGCTTTTCGACGCAAGCTGGCCGATCAGGCACGCCGACATATTGCCGTATTATGAGAAGGCGTGCGCCTATGCCAATTGCGGCGCACCGGTGTTTCGCAGCCATTTCGAAAGGTTAAGCAAGGCGGATGATCGGTTTGACACGGAGCGGATGGAACGTTTCAGCCAGCGGCCCGCCTTTCAAAAGGCGCATGCCGAAGCACTTGAAAGCAACCCGCTGATTTCGATCCGGCTGAATGCCACGGTCATTGACCTCGTTCTCGGCGACCAGGACATGGTGAAATCGATCACCGTTTCAGATGCTTCCGGAAACACGGTCGATCTCGCGGCAAAGACCGTCGTACTGGCGATGGGCGGGTTGGAAACGACAAGGCTTCTTCTGGCCGTACAGCGGAAGTCGCCGGGTCTTTTCGGCGGACAGGGCGGCGTGCTCGGCCGCTACTACATGGCTCATGTCATCGGTGAAGTCGCCGACGTGACCTGGACTGACGCGGAAATCGATGCAGCCTATGACTTTCAAACCGATGCTCACGGCTCCTACGCTCGCCGGCGGCTCATTCCCAGCGATCGCGAGATCCTGGAGAAGAACCTTCCGAATGTTTCCTTCTGGCCGGTCGTGCCTCCCGTCGCGGATGCGCGGCATCGCAGTTCTATTCTCTCCATGGTCTTTCTGGCGTTTGCCTTCAAGCCGATCGGCAGCCGCCTGGTGGCGGAAGTCATCCGCCGCTATCACGCCCCCAAGGGCGTGCCGAAAATACCCCATATCCTCAACGTCTTGCGCAATCTCCCTTCCGCGATCACCTATGCGCCGTCGTTCCTGTATCATCGCTATGTCAGCAAGATGCGCATTCCGGGTTTTTTCGTCCGCAATCCCGGCTTGACCTATGGTCTTTCCTATCATGCCGAGCATTTCCCGGCTGCCGATAGCCGGGTGTGGCTGACAGACGAAAAGGACGCAGCCGGACTGCCCCGTCTTGCGATCGATCTGAAGTTTTCCCGCAAGGATGCCGAGGCATTGCTCGACGCCCATCGTCTTCTCGACCGGTGGCTGCGGGACAACAAGCTTGGAACGGTCAACTTCCGGCAGCCGGTGGAACAGACGGCGGCAGCGATCCTCGCGAGCGCCAATCACGGCACCCACCATATCGGCACCAGCCGGATGGGAAGAAACCGCGACGAAGGCGTGGTCGACGGCGATTTGAGGACGTTCGACGCCGGCAATCTCTACGTGGCGAGTTCGTCCGTGTTCCCGACGTCGGGACAGGCAAATCCGACGCTCACGGCCATCGCACTTGCCGTCCGGCTTGCCGACCATCTGGCCTCGTTAAAACTGCCCTAATCGGTTGGGGTTGCCCGAGCGCAACCTCAACCTTCGTGTTCGGTCAGTTAAAGTGATCGTTGGGCAGCGCGCCTGCCCTCACTGCTATTACTTCCGCTTCATCGCCTCGGCCAGTGCCGCCCCAAACGCCCCCTGCGCTGGCGCCTGCGGTTTCTGCTGCTGGGTACGCGCCAGGGTTTGGCGGGCCTGCTGGGCGGCCTTCGGGTCCTGTCTGGTGTCGCGGCTGCCTGACTCCGCGGCACCGTCCTTGCGCATGGTAAGGCCGATGCGCTTGCGGGGGACATCGACTTCGGTGACGCGGACCTGGACGACGTCGCCTGCCTTCACCACTTCGTGTGGATCCTTGACGAAACGGTCGGCAAGCTGGGAGACGTGGACAAGACCGTCCTGATGTACGCCGATATCGACGAAGGCGCCGAAGGCGGCGACGTTGGTGACGGTCCCTTCAAGCAACATGCCCGGCTTCAAGTCCTTGATGTCGTCGACGCCGTCGGCAAAGGTCGCGGTCTTGAAGCTCGGGCGAGGATCTCGACCGGGCTTTTCGAGTTCGGCAAAAATGTCCTTCACCGTTGGCAGACCGAAGCGCTCATCGACGAAGTCTTTCGGATCGATTTGTTTCAGGGCCGCGCTGTCGCCCATGATCGCGCGCAAATCCCGGCCGCAGGCCGCGACGATCTTCTTGGCAACACCATAGGCTTCCGGATGCACGGATGAGGCATCCAGCGGTTCCTTGCCGTCGCGAATGCGCAGGAAGCCGGCGCACTGCTCGAACGTGCGGGCGCCAAGGCGCGGCACCTTCATCAGTTCCTTGCGGCTGGTAAACGCGCCGGTCGCGTCGCGATGGGCGACAATCGCTTCCGCCGACGATTTCCCGAGACCCGAGACACGGGCGAGAAGCGGCGCCGAGGCGGTGTTGAGATCGACGCCGACGGCATTCACCGCGTCCTCGACGACGGCTTCCAGCGAACGATTAAGGCGGCCCTGGTCGACGTCGTGCTGATACTGGCCGACACCGATCGATTTCGGCTCGATCTTGACCAGTTCGGCCAACGGATCCTGCAGGCGACGGGCGATGGAGACGGCGCCGCGCAGCGAGACATCGAGACCGGGGAATTCGTCGGCTGCGGCCTGCGAGGCGGAATAGACCGAAGCGCCGGCTTCCGAGACGATGACCTTGGTCGGCTTGGGGCCAGCCGGCAGCTGGGTCAGCATGTCGGCGACAAGTCGCTCGGTTTCGCGGCTGCCGGTGCCGTTGCCGATGGCGATCAGCTCGATCTTGTGTTTGCGCACGAGACTGGCCAGTTCGGCCTGCGTGCCACGAATATCGTTCTTCGGTGGAAACGGATAGACCGTGGTGGTTTCAAGCAGCTTGCCGGTGCCATCGACCACCGCGACCTTGACGCCGGTGCGGATACCCGGGTCGAGGCCCATCGTGGCGCGCGAGCCGGCGGGCGCCGCCAGCAGCAGATCCTTCAGATTGCGGGCGAAGACATGGATCGCCTCTTCCTCGGCCCGCTCGCGCAGTTCGCGCATCAGATCGAGCGACAGTGACATGGAAAGCTTCACCCGCCAGGTCCAGCCGATGACCTCCATCAGCCATGTGTCGCCCGGCAAAGTGCCGATCGCAAAGACCGCGGCAATGGTACGCTCGACCGGCTTGACCGGCGAGGTATCGTCCTGGTCGACGACGATATCGACCGACAGGAATTCCTCGTTCCAGCCGCGCAGCATAGCCAGTGCCCGGTGTCCGGCAACGGTTGCCCATTTTTCGGAATGATCGAAATAATCCGAGAACTTGGCGCCGGCCTCCTGCTTGCCGTCCACGACCCTGGAGCGCAGGAACGCCACTTGCCGCATATAGGCGCGCAGCCGGCCGAGCAGGTCGGCATTTTCGCTGATGCCTTCGGCGATGATATCGCGGGCACCGTCGAGCGCGGTCTTCACATCCGGCACATCGGCAGTGATGAAGGCCGGCGCGCGGTCGGCGGGCGCCATGCGGCGGTCGGCAAGGATGGCCTCGGCCAGCGCGCCAAGACCACGCTCGCGGGCGATTTCCGCCTTGGTGCGACGCTTGGGCTTGTAGGGCAGGTAAATATCTTCAAGTTCCGCCTTGGTGGTGACGGCGGCAATCTTCGTCTCCAGCTCGGCCGTCAGCTTGTCCTGGCCACGGATCGAATCGAGGATGGAGGCCCGGCGTGCTTCCAGTTCGCGCAGATAGACCAGCCGTTCCGACAGATTGCGCAGCTGCGTGTCATCCAGCCCGCCGGTCACTTCCTTGCGGTAGCGTGCGATGAAGGGAACGGTCGCGCCCTCATCCAGAAGCTCGATGGCCGCGATGGCCTGGGCCGGCGTGGCCTTGATTTCCTGGGCAATGAGAACGGCGATGGATTTTGATGGCAAGGACATGGCATTCCGTGTTGCTGTGATTTGGCAGGGACCATAGATGCACATGCCTTAAAGGCCAAGTGACGGCGCGGGACGAGCCGTCAGACGTCCACAGGACGATATCGCCCCGTCAGCGGCGTCAGAAGTCCACCGGGTCCAGCGGTGGCCTCTTCCGCTCCAATTCCTTCAACGCTGCTTCGCGCTCGCCGATATAGGTGCGGGTGTAGGGAATGCTTCCCAGTTCGTGCGACAGCTGGATCTGGAATATGAGAAGATTATCATAGAGAAAGGCGGTCTCTGAGGCGGCAAGGTAGAATTCCCACATGCGGTAGAATTTTTCATCGTACAGCCGGATTGCCTCGTCTTTCCGGGCCGTGAACTTCTCCCGCCATGCCCGGAGCGTGTGGGCGTAGTGCATGGGAAGGATTTCAATGTCACGGATCATCAGCCGGGCCTTCTCGACCGCCGGCACGACTTCGGACAAAGCCGGCATGTAGCCGCCTGGAAAGATGTATTTTTCAATCCACGGATTGGTCGCCCAGGGTTTTGTCGCCTGCCCGATCGCATGCAGAAGCATGATGCCGCCTGGGGCGAGAAGACTCGACATCTTGCGAAAGAAATTGCCGTAATTCGCCATCCCGACATGCTCGAACATGCCCACCGAGACGATGCGATCGAACGGGCGGCCCTGCATCGTCCGATAGTCTTGCATCTCGAAGCGGACGCTGCCGGCAAGGCCGCGTTTGCCGGCGCGGTCGCGCGACACTTTCAGCTGTTCCTCGCTCAGCGTTATGCCGGTGACGTCCACACCGGCCATCTCTGCCAGGTACATCGCCATGCCGCCCCAGCCGGAGCCGACCTCGAGAACCCTCTGCCCCGGTTCCAGCAGCAGCTTGGCCGCGATGTGGCGCTTCTTGGCCAGTTGCGCCTCGTCCAGCGTGATGCCGGGTGGATCGAAATAGGCGCAGGAATACTGCCAGTCGTGATCGAGGAAAAGGTCGAACAGCTTACCGTCGAGATCATAGTGATGCGCGACATTGCGCTGATTGCGATTGCCCGGCAAACGGCTCTTCAGCTGCTGTTGCGCGACACGCAGCAGCGCAATGACCGTGTTGCTGACGGTGGCCGCGTTTTCGAGGCCGTTGGCCTTCATCATCGCGATCATGTCAAAAATGTTGCCTTCGTCGATGAGAAGCCGGCCTTCGACATACATCTCGCCGAATTTCATGCCGGGATCGAGCAGGATGGCCTTTTCCGCCGCCGCGTCGAGTGTTCGAAGGGTCACCGGCAGACCCGACCCGTCGCCGAGAACGGCCTTTTCGCCGGAAGAGAGAATGACTTTCAGATTGCCCTTTTGAACGAGACGGCGGAGCACTTTCAGAAATGGCGTATTCATTTCAGACCTCGACCCACAGATGCACGCGTTCCCGTGGATGGAGATCTTGCCGCGGGCTCAGATGGGTTGGCGTGCGTCTTTGGTGTCGTCCGTCCGCAGCATTCATCCGATATCGCCCGCCCCGACCCCGAGAGCTCTATCCAACAGTACAGCCGATAAACTAATGCTACCGTGCCGTTGGACAAGTCCTCGACAGGCCTTGCGCAGACTTATTTCATGGCCGATTTCCGGCATCAGCGGGCATGTGCGCCCTGCCCCGCAAGACGCGCGCGATCGTGCGGCTGGTCCAGATCCTGCAGCGGACCGAGCGGCACGATCCGCGTCGGATTGATATGGGTGATCGAGTAATAACCGCGCTTGATATGATCGATCCGCACCGTCTCGCGGATGCCCGGCCACTGGTAGATCTCGCGCATATAGCTGGAAAGATTGGGATAATCCGCAATCCGGCGCAGATTGCACTTGAAGGCGCCGTGATAGGCCGGATCAAAGCGGATCAGCGTGACGAACAGCCTTATGTCCGCCTCGGTGAAACGGCTTCCGGCGATATAACGGCTTGTCCCCAGATGCGCCTCCAGCCTGTCGAGCGTCTCGAACAGACCGGAGACGGCGTCCTCATAGGCGCCTTGGGTCTTCGCAAAGCCGGCGCGATAGACACCATTGTTGACGGTGTCGTAGATCAGCGCGTTCCAGCGGTCGATTTCAGGGCGCAGGACCTGCGGGTAGAAATCGAGCGTGTTGCCGGTCAGGTGGTTGAAGGCCGTATTGAGGATGCGGATAATATCGGCGGACTCGTTGTTGACGGTGCGCCCTTCCTTGCGGTCCCACAGGACCGGCACCGAGACCTTGCCGGTATAGTGCGGATCGGAGGCGGAGTAGAGTTCATGCTGGTAGCGGATCCTCCCGACGCGCGGGCCGGCATCCTGCGGCTCGGCATAGGTCCAGCCGTTCTCCCCGAGTTCCGGCTCGGAAACGGAGACGGAGATGATGTCCTGCAGCCCCTTCAGATTGCGCATCATCAGCGTGCGCGATGCCCAGGGGCAGATATAGGCAACGAAAAGCTGATAGCGGCCCGCTTCCGCCGGAAGCGCCGGCTGTCCTTCCGGTCCGGGCAAGCCATCGGCGGTGATCCAGGTGCGGAAACTGGTCGGCTCGCGGTGAAAGGCGCCGCCCTTCATTTCGCTTGCGGCGACGTCGCCCTTTTCCCATTTTCCATCGACCAGTTGCGGCATATCGCGCGTCCTTGTTCATCCGACCCGGGCGGTCGCTTCTTGCTCCGGAATCGCATGCGCGCGCGGGATGGGCAAGCCGCAGCTTGCGCGACAGACTGTTCGACAAGTCGTGCAGACAGCAAAGAGGCGCCATCCGGCGCCTCTGTTCTACTTCGGGAATTCAAGTCCCATTTCGCGGAACCGCTCGGGGTCGTCGCCCCAGTTTTCGCGGACCTTGACGAACAGGAACAGGTGCACCGGCTGATCGAGGATTTCGGAGAGTTCCTTGCGCGAGGCCATGGAGATCGCCTTGATGGCATCACCGTTCTTGCCGAGTGCGATCTTCTTCTGACTGTCGCGCTCGACATAGATGACCTGCTCGATCCGCACCGAGCCGTCCTTGCGCTCTTCCCATTTTTCCGTCTCGACATGCGAGGAATAGGGAAGCTCCTGGTGCAGGCGCAGAAACAGCTTTTCGCGGGTGATTTCGGCTGCGAGCTGGCGCATGGGCAGATCGGAAATCTGGTCTTCCGGATAATACCAGGGGCCTTCCGGCAGCTTCATGGCGAGATAATCGAGCACGTCGTCGCAACCGGAGCCGGTGAGCGCCGAGATCATGAAGGTACGCTCGAATTCGACATATTCGTTGGCCGCGGTCGCAAGTTTCAACAGGTCTTCGCGCGACACCTGGTCGATCTTGTTGAGCACCAGCATCTTCGGCTGCTCGACATGCTTCAGCCCTTCGAGAATGGTTTCGGCGTCGCCCTTCAATCCGCGTTCGCTGTCGATCAGCATCATGATGGCGTCGGCATCCTTGGCGCCCCCCCAGGCGGTGGTGACCATGGCGCGGTCGAGGCGCCGGCGCGGCTTGAAGATGCCGGGCGTGTCCATGAAGACGATCTGGGCATTCTTGTGGATGGCGATGCCGCGCACGATGGCGCGGGTGGTCTGCACCTTGTGGCTGACGATCGACACCTTGGCGCCCACCAGCCGGTTCACCAGCGTCGATTTGCCGGCATTGGTGGCGCCGATCAGCGCCACGAAACCGGATCGGGTCGGGCCCTTGTCGGTGGTTTCCGGGATTGCGTCTGTTTCGCTCATACTGTCCGTCATTTCCGATTGGGCGACCGGGCGCCGGTCCGGCGCGCGCAGTCGCATGTCTGTTTAAAAGGAATGCCCGGTCTTTCGAGAGGCAATCGCCTCCGGACAGATCAAGCCGTCTTCGTTGTCTTCCAGACGCCTTCGCGTTCCAGAATATTGGTGGCTGCCACCTGTTCGGCGGCGCGCTTGGAGCGGTCGACCCCCATGGCGGGCGCGATGCCCTGAATCTCGACCGTGACCGTGAAGCGCGGATCATGGTCGGGTCCCGACCGCTCCTCGACACGGTAGCTCGGTGTCACGCCGAACTTGGCGTGTGCCCATTCCTGCAATTCCGTCTTCGCATCACGACGCGCACCATCGACACGGACCGCCCGCGCGGCCCAGTGGCGCTGGATGAAGCCGCGTGCCGCTTCCAGCCCGCCATCCAGGTAGATCGCGGCGATGAGTGACTCTACCACATCGGCCCGCACATTCAGCATGTGTTTTCCGGTGAGTTTCTTCACGTCGGCGCCGGTGCGGATGAAGAGATGCAGCGACAGCGCATCGGCAACGAGCGCGCAGCTATCGGCACTGACGAGTTGGTTGAGGCGGACCGAAAGCTCCCCCTCGTCGGCATCCTTGAAGGTCTGGAACAGGAGTTCGGCGACGCAGAGCCCGAGGACGCGGTCACCGAGAAATTCCAGCCGCTCATAGTTCGAGCCCTTGGCATTGCGGGCGCTGGCATGGGTCAGCGCCCGGTCGAGCCGCTCCTTGTTGGAAAAGCTGTAGCCGATCGTAGCCTCGAGCCGTTCCCGGTCCTCATTGCCGAGCGATCGGTTCTTGCTCATTCGACGCCCTTGAAAATGCGGTCGTAGCGCAGGTTGGCCGGCCACTTCCAGATATGCGTGAACGATGTGTCGTTGCCGAGCGAGAAGAAGATCATCGAGGCGCGACCGACGAGGTTTTGCGCCGGCACGAAACCGACGTCGAAGCGGCTATCGGACGAGTTGTCGCGGTTGTCGCCCATCATGAAATAATGGCCCTCAGGAACGAGGAACTCGCGGGTATTGTCGCCACGTGAATTTGAATCCTGATCGAGCGTGTCGAAATTGACGCCATTGTCCAGCGTTTCGCGATAGAGAGGCACATCGAGCCCCTTGTCCTTGCCGTCGTCAGCCTGGAACATGCCGTCCGGTACGCGCTTGACGGCCTGGTCGTTCACAAACAGGATTCCGTCACGCACCTGGATCTTGTCGCCCGGCAGACCGATCACGCGCTTGATGTAATCGATGTCCGGATTCGGCGGGAAACGGAACACGACGACATCACCGCGCTTGGGTTCGCTGGCGAAGATGCGGCCTTCGAAAAGGTCAGGCGAAAACGGCAGCGAATATTTCGAATAGCCATAGGCGAACTTGTTGACGAAGATGTAGTCGCCGATCAGCAGTGTCGGCATCATCGAGCCGGACGGGATGGTGAAGGGCTGGAAGAAAACCGTGCGGATCACCACGGCGAGAAGCAGCGCCTGGATGATGACCTTGACGTTTTCCCACAGGCCGCTGTCTTGCTTCTTCTCGATGTTTTCTGCCACGCCTGTCGTTCCTTGATCTGTTCCCCGCAGCATCGCGATGCCGGGCGGATGGAATGAGTTCTGTTGTTCAGCGGCTGGTCGTCCGAGCCGAGGCTGCCTGACGCATATCGTGCGGCGGCGCCATCATTTCAAACGAGCCCGGCCCGCTTGCGGGTCCGCTTCATCCGGACATGCTCTAAACTTTTCCTCAATCGGGAGCAACGGGCAGCGCTTCGATTATCACGAAGGCCTGCGCGAGCGGAAAATCATCGGTGATGGTCAGGTGGATGACCGCGCGATGCCCGGCCGGCAGCATTTCCCGAAGCCGCTCGGCCGCGCCGCCGCTCAACTGCATCGTCGGCTTGCCGCCCGGCAGGTTTACAACGCCCATATCCTTCCAGAAGACGCCCTGCGCCATGCCCGTGCCGAGCGCCTTGGAACAGGCCTCCTTGGCGGCAAAGCGCTTGGCGTAGGATTCCGCCCGGTTCTTGCGGCCTTCCGACTTGGCGATCTCGATGTCCGTAAAACAGCGCTGGCTGAAGCGTTCGCCGAACCGTTCGAGCGAACTTTCGATACGCCTGATGTCGATCAGATCACTGCCAATGCCGATAATCATCGAAACACGATACCCCCATGCGGACTGAAGCGGATCCGGCCGGACAAAAGCAAACCGGGTGCGCCATGCCAAGTTACAAATTCGTCAGGTTCAAAGCCCGTCCGTCGATCCTGCCATCCGGGCCTGCAACTTGCCCAGGCGACGGATCTGGCGGCGCGCCTGAAACAGCTTGGCCGCATGGAATGCCGCAACATAGAAAACCACTGCGCTGCCGGCCGCAAGCGGTATCGAGCCAACCAGCATCGGCTTCAGGACGGGCGTCCAAAGATGCGACAATTCGAGATGCTTGAGCATGTGGAGGATATCCTGCCCCTGGAGCGCACCGCTGTCGCCGGTTCCGAGGAGGATGACGCCGAGTTCATAGGTGGCGGCGAGAATGACGGGAATGGTCAGCGGATTGGCAAGCGCCGTCGATATGCCAGCGGCAATCAGGTTGCCTGAGAGCAGATAGGCCAGCGCCAGCGCTAAGACGATGTGAAGCCCGACGAACGGGGTCGCCGAGGACGCCGCACCGGCGGCGACGCCGACCGCGATGGAGTGGGGAGACGAGGACAGCCGCAGGACGCGCATGGACATATAGCGCAGCCCGCGCGAAAAGCCCTTTCGCGGCCACAGGAATTCACGGAGCTTGCCCGACAGCGTCGCCGGCTTCTTGCGTCTGAACAACATGCTGCTCTGATAAACGATGCGGATATGGCTGTTCAATGGCACGGGTGCGAAAATCGGCATTTCCGGCGGCCGGAAGGCAAATATGCCGCATGGCCGTTCGCAGGCCGGGCATCCCGGCCAACTCCGAGCGTCATGCGCGGAGGGTCATCTCGGTATTCTTCTGCTGCATACGTCCCGGCAGCCTGTGACAACAGGCGGCCGGACTAAGGCACAAATCAGAAGGAGTTGCGGAACAGGCCGCGGTCGATCTGACGCTGGCGATATTCCAGGTCGATACGGTCGATCGAGCCGTTCAGGTAGTTCAATTCCCGCTCTTCAGCGGTCGGAACGCGCAGGGCGCGGGTGATGCTCTTCAGTTGCTTAAACATGGTAAACCCCTTTCGTTTACCTCCCGATGCAGAAGATAGGTGAAAGGGCCTCAACTCACCAGAGCTACAAAAAGCAGGCAGCCATGCATGTGTTGCATGGCCTGCACTTTTTGGCCGCACAAAATGCACATTCAAAGTGCATTTGCCGCCGGGCTATGCGAAAACGGCACCAATCATGGCCGAAAATCCAAGGCAGCCAGCGGAACGCAGCAGAGGCAGCGTCACTCAAAGACGCGCTTGACCGTCGAGACGCTTGGCAGTTCGCGGATCTGGGCGATGAGATGGTTGAGCTGGCGCAGGTCCCAGACTTCCAGATCGAGGTGGAATTCGCTGAAATCGGCGGCCACCTGCCCCATGGAGAGCGAGCGGATATTGATGTCGCTGGTGGCGATCGCCTGGGCGATCTCGGCGAGCGTGCCTGGCTCGTTCAGGGCATTGATCAGAACACGCGCCATGAAGCGGGTATTGTTGGCCTCGTCGAGATCCCAGCGCACGTCGATCCAGCGCTCGGATTCCTCGTCGAATCTCTGCAGGCTGGGCGACTGGATCGGATAGATCGTGATGCCCTTGTCCTTTTCCATGATACCGACGATCCGGTCTCCCGGAACGGCACCCGACGGGCTGAAATGAACCTCGGCATTGCCGGACAGTCCGCGGATCGGCAGAGCTTCCGGCCCCTCGCCTTCCAGCACGTCGAACATGTCCTTCGGCCGTCCCGGCAGCTTGAACACCATGCCGGCGGCGCTGCGCATGTTGAACCAGCCGTCATCCGTGTTCGGCTTGACGGTCACGCGCTCGTCCTGATGATCCGGGAAGACCGCACGCAACACGTCGAGCGACGAGAGTTCGCCACGGCCGACGGCGGCGATCGCGTCTTCGATTTCCTTGTGGCCAAGACGGTGCAGCACCGGCTTCATCGCTTCGCGGGTGAACGACTTGCCTGACCGCTCGAATGTGCGCTCGAGGATGCGGTAGCCAAGGCCCGAATATTGCTTGCGAATGGCGGCCCGCGTGGCGCGGCGGATGGCTGCGCGCGCCTTGCCGGTGACGACGATTTCCTCCCAGGCCGGCGGCGGCACCTGAATGCCGGAACGGACGATCTCGACTTCATCGCCATTGTTGAGCCGCGTTACCAGCGGCATGATGCGACCGTTGATCTTGGCGCCGACGCAGGTGTCGCCGATATTGGTATGAACCGCATAGGCGAAATCGATCGGGGTCGCGCCGCGCGGCAGCGCGATCAACTGGCCCTTCGGCGTGAAGCAGAAGACCTGGTCCTGGAAGAGTTCCAGCTTGGTATGCTCGAGGAACTCTTCCGGATTGTCGCCCTCCGCCAGGCTCTCGATCGTCCGGCGCAGCCAGGAATAGGCATTCGACTTCGGAGAAAGCTTGACCTCGCCGACCGGCTCGGCGCTGTCCTTGTAGAGGGTGTGGGCGGCAATGCCGTATTCGGCGATCTCGTGCATCAGCCGCGTACGGATCTGCAGTTCGATGCGCTGGCGCGACGGGCCGACGATGGTCGTGTGGATCGACTGGTAGTCGTTCTGCTTCGGCGTCGAGATATAATCCTTGAACCGGCCGGGCACCACGCGCCAGCGGGTATGGACGATGCCGAGTGCCCGATAACAGTCCGGAATATCGGCGACGATGATGCGAAAACCCCAGACGTCGGACAACTGCTCGAAAGACAGCGACTTCGACTGCATCTTCTTGAAGACCGAATAGGGCTTCTTCTGGCGTCCCTTGACGAGCGTTCCGGTCAGACCCTTGGCCTGGATGAGTTCATCCAGTTCGTCCTCGATCTTCTTGATCAGGCCTTCGTTGCGGGTGGAAAGTTCGTTGAGGCGACGCGTGACAGTCTCGAAAGCCTCCGGATTGATATGGCGGAAGGACAGGTTTTCCAGTTCCTCGCGCATGTCCTGCATGCCCATGCGGCCGGCCAGCGGCGCATAGATATCCATGGTCTCTTCGGAGATCCGGGCGCGCTTTTCCGCCGACATGTGATCGAGCGTGCGCATGTTGTGCAGGCGGTCGGCCAGCTTGACGAGAAGGACACGCACGTCGTCGGAAATGGCAAGCAGCAGCTTGCGCAGGTTTTCCGCCTGCTTGGCCTTCTTGGTCACCAGATCAAGCTTCTTGATCTTGGTGAGCCCCTCGACCAGCGCGCCGATGTCCTCGCCGAACAGGTCGTCGATCTCGGCCCGGGTCGCCGTCGTATCTTCGATCGTGTCGTGCAGCAGCGCGACTGCGATGGTCGATTCATCGAGATGCATCTCGGTGAGGATCGCCGCCACCTCGAGGGGATGGGAGATGTAGGGATCGCCGCTCGCCCGCTTCTGCTGGCCATGCTTCTGCATGGCGTAAACGTAAGCCTTGTTCAAAAGCGCTTCGTTGACATCGGGCTTGTATTTTTGAACGCGCTCAACGAGCTCGTATTGGCGCATCATCCGCGGGCGGCTCCAGGAGAATCCGGAAAAGAAAAGGTGCGCCAATCATAGGAGTGGCGCACCGCTTTGCAAATACCGGCCTCACGCGAGTTCCAGACGAAAGCGCGGCATTGTCTTGGCGCGTTGTATCCGCTCTGTCGGGCAAAGACGAAACGACTTAGTAGTCGTCGCTCTTTTCCGGCGGAACCAGGCCTTCGATGCCGGCCAGCAGCTCTTCTTCCGACATGCGGTCGAAGGTCACGACTTCCGGCTGGTCGTCGTCCTGGGCGGACTGGTCGGCAAACACGCTGGCAGCGTCGCCGCCGATCATCGATGCCGGATCGGGCTCCGGCTCATCGACTTCGACATGCTTCTGCAGCGAGTGGATCAGGTCTTCCTTCAGGTCGCCGGGCGACAGCGTCTCGTCGGCGATTTCGCGAAGGGCGACAACCGGGTTCTTGTCGTTGTCGCGGTCGATCGTGATCGCAGCGCCCTGCGAGATCAAGCGGGCGCGGTGGCTTGCCAGAAGCACGAGCTCGAAACGGTTATCGACTTTGTCGATGCAATCTTCAACGGTGACGCGGGCCATTGCCTGTCCTTTGATCTTAAGGCGCAGCTTATCACGAGTGCCGTGACACGCTCGCCGCTGCGTTGATTGACAAGATCGGAACCCGTCCAGCCGTCTGCTTGACGGTATGCGTGGCTCCGATTTCAGGAATTAAACTGCCCGATACAATCAAACCCGCGGGAATTCAAGTTTTTCCTGCATTGCGCAAAAAGATATCCGCGCCATTTTCGGCGATGGCCGGACCGCAAACAAATATCGGGGGGCGACAATCCCCTAGGGATAGGCTTTGACATCCGCGCAAATGATGATTGAATGCGACAAAATCCTTCTGCCACCCTGAGGAGTGCGAAGCTCGGCCCGTTTCGGCACGGCGAAAAACCGTCGGCAAAAAAATTTCTAAAACAAGACAGGTGCTTCCTGGTTTCCGCAAAAAACTGCGAGAAATAGCTCTTTCACCAGGAATTTTCTTAGACTAAAGCGAATGGTGGCTCGGAAAGCTGGCATATGAAGAAATCTTAATGTAATCGATTAATCGCAAGGCTACCGTCATTCTTTGCGCGGTCAGGTTGAAGATCAAAAAAAAACATTGAGACAACAAAAAGGAAATATGATGTTCGACCCACGCGAAAAAATCGCGCTCTTTATTGATGGGGCAAACCTCTATGCCGCGTCGAAAAGCCTTGGTTTCGACATTGATTATCGCAAGCTCCTCAAGGCGTTCCAGAAGCGCGGTTATCTGCTACGCGCGTACTATTACACGGCCTTGATCGAGGATCAGGAATATTCGTCCATCCGCCCGCTGATCGATTGGCTAGACTACAACGGTTACAAGGTTGTGACAAAGCCCGCGAAAGAGTTCACGGACTCGCTCGGCCGCCGCAAGATCAAGGGTAACATGGATATCGAGCTGGCCATCGACGCGATGGAACAGTCCGAAACGGTCGACCATCTCGTCATCTTCTCCGGCGACGGCGATTTCACCACGCTGGTGGAAGCGTTGCAGCGCAAGGGACGCAAGGTCTCCGTCGTTTCCACAATGTCGACACAGCCGCCGATGATCGCCGACGACCTGCGTCGCCAGGCCGATCACTTCATCGAACTGGTCAGCCTCAAGGCCGAAGTCGGCCGCGATCCCTCGGAACGACCTGCCCGCGCCGCCGAACCGGTCAGCGGCGAATTCAACGACTGAGACTTCAGCGTACAAAAAAAGGACCAGCCGATCCCTCGCCTGGTCCTTTTTTGACTGAATGATTCGGGATCAATGATCCTTGAGAAGACGGCTCTTCTGGCGGTTCCAGTCGCGTTCCTTCTCGCTCTCGCGCTTGTCGTGCAGCTTCTTGCCCTTGCCGAGCGCCAGTTCGAGCTTTGCCCGCCCCTGCTCGTTAAAGTAGATCTTGAGCGGAATGAGGGTCATGCCATCGCGATTGATGGCACCCTGCAGCCGCGTCGATTCACGTTTCGTGAGCAGCAGCTTGCGGCGACGGCGCGGTTCGTGGTTGAAGCGGTTGGCCTGCAGATATTCCGGCAGATAGGAATTGATCAGCCACATCTCGCCGCCCTCGTCGGTGGCATAGGACTCGGCGATATTGGCCTTGCCCTCACGCAACGACTTGACCTCGGTGCCGGTCAGGACAAGACCGGCCTCGTAGGTGTCGATGATCTCGTAATTGAAGCGGGCCTTCCGGTTTTCCGCGACAATTTTCTTGACCACGCGCTGGCTGCCTTTGGGTGCCATCAGTTCATCAGCCCCGCATGGCGAAGAGCCGCGTCGATGGCCGCTTCCGTCGCCGGCTCGAGCGTGGAAAGCAGCGGCGAACGCACCGTGCGGCTCATCTGGCGCAGGCGGTTCAGCGCATATTTCGCGCCGCAGAGGCCGGGCTCCATGAAGATCGCCTTGTGCAGCGGCATCAGTTTGTCCTGATAATCCAGCGCCTTGGCATAATCGCCGGCAAGCGTGGCTTCCTGGAACTCGGCACAGAGGCGCGGCGCCACATTGGCGGTCACGGAAATGCACCCCGTCCCGCCATGGGCGTTGAAGCCAAGCGCGGTCGCGTCCTCGCCGGAAAGCTGGACGAAGCCCGGACCACAGGCCAAGCGCTGTTCGGAGACGCGCTCGATCCTGCCGGTGGCATCCTTCACGCCCATGATCGTCCGATAGGCCTTGTAGAGGGCAGCCATCGTCTCGACGCTCATGTCCACGACCGAACGGCCGGGGATGTTGTAGATTATGATCGGCAGCTTGATCGCTTCGGCAATCGCCGAATAATGCGCGAACAGGCCCTTCTGGGTCGGCTTGTTGTAATAAGGCGTCACGACCAGGACCGCGTCAGCGCCCGCCTTTTCGGCATGCTGCGCCAATTCGACGGCTTCGATCGTGTTGTTCGAGCCGGCACCCGCAATGACGGGAACGCGTTTCGCCGCGGTCTCGATGCACAGTTCAACGACGCGTTTGTGTTCGGCATGCGACAGGGTCGGCGATTCACCGGTGGTACCGACCGGCACGAGGCCGTGGCTGCCTTGGCTGATCTGCCATTCGACATGCGCGGCAAAGCTGTCCGTGTCCACGGCGCCGGAGGCGGTGAACGGTGTGACGAGAGCGGGAATGGATCCCTTGAACATGCACGACTCCTGACGGCCCGGGAGCTTGAAGACCAACCCACGCTTTAGCCGCATTTCATGGTTAGAAAACTGGCGCACCATAATCATGTGAGGTGCCTGCGGCAAGCACTCTATCGCGCCATTCGGTGCCGGTTGGCGTATATCCGCCCGGCTTCAGCGGCGATTTCAATGTGTTTTCCGGATTAAACCGCCCGTCCGCGTGGACGAACCTGCCTTTATGGGATTGAATGGAAGCGAGTAACCTTTCGTTAGCAAATGCATCGCCAAATGACAGGATATCACGGGGCAGCGTGGGGTTCTTCATGCATGGGCACATCTCTTCTCGGCTGATCGCGATGCTCGGTGCGTCGGCGCTGTCGTTGTGCGCCTTTGCCGCCGCCGCCGAAACCGGAACCATTCCCGTACCGAAATCAAGAGCATTGGCGCTCGCGGCGGCGCAAGACGTCCCGTTCCGCGATGTCACAGGTTCGATCCCCTCCATCACCGCAGCCATTCCCGCCAGTTCGGATCTCAAGACCGGGCTGGATGCGCTATCCAACAAGGATGCGCCCAGGGCGATCGCGGCGCGGAACGGAATGGCAAGAGGGTCGCTTGACAGCCATATCCTCACCTGGGCGATTGCCGTCTCCGGACAGAAGGGCGTACCGTCCTACGAGATCGCCCGAGCCCAGCAGGAATTGAAGGGCTGGCCGGGTCTCGGCAGGCTGCGCGCCAATTCCGAGCGGGCGCTTTACCGCGAAAACCCGCTTCCCGCCGATGTTCTTTCGGCCTTCGGCACGACGCAGCCGGAAACGACCGATGGGACGATCATCCTGGCACGCGCGCTGCAGGCGAACGGCCGGCCCGCCGAGGCAGCGAAATTGCTGCGCGGCCTCTGGGCTTCCGAAGCGCTGGACAAGGCGACCGAAAGCAAGATTCTTGCGGAATTTCCGACCCTTCTGACGACCGCCGACCACAGGCGGCGGATGGAAATGCTGCTCTATCGCAACCGGCTGGATCAGGCGGTCCGCTTCAGCGATCTCGGCAAGGCGCAATCGCTCTACCGGGCCTGGGTCGCGGTTTCGAAAAAGGCCGGCAATGCAGCGGCGCTGATCGCCACTGTTGATCCGTCCTGGCATGCGGAGCCCGCCTATCTGTTCATCCGCATCGAATATCTGCGCAAGCAGGAGAAGTATGAAGAGGCGGCCAAGCTGCTCGCCACCCTGCCCCGGGACAAGGACAAACTGGTCAATCCCGGCGAATGGTGGGTAGAGCAGCGGATCATCAGCCGGGGCCTCTTGGATGACGGCAAGTTCAAGGCCGCCTACCGGATCGCCGCCGATCATGTCGCAGCCGATCCGACGGATATCGTCGATGCGGAATTCCACGCCGGCTGGTACGCCCTGCGTGGAATGGAGGACCCGGCGACGGCCGTCCGGCATTTCCAACGCATCCTGAAAGCGTCGAACCGTCCGATCTCTGTCTCACGGGCCTGGTACTGGATGGGCCGTGCCGTCGAGGCTGGCGCTCCCGGCAATTCCACCGAATATTATACCAAGGCGGCGGCCCTTCCCGGCAC
>NZ_DATJDJ010000023.1:0-2094 GCF_035497515.1 Pararhizobium sp. | reverse complement strand
GTCCGCTCCGCCACCGGCGCGCTGGTGCCGCTCGGCACGCTGGTCGACATCCAGGACACGACCGGACCGTCGCTCGTCCAGCGCTACAACATGTATGTCTCGGTTCCGCTCCAGGGCAATCCGGGCCCCGGCGTCTCGACCAGCACGGCCCTCGACACGATGGAGGGGCTGGCCGCCAAGATCCTGCCGCCAGGCACCTCGTTCGAGTGGACGGACCTCGCCTTCCAGGAGCGCAATACCGGCAATACCGCGATCTTCATCTTCGCCCTCTCCGTGATCTTCGTCTTCCTGGCGCTGTCGGCCCAGTATGAAAGCTGGGTCCTGCCGCTGGCGATCATCCTCGTCGTGCCGATGGCGGTGCTCGCCGCCTTGGTCGGGGTATCCCTGCGCGGCCAGGACAACAATATCCTGACGCAGATCGGGCTGATCGTCCTCATCGGCCTCGCAGCCAAGAACGCCATCCTGATCGTCGAGTTCGCCCGGCAGGCCCAGGATGACGGCATGAACCCGGTTCAGGCGGCGATCGAGGCCAGCCGCCTGCGCCTGCGGCCGATCCTGATGACCGCCTTCGCCTTCATTCTCGGTGTCGTGCCGCTGATGATCGCCACGGGTCCCGGCGCCGAGATGCGCCAATCGCTCGGCACCGCCGTCTTCTCCGGCATGCTGGGCGTCACCGTCCTCGGCCTGTTCCTCACGCCGGTCTTCTACGTCGCGCTGCGTTCCTTCGGCTACAAACCAAAGGAAAAGCCGATCCCGCTGGAATCGGGCATGATTTGACGCCTGCGAACCGGGCAGAATTGTTCTGCCGTGTGCACAAGAGCCGGGATGGAAATGGTTCCTGCTTCATTGCACCACACAGTCCTTTGCAGCCGTCCTCAACCTTCTCGCAACCGAGACAGCGGCCCCGGGCCTGGGTGCGGACGCCGCCGTGGCCCGGCTTTTCGAACTGCTTTTCATCCACGCGATCCTCGCCTACGTGGAGGACGACGGCAGCCCGAAACGCGGTTGGCTGGCCGCTGTATCGGACGTCCGTCTGTCAATCGGCTCGGAATGTTGACCCCTTATCGGCGTCCAATCTTGGCTCTGACGCAGATTTGGTGCAATTCCCTCATGTCGCGCCGATCAGGCGGGCTTGAAGCAAATCAAGCTTTCCGCGACCGTACATCTGGCGTTTCACCAGCTTGAGCTTGGTGATCTGCCCCTCTGTTTGTCCGTTCGACCACGGTGAGACTATCGCTGCTCGGACAGCCTGAATGTCTTTTGCAACGCCATTGCCAAAGGAAGCAACCAGGCTGTCGCGAGCGCGGTCGATCCACGGCACGAGCTCGTTTTCCGCCTTACGCCGGATCATGCGATGGAACTCATCAGGCTGATTCCTTTTGTGGAAACCAGCAAGGCAGCATCGCCAAAACTGCATCAAATCTGAGTCAGAGCCAATATTCCACGCCGAAACACATCCACCATGGAAAGTTGGTGAAAGGCCGAACGCGTTGCATTGTTTGACATCGGCGATGGCATCTCGTGGGCTTTAAGCTATCGGCAGATGCAATTCTGCACGCTCTTTTCCGCCGCCTGACCCAACAGCTAACGAGGGAACAAGCCCACTGCGAAAGTCAATGATGACCGCCTTGATGGGATCGGGACCCTCGACCCTGGCCGATTTGAAGCCGGCGACCGACGCGAGCTTATCCCGCTGCCCAGTTGGCGCCACGGCGGAAGATCGTGCGCATCTGCGGCACGTCGAATTCCTTGGCCACATGGCCGAGCGACGAATAGAAAACGCGACCCTTGCCGTAGTTGCGCTTCCAAACCACCGGCATCACCACGCCATCGATCCAGTAGGCGTGGTCGCCGGTGAACGTTGTCGTTGCCAGCACCTCGTTGGAAGGATCGACATGCATGTAATACTGCTCGGACGTGTAGGGGAAATCGGCGATGCCCTCCATCACCGCATCGTCGGGACGTGTGACATTGACTGTGTAGTCGATGATATTGCCCGGATGGGCGACCCATTGTCCGCCGATGATGAACTGGTATTCGACGCATTCGCGGAAGGCGTCACCGGCGCCGCCGTGATAGCCGGCGATGCCGACG
>NZ_DATJDJ010000022.1:0-9070 GCF_035497515.1 Pararhizobium sp. | reverse complement strand
CTTCGGCACGTCAAAACTCTGACCGTAGAGGATTTCGTTTTCGAGGAAAACGACGGGATTCGGATCGCGGATAGCGGCCTTGAGCAGGCCCTTGGCGTCGGCTGCCGTGTAGGGCATCACCACCTTGAGGCCCGGAATGTGGCCATACCATGCGGCATAGCACTGCGAATGCTGCGCGGCGACACGCGCGGCCGCCCCGTTCGGGCCGCGGAACACGATCGGCGCGCCCATCTGGCCGCCCGACATATAGAGCGTCTTGGCCGCTGAATTGACGATCTGGTCGATCGCCTGCATGGCGAAGTTGAAGGTCATGAACTCGACGATCGGCTTCAGGCCCGCCATCGCGGCACCGACGCCGACGCCGGCAAAGCCGTGCTCGGTGATCGGCGTATCCACGACGCGGCGCGGGCCGAATTCCTGCAGCAGGCCTTGCGTGATCTTGTAGGCGCCCTGATATTCGGCGACTTCCTCGCCCATGACGAAAACGTCGGGATCGCGGCGCATTTCTTCGGCCATCGCATCGCGAAGTGCTTCGCGAACGGTGGTGGACACCATTTCGGTGCCGGCCGGAATATCCGGATCAGCGGGAATATCAGCCTTAGGCTGGGCCGCGACTGGTGCGGCCGCTTCGGACTTGTCCGACGCGGCTTCCGCCTTCGCAGGCTCCGCGGCAGGAGCAGCAGCCTTGGGAGCCGCGACGTCGCTGGCGCTTTCGCCATCCTGCAGCAGGATCGCGATCACGGTGTTGACCTTGACGCCTTCGGTGCCGGCGGCGATCAGCAGCTTGCCCATCGTACCTTCATCGACGGCTTCCACTTCCATGGTCGCCTTGTCGGTTTCGATCTCGGCGATCACGTCGCCGGAAGTGACCTTGTCACCTTCGTTTTTCAACCATTTGCTGAGCGTGCCTTCTTCCATCGTCGGCGACAGAGCGGGCATCAGAATCTCGATTGGCATGATGTTTTCCTCGTCCCGGTCTTAAAGCAGAATGTCGGTGTAGAGCTCGGATACATCCGGCTCCGGATCGGACTGGGCGAAATCGGCTGAGTCTGCGACGATATCGCGGACATCCTTGTCGACAGCCTTGAGGTCGTCCTCGCTCGCCCAGCCCTTCTCGATAAGACGGGCCTTGACCTGCTCGATCGGGTCATGTTCGGAGCGCATCTTCTGCACTTCGTCCTTGGAGCGGTATTTCGCCGGATCGGACATCGAATGACCGCGATAACGATAGGTCAGCATTTCGAGGATGATCGGTCCCTTGCCGGAGCGGCAATGCTCGAGCGCCTCGTCGGCTGCGGCCTTGACCGCACGCACATCCATGCCATCCACCTGCATTCCGGGAATACCGAAGCCGGAACCGCGCAGCGAATAGTTCGACTGCGCCGTGGCGCGGGCCGTGGACGTGCCCATGGCATAACGGTTGTTCTCGATGATGTAGACGATCGGCAGTTTCCAGAGAGCAGCCATGTTGAAGCTCTCGTAGACCTGGCCCTGGTTGGCCGCGCCATCGCCGAAATAGGCGACGGAAACACTGTCATTGCCGCGATAGGCGTTGGCAAAGGCAAGTCCGGTGCCGAGCGACACCTGCGCACCGACGATACCGTGACCGCCATAGAAATGCTTCTCCTTGGAGAACATGTGCATCGAGCCGCCCTTGCCGTGGGAATAGCCGTTGCGGCGGCCGGTCAGTTCGGCCATGACGCCGCGGGCTTCCATGCCGGTTGCCAACATGTGGCCATGGTCGCGATAGGCGGTGATGACCTGGTCACCTTCCTTCTGGGCCATCTGCATGCCGACGACGACAGCTTCCTGGCCGATATAGAGATGACAGAATCCGCCGATGAAGCCCATGCCGTAAAGCTGGCCGGCCTTTTCTTCGAACCGGCGGATGAGAAGCATTTCACGATAGGCCTTCATATCCTGATCGCGATCGAACTCGGCGATATTGGAGCCGGTGAAGTCCTTCTTGGCGGGCTTTGCCGCGGTCTTGCGGCTGGAAACGGACGCGGATGTTCGCGGTGCCATTCAATCCTCCCTATGGTTGGCTTTTGCAGGTACCATAGGCAAAGATTGCGATCACAGCAATGCCATATTTGCATGGCTTATATTCGTGTTAACTTCTTGTATTTACAAGCATATTTCAAATTAACCTGTTTCCGGTTAATATGGCAATTCAGTGAAAAATCACGATTTCGTCGCTGCGCGACATGTTCAACCCGAAGCGGGCCTTTTCATCCAGCATATCACGTTCGAGCGAGCCGTCACTGAGGAGCGCGACTTCCTTTTCCAGCGTCTGGCGCTGCATCGTCAACTCGTCCAGGCGTGTCTGGCGTTCGATGCGCTGGCGATCGAACTTCTCGGTTGCCCTGAGGCCATATTCCCCATGAATGGAATGATAGCCGAAATAGGAGAGGAAAGCGATCGAGATGAGCGGCATCACAAACCGCCCCAGCTTCCGTTTCTTATGGTGTTTGGTCCACATCGATCATGCCCTGATACGCAATACATGGACACGCTACCAGCCATTGATTAACCGACCGTTGACCATGACAGAGCGCATGAAAAACCCGCGGCCATCACCGGCCGCGGGCTTGTTCTGTGCTCTCGTCATCCTTGGGCTTGTCCCAAGGATCTACCGAAGCATCGGCATATATGCAGGCGACATTCGCACCGCCTATTTCGCAGAAGCCTCAGAAGATCCTCGGCAGGAGGCCGAGGATGACGACGGCGGCGCCTTCTCAGCCGCGCAGGATCGAACGGCCTGCATATTTCGCTTGCGGACCAAGCTGTTCCTCGATGCGGATCAACTGGTTGTACTTGGCGGTGCGGTCGGAGCGCGCGAGCGAGCCGGTCTTGATCTGTCCGCAATTGGTGGCAACGGCGAGATCGGCGATGGTCGAGTCCTCGGTTTCGCCCGAACGGTGCGACATGACGGCGGAGTAGCGTGCCTTGTGTGCGGTCTCGACCGCATCGAGCGTTTCCGACAGCGAGCCGATCTGGTTGACCTTGACGAGGATCGAGTTTGCGACGCCCATCTTGATGCCGTCGCGCAGGCGCGAGGAGTTGGTGACGAACAGGTCGTCGCCAACGAGCTGGGTCTTGCTGCCGATCTTGTCGGTCAGGTACTTCCAGCCTTCCCAGTCGTCTTCCGCCATGCCGTCTTCGATCGAGAAGATCGGATATTTGGCAGCCAGTTCGGCGAGGTAATCCGCCATCGCTTCGGGCTCGAGCGTACGGCCTTCGCCTTCCAGATGATACTTGCCGTTCTTGAAGAACTCGGTCGAGGCGCAGTCGAGCGCGATGTGCATGTCATCGCCCGGACGGTATCCAGCCTTCTCGATCGACTTCATGATGAAGTCGAGGGCAGCCGGAGCCGAAGCGAGACCCGGCGCAAAGCCACCTTCGTCGCCGACATTGGTATTGTGGCCATCGGCGGCCAGTTGCTTCTTCAGCGTGTGGAACACTTCCGAGCCCATGCGCACGGCGTCACGCAGCGTGTCGGCGCCAACCGGCACGATCATGAATTCCTGGAAGTCGATCGGATTGTCGGCATGGGCGCCGCCATTGATGATGTTCATCATCGGCACGGGCAGCATGTGGGCGTTCGGGCCGCCGACATAACGATAGAGCGGCAGGCCGGAAGCTTCGGCGGCAGCCTTGGCAACGGCCAGCGATACACCGAGGATGGCGTTGGCGCCGACACGCGACTTGTTCGGCGTGCCGTCGAGCTCGATCATGGTCGCATCGATATGCAACTGGTCTTCGGCATCCATGCCGCCGATGGCTTCGAACAGTTCGCCGTTGACGGCTTCGACTGCCTTTTCGACACCCTTGCCGAGATAACGCTTGCCGCCATCGCGCAGTTCGACGGCTTCGTGCGCGCCGGTGGAAGCGCCCGAGGGAACGGCGGCACGGCCAAAGCTGCCGTCTTCGAGATGGACGTCGACTTCGACCGTCGGGTTGCCCCGGCTATCGAGAATTTCACGGCCGATGATGTCGATGATTGCAGTCATGGTCTCTTCCCTGCTTCAAACATGGTGGTGGAGGATGGCCCCGTCATAATTCATGGACCGGAAATTACAATGGCGGGTCCGGGCAATTGCCGCCCGCACCCGCACCTTCAAGAAAAATTCACAAAAGCGGCGCTCAGCGCTTTGCCACTGCGTCGAAGGCGAGCAGTGTTTCCAGCAGGCGCGGCATGTCCTTCAGGTGAACCATGTTCGGGCCATCGGAGGGCGCGTTGTCGGGATCCTCGTGCGTCTCGATGAACACGCCGGCGACGCCAATGGCCACGGCGGCGCGTGCCAGTGTCTCGACGAATTCACGCTGACCACCGGTAGACCCGCCCTGACCGCCCGGCTGCTGCACCGAATGGGTCGCGTCGAAGACAACCGGTGCGCCAAGACCCGCCATGATGGGTAGCGAGCGCATGTCGGAGACCAGCGTGTTGTAGCCAAAGGATGCGCCGCGTTCGCACAGAAGCACGTTCGGGTTGCCGCTCTCAGTGAACTTGGCGAGCACGCTCTTCATGTCCCAAGGGGCCAGGAACTGTCCCTTCTTGACGTTGATGACGCGGCCAGTCTTGGCAGCGGCGATCAAGAGGTCCGTCTGGCGGCAGAGGAAAGCCGGAATCTGGAGGATATCGACGGTTGGTGCAACGAGCGCGCACTGCTCTTCCGTATGAATGTCGGTGATGACCGGGAAACCGTACTCTTTCTTGAGATCGGCAAAGACCTCCATCGCCTTCTCAAGACCGATGCCGCGCTTGCCGGAGAGCGACGTGCGGTTGGCCTTGTCGAACGACGACTTGTACACATAGCCAAGCCCGAGCGACTTGCAGAGTTCGACCATCGTGCCGGCGATCATGAAGGCGTGGTCGCGGCTTTCCATCTGGCAGGGGCCGGCGATCAGCGACAGCTTTTGCGTATTGGAAAATACCACCTGGTTCGCACCGCTGCCGGCAACAACATTCGCATTGGTCTGCATGATTATTCTCCGAAGACAAAAATGACACCCTGCCCCGGCGCTTCCGGGACGATAAGGCGATTGTTTTTTTTGATAAAGGGCACCGCACTGGTGGTGAGAAGGTTTTCAGTCGCGGCGAGATCGACAACCTTGAAGACGACGGCGCGTCCAACAAGGCCACGGGAATGATCGAGTGTCTTCCGATCGAAGAAGCCCGACATCCCGGCTTGATTCAGGACGGAGATTTTCACGCCGTTCCTGGTCTCGATATCCATGCCGAAAGAGTGCGCCGAGACCTGGCGCTCGTCGACGGCTTCCTGCAGCAGATACTGGAAATCGGTCGGGTTCGGTTCGGATAGAACAACCTCTGCCATTCCGATGACACCATTGGCATGGGTTTCGAGCACAGAGCGATCCGCCGGCAGCGACTTCAGGCGCTGACAGCTGAAAAAGAAGAAATCCGGCGAGCGCAGATCGGCGGCGAAGGACAGGCGGAAGCTGCCAACGCCCTCGGACCCGTCAGGCAATTTCATCGGTCGCGAGAATTCCAGCATGCCGCCGCCGGAAATGCCATTTTCGCGAAACCGGGCATCGTCCGCCGCAGCGTCATCGGTGCCCAGCACGATTGCCGAGAAACCGTCCTGGCCGTTGCGAAAACGATAGGCCTGATCACGGGCGACAAAGACGTTGCCGTCGAGTGCGGCGGCCTCGCAATCCTCACGCTGGGCAATGCCCAGTGGCTCGAGATAGGTCTTGTCGGCCAGGAAGACGCAGGCGTTTTCCGTTCCGAAGGGATGAAGCGCATCCGCGGCGACGGTGAAGCCGAGCCGCTCGTAGCGGCTCCTGGCGGTTGCCAGATCGATCACCGGCAAAACGAGATGGTCGAGCAGACGCGGGTTGCGGGAGGCAGCGCTCATGAATTTCCCTGAAACTGGTCGTTGGCTGGTGCTTTGCCCTTTTTGAGCGCCGATTTCAAGGAAATGTTGGAGCCACAACTTTGTGTTGATTGCAAACGCAAGGTCCGGCGCGAAAACGCCGGGCCTTGCGGGATCGACCGATCAGAGATTGCTCATGCCACCATCGATCACCAGTTCGCTGCCGACAGTATAGGCCGACTCATCCGAACCGAGGAAAACCACTGCCTTGGCGATTTCGCTGGGGTGACCGAAACGGCCGACCGGGATCTTTGCCGCCGCCATGGCATCGGTATCGGCGGTCGACATGCCAAGCTTGCCATAGAGCGGCGTTGCGACCGGGCCGGGGCTGACGGCGTTGACGCGAATGCCGCGCCCGATCAGTTCGCCCGACAGCGTCTTGGCGAAGGACAACAAGGCAGCCTTCGTCAGCGCGTAGATGCTGGTGTTCGGCATCCCGATATGGGCATTGATCGAGGTGTTGAGCACGATCGAGGCCGGCTTGGCGAACAGCGGCAGCAGCGACTGGATCAGGAAGAACGGTCCCTTGACATTGATCGCCACCGAGCGGTCGAACGCATCTTCATCCACCTGTTCGATTGGGCGGAAATCCGCGACACCGGCATTGACGAACAGGATGTCGAGATGACCGAACGCCTTGCCGACGGTATCGGCGATGGCCTTTTGCCCGGCGATATCGCCGGCATCGGCCTGGATGAAGAGGGCTGCGTCTCCCAGTTCGGCACGCGCGACCTCGATAGTCTTCGGGTTCGTACCGGTAACGGCGATCCTTGCGCCTTCGGCGATGAACTGGCGGGCGGTTTCAAGACCGATGCCGCTGGTGCCACCGGTGATCAGGGCTGTCTTGTTCTGCAGACGTGACATGATGAAACTCCTTGAAATGGTGCGTGAGGATTTGGGGTTCGGTTTGAAAAATCAGGTGCGGGTAATCGTGGCGCCGCCATCGACAAGCGAAGCGGTACCGGTCACGAAAGCCGAATCGTCGGACGCGAGGTAAAGCACCGACCTGGCAAGCTCTTCCGGGGTCGCGACGCGCTTGAGGGCGTGGAGGTTGGTGATGAAGGTCTGTGATTCAGGCGTGTCATTCATCTCGCGATACATGGCCGTGTCAACAGCGCCGGGCAGGATCGAATTGACGCGAACACCCTGCGGGCCGAATTCAGCGGCAAGGGCCTGCGTCAGACCGATCAGGCCGGCTTTCGAGGCGGCATAGGCGGCGACGCCGGGAAAGGCGAAGCTGTAGCCGACGAAGGTCGAGGTGAAGATCACCGAGCCCGCACCGTGCTTGACCATTTCGGCGATCTGGTGCTTGGCGCCGAAGAACGAACCGGTCAGGTTGATGGCGATGGCGTCGTTCCAGCCCTGTTCGGAAATACCGGTCGACGGACCGGCCTCGCCGAGCGTGCCGGCATTGTTGAAGGCGCCATCGAGGCGGCCATAGGTTTCGACGGCGAGCGCGACGAGCGCCTTGGCATAATCTTCCGAGCGGACGTCGCCGGCGAGAGCGACGGCTTCACCACCCTCGGCCTTGATCTCGTCGACGAGGTCATCGAGTTCACCCTGACGGCGGGCGCCGACCACGAGTTTTGCGCCCTCGGCGGCGAACAGTTTTGCGGTGGCTCGGCCAATGCCGGCGCTGGCACCAATGACGATTGCAACTTTGTTGGACAGGCGTTCCATGATCTTTTCCTCTTGGCAGAGCGGTTGAGGCGCCGTACTGGCCGCCTCTTCATGCCGTTTGCTTGAGGGGAATATGGCTTTCTTTTATCGTTCGGATTAGTCTGAAAATGATGGAACTCGTATCCGGAAAAACCGAACGATGGTAAAACTCGACGGCATTACAAGTTTTGTCGCGATCGCCGAAAGCGGCTCGATCAGCGAAGCCGCGCGCCGGCTGCGGCTCTCCAAGTCCGTCGTCAGTGAACGGCTTGCCGAACTGGAGCGCAGCCTGGGTGCAGGCCTGCTGCACCGGACCACCCGCAAGCTGACCCTGACGGAAGACGGCACCGCCTTCCTGGAGCGGGCAAGCCGCATCGTCCAGGAAATCGAGGAAGCCGCCGCCGACATGGCCGAGCGGCGCGGGACGATCACAGGTCCCTTGCGGATATCCGCGCCGGTGACCTTCGGGCGCATGCATTTGGGTCCGGCGCTCTACCCGTTCCTGGCCGAGCATCCGAACCTGCAACTGACGCTCGACCTCGACGACCGGCGCGTCGATGCGGCCGCCGACGGTTACGACGCCGTGGTGCGAAACGGGCCGATTGCCGACTCGCGGCTGATGGCGTGGCGCCTCGCCCCAAGCCGCCGCGTCCTCGTCGCAGCCCCCACCTATCTGCGGGAGCACGGAAAGCCGGCCTCGATCGAGGCTCTCGAACAGCACAAGGGTATTTTCTACACCAACCGCGGCGTCGCCGACTGGCGCTTTCCGACATCGGCAGGGACCGTGCTGGTGCGCGGCCGGATGGGGTTTGGCGTCAACAATGGCGACATGCTTCGGGACGCGGCGGTCTCCGGTCTCGGTATCGCATTGGTGCCGATGTTCGTGGCCGGCGAAGCGATTGCGTCCGGGCAGTTGGAAACGATCGATATCGGCGTGCAGCCGGAACTCGAATATATCCACATTGCCCATCCGGATGGTCGAAGACCGTCGGTGAAGCTCAGGGCATTGGCCGATCATCTGAGCAAGGCCTTCGGCGCGCCGCCCTATTGGGATCCGACCTTTCCGGCTTAAGCGACCTCAATCGCAGGAGCGCAGCTGCCGGGCATAATTGTTGGCGATATTGGCAGACCGGCGAGCCGCCCCCTGCAGCTTGGTGTTGCCGCGATAGGCACCTTTGCGATAACCGCCATCGCCGAGATAATAGGCGAGATAGAGGTTGTAGGCGTCCGATTTCGCAATACCCAACTTCTTGGCATTGCGGCTGTGATACCAGGCGACGAAATGGATGGCGTCGGAGAATTTCGTGCGACGGGCAAGCAGGTGACCGGTCGAGTGCTTGTATTCCGACCAGGTGCCGTTCAGCGCCTGCGAGAAGCCATAGGCGGTCGACTGCCGTTTCCAGGGGATGAAGCCGAGAAGTTTCGTGCGCGGCGGACGGGCATTGGGGCGGAAACCGGATTCGGTGTAGATCGTCGCCATCAGGATCGGAACCGGGACGCCATATTGCCGC
>NZ_DATJDJ010000021.1:0-1558 GCF_035497515.1 Pararhizobium sp. | reverse complement strand
ACCGAACAGCCTGACATACTGCGAAATCCCGGCAAAGCGTGCGACCGGCAGCATCCGGCTGTCGGTGAAGGAAATGCCGATTGTCCAGATCATCGTGCCGACATAGGCAAAGACCACGATCAGGATGGCGGGTGTCAGCCCCGCATATACACTCCAACGAATGGAACCCTGTTTCATCGAGACTTTCCGGTGCCTGCCTGGAAAAAAGGAGCGGCAGTCGCCTGCCGCCCGAGTTGGGTCGTCTGGGAGGTTGTTATTCCTGGAATTCTGCGAGCACGGCCGCATATTTTTCGGCGAACTGCTCGGGTGTTTCGGACGGTGTCGCCCAATATTCCACGACCACATCGGCCAGCGAATTCAGCATGTCTGCACCCGCAAGCCAGTCCGGCCCGGCCAATTGCTTGCCGGGATCTTTCAGGGCTTCAAGCCCGATCTTGGAGCAGGCATCGAGACCTGACGTGTCGACATCGTTGCGGACCGGTATGGATCCCTTGAGATTGTTGAATTCCACCTGGACCGCCTTGTCCAGCATCACCCTGGCCATCAGGTCCTGCGCCTTGGCTCCGCTTTCGGACCGTGTGTCAGGCATGATGAAGACGTTGGAATCCATCAGGAAGTTTTGCTCGCCAAGGCCGAGCACACAACCGTAGTCCTTGCCCGCGACCCAACCGGCGGATGTGAATTCGCCTTTTTCCCAGTCACCCATGATATGCATGGCGGCCTTGCCGGTGATCACCATCGAGGCGGCCTCGTTGAAGGAGCGGTTCGGTGAGCCGGAATCCGTATAGCTGCGCAGCTTGGCATATACCTCCGCCACGCGCTTGAATTCGGGCCCCTTCACGGCTTCCGGATTCTTGTCGCGGAAGACCGACATATACAGGTCCCTGCCGCCTGCGCCAGCAAGAACGCCATTGAAGAGCTGGTGCTGTTGCCAGGCTTGCGCCCCGAAAGCCAGGGGGATGATGCCACCCTGCTGGAACTTGTCGGCGACAGCGAAGAAGTCCTCCCAGGTCTTCGGCTCCTCCACGCCAAACTTCTCGAACAACGCCTTGTTGTACCAAAGCCAGTTGGGTGTCTGCAGGTTGACCGGGACGGCATAGATGTGGCCGTCGCGGCTGACGGCGGCCAGAACGTCTGCGGGAAGAGATGCCTGCCAGCCTTCCGCGGCGGCAACATCATCGAGGTTGCGCAACAGGCCCTGATCGGCGAGCTCGCCAAACTGCTTGCCCGCATTCATCATCATCACGGTCGGGGGATTGCCTCCGACGATACGGTTGATGCCGGTCGGCTTCGCGACGTCGCCATTGACGATGGCGTTGTCTACCCACTCACCGCCGGCGGCCGAGAAGGCGTCCGCAAAGACTTTTACGGCCTTCGACTGCGACTGCGTCGTCCACCAATGAAGCACTTCGGCCTTTTCGGCCGCTCCCGCCGGCTGGATGGCAGCCACGACCAACAGGCTGGCCCCCAAGAGCGCGCGATATCTGCTCATCATCTGAAACTCCTCCCGATTGAAAGCCGTTCGCGGCGCCTTGCCGCGCGCCAGCCTCCGAGCAAC
>NZ_DATJDJ010000020.1:0-3331 GCF_035497515.1 Pararhizobium sp. | reverse complement strand
CCGGCCGCGGCCGCCTGACCGTCATGTTGCCGGTCGCCGGCATCAGGTGGTGATGGCCACCCTGATGGCGGCGCGCAGCTCTTCCATGCCGATACCCTTTTCCGAAGAGGTGGCAAGCACCTCCGGGAAGGCGGCCGGCCTCTTCCTGATTTTTTCCAGCGTCTCGGAGATCAGCCTTGGAACGGCCGGTTCCTTGATCTTGTCGGTCTTGGTCAGCACGACCTGGTAGGAGACGGCCGCCTTGTCGAGCAGGTCCAGCACGTCGTCATCGTTCTTCTTGATGCCGTGGCGGCTGTCGATCAGCACATAGACGCGCTTCAGCGTCGAGCGGCCGCGCAGATAATCGAAGACCAGCCTGGTCCAGGCATCGACATGCTCCTTCGGCGCCTGGGCATAGCCATAGCCGGGCATGTCCACAAGCGCCATGGGCGGCAGGTCGCCGTCGGCGCCCGAATAGCCGTCCGGAACGAAATAATTGAGTTCCTGGGTGCGGCCCGGCGTATTGGAGGTTCGCGCAAGACCCTTGTGGCCGACCAGCGCATTGATCAGCGAGGATTTTCCGACATTGGAGCGGCCGGCAAAGGCGATTTCCAGCGGGCCTTCCGGCGGCAGGAACTTCATCGCCGGCACGCCACGAATGAAGATCCACGGCCGTCCGAACACGGGCTTGTCGTCCTGGGGCTTCACGTCTGTCATGTCGGTTCCGTCCTTGAGGCTATCGACTGGACTTCAGGCTTTTGAGCAGTGATGTCAAGGAACTTGCAGCGGATTGCCACCTGGTCGGCTGGCAAGCGAGCTGGGAGAAGGGAAAAAGAAAAGGCCCCGGACGATCGTCCGGGGCCTTGGCATGCGGTGGGAAGTCCGGCCTATTCGGCCGGTTTGGGTTTCCTCGAGAACAATCCCTTCAGATTGCTGAACAGCTCGACCTTGACGCCATGGCGCTTCATGATCACCGCCTGCTGGGTGATGGACAGCGTATTGTTCCAGGCCCAGTAGATGACGAGGCCGGCCGGGAAGCTCGCCAGCATGAAGGTGAAGACGACCGGCATCCAGGTGAACAACATGGCCTGGGTCGGATCCGGCGGCGTCGGGTTCATGCGCATCTGCAGGAACATGGTGATGCCCATGATCAGCGGCCAGATGCCGATCATCAGCGCATGCGGAACGTCATAGGGCAGGAGGCCGAAGAGGTTGAACAGCGAGGTCGGGTCCGGCGCGGACAGGTCCTGGATCCAGCCGAAGAACGGTGCGTGGCGCATTTCGATGGTGACATAGATCACCTTGTAGAGCGCGAAGAACACCGGGATCTGCAGGAGGATCGGCCAGCAGCCGGCGATCGGATTGATCTTTTCTTCCTTGTAGAGAGCCATCATGCCCTGCTGCAGCGCCATGCGGTCGTCGCCATGCTTCTTCTTCAGTTCCTCCATCTTCGGCTGAACCTTCTTCATGTTCGCCATGGAGGCATATTGCTTGCTGGCGAGCGGGAAGAAGAGGGCCTTGACGACAATGGTGGTGAGAAGGATCGCCACACCGAAATTGCCGAAATAACGGAAGAAGAAATCCATCAGTTTGAACATCGGCTTGGTGATGAAGTAGAACCAGCCCCAGTCGATCAAAAGGTCGAACTGCGGGATCGAGTAGGTCATCTCGTAGCCGTCGACCAGCGGCACCTGCTTGGCGCCGGCAAAGACGAGGGTCTTGAGTTCAACAGCCTCGCCGGCGGCGATCGTCACGGCGTCCTGCTTGTAGTCCGCCTGGTAGCGCGGGCGTCCGTCGGGGAAATGGGCGAATTTGGACTCGTACGGCGTCGCCTGCGGCGGAACGATCGCAGCCGCCCAATATTTGTCGGTGATGCCGAGCCAGCCGGAGGTTGCCTTGCCGGGCTGGATCGGAGCTTCGTCCTCGACCTTGCCATAGGCGACCTCGTTGAGGCCATGCTCGCCGATGACCCCGATGAAGCCTTCATGAAGCACGTAGACGCTTGGCGTGGTCGGCTTGTTGAAGCGGGTAACGCGGCCATAGGAGGAGAGCGAAACCGGAGCGCCGCTTTGATTGTCGATGGTATCGACGACCTGGAACATGAAATGTTCATCGATGGAGATCTTGCGTTCGAACACCACGCCCTTCTCGTTGGTGAAGGTCAGCACCACCGGCGTCTCGGTCGTCAGCTTGTCGCCGCTCTTCACCGTCCAGACCGTCGTCGGGCCGGGAACCGAGCCGGTTGCCTCGCTGCCGATATAGCCGATTTCGGTAAAGTAGCCTTCCGGCGTATCGGCCGGGCTGAACAGCGTGATCAGCGGGCTCTGGTCGTCGACGGTCTCGTGATATTCCTTGAGCTTCAGGTCGTCGAAGCGGGCGCCGGTCAGGTTGATCGAGCCGCTGAGTGCCGGCGTGTCGATGGTGACGCGGGCCGACTTGGAGATGGCCTGGTCACGGGTTTCGACAGCGCCGGGAACCGCGGCCTGAGCCGGCTGGGCCTGGCCCGAAACGGCGGGCGTGCCGGCCGGCTGGCTCTGCTGGGTGAGCTGATGCTGGGCTTCCGCCGCAATCCGTTCTCTCTCTATCTTCGGGTTGACGTAGAGAAACTGCCAGGCAATCAGAATGAGCACCGACAGCCCGATCGCCACGAAGTAATTGCGGTTTTTTTCCATCATTCTTTCCTGGAGCCGGCCGGGGGCCGTGAATTTTTTTGCTTGCTTTCAATCCGCTCGCAGAGGGTCTTGCCGATCCGCTCGAAAGGGGCGTTCAAAAGGTCGCGCCTGGCGACGATCACATAGTCATGTCCGGGCTTCATTGCAAATGACGCCGAAAGCCTGACGGCCTCCCTGAGGCGTCGGCGCATCCGGTTGCGCTCGACCGCATTGCCATGTTTCTTGGTGACGGTGAAGCCGACGCGCGGAAGGGCATCCGGTTCGCCGCGATCGAGAACCTCGAGCAGGAACAGCGGTCCCCTGCGTTGCTCGCCGTTGCGAACGGCAAGAAACTGCGGCCGGCTTTTCAGCCGCCCGGCAGTTGTGTTTTGATCAGATGAGGTCATTCGCCAGCCTTCCCTCAGAAAGAAGGGGCATCAAGCGTCCCTTCGGACGCGATGGCGACGCCCCGGCGCCGCGAACCGCGCCTGCATGCTTCAGAAAACCGAATGCAGGCGAGCGCGGCACGCGCTTGACGGCCTCAGGCCGACAGACGCTTGCGGCCACGTGCCCGGCGGGCAACGATAACCTTGCGGCCACCCTTGGTGGCGATACGTGCACGGAAGCCGTGACGGCGCTTGCGAACAAGCTTGGACGGTTGATAGGTACGCTTCGTCATTTATTTTAATACCGCGGTGTGC
>NZ_DATJDJ010000019.1:0-22674 GCF_035497515.1 Pararhizobium sp. | reverse complement strand
GTACTGTCTAACCCGCCAATAAGCTCCCCCAAACCCGGATTATAATCGAGCCCCAGCGGGTAAGTTGAATTCGGAAAGTAGTAGTTAAGCGTTGCCATATTCCCCTCCATAAAATAACGCTAATTTAGACGTTTTTTCTTGCCTGTAAATCCGGGCTTTGAGTGACTCTAGCACGCGGTGAGAGCGGCCAATAAACGCAAAAAAGCCCCGCTCGCCGATTAAGGCAAGCGGGGCTGTGTGTGGATTGCCTTCTATCGAGCGGCGATGCAGCACGATTCGCGCGCACTAGATCCCTGTTTAAATCAACCCGGCCGGGCCATCTTAATGATGAGCCCGATGGCGCCGACAATCCCGCCGGTGATAAGTGAGCCAATGATCAACCTCGATAACCATGTGAGCGACCCCTTTAATTCTCCAAGGTCGCCGGATATGTCCGTCTTGACGCCATCAATCTTGCTGTTGAGGCTGTCGAAGCGATCGGCGAGGTTCTTGAACTGCTCATCGCGCCGGGCGTTCAGGATGTCCATCTGAGCTCGCCATTGTTCGACGATCGCCAGGCGCGCCAACGCGGCGGAAAAAGCATGTTCCACGGCAACCAGCCTGGATCTTAGATCCCCATCCATGTTGTGGTCCTCAGGCCCTTGGTTCATTCACTTGCCCTGCCCTGCCTCGTCATGCGCCATGCATTCCGCTTTTGTCCAAGCACCAGCCCCGCATAGACCGGCTACCGCTTCATCTATCTTGTCCTGATCGCGAGGCGTTGCGCCCCAAGCCCCTACGAGCGAAGTCCCCACTATCGCTCTAGCTGTCAGGTTGAGCTTTTGCTTGCTCGCACTGACTTGTTGAGTTGATGAACACCCCGCCGCGCTCAATGCACAAGCGACGGTTAAAGGGAGCGCGATCCGCTGCATCTGTCAATTCTCCTATTGCTTTGTTGGTGGCGGCATCAAGTTCGGCCCGCTCCAGCGCCCTGCCCTCTTCCCGCGCCGCCGGCAGCAGCCAGAGCGTGTTCGCTAGCTGGAAGATGGCGAAGGCCAGCAGGACGCCAGCCACGACGCAGACTAGGGCCGAGACCTTGCTGATCATGCCCGCACCTTGCGATAGATGCCGTAGCCGGTCAGGCCCAGGATCACGACAGCGACGATGATGCGCGCCCATTCGCCGCTGGTCAGGTCGTCATGCTGTTTCGTCACCGCGTCGATGAGATCTGGCAGCACGGGGACAACGGAGGTTGCGGCGCCACCGGCGCCAGTGCCGACAATGACCGCAACATCCTTTTTATTGATCGCCTTGTTGGCATCGACCGTGCTGCTGGCAATAAATTCGCCCTTAGCCCAAAGGCCCGCCTCGGCCGAGCGACGGTTGACGAGGCCCTTGACCTTCTTGCCACCGGCATTGACCCACTTCATCAACTCGACCGGTACGGCATCATAGTCAACTTGAGCGCCCCGTCTTCACGCCTGATATCGCCGATGACGAAGTCGCAGTCGACGCCGGCCGCCGGCAGGATGCCGCCCTCGGGGATCACGGAAAAATCGAACGCCACGCCATTGATGACGAGGGTGTCGCCGGTCTTGGCGACGGTCAACGTCGCGTCAGATCGTTGCGGAGAGAATGTGATCTGCATCAGTTGTACCACCTTCCAATCGCCATGAGGTTCACGCCGCCGGACACCTCGGCGCCGGTGCTCGATGTCCACAGATTGCAAACAGCGGTACTGGCCCCGGGCAAACCGCCAAAGACGCGGGAGGCTGCGCTCGACGAGGATATGCCGATGAGTGACGTCGTCGTCGTCGCCGAAAATGCGGCGGGGTATGTCCACGTGAATGCCACGCCTGCGGTAATCCCGACATTCCGTAGCCAGCAGATTTGCGTACCGTCGGAAAACCGGACGTATTCGCCATTGGCATTGCTGCCCTTTTCGACGAGAGAGCCGGTCGGGATACCGCCAGACTGCGAGACCGTGCCGAGGATATGGAGCTGATGCTACTTGCCGGTCTTCGTCGGTCCGATGTCGTGGTCGTCGGGCGCCAGCATATCACCGGCCGCATTCTGTCACTGGACACAATGAAGACCGGCGCAAGGATCACAATCGAGCTGTCTGATGACTTGCTGAAAGTGATCGAGGCCACGCCGCGCCAAGGGCTTCACCTTGTCCATAACGCGCACGGACGACCCTTCACGAAGGAAAGTTTCGGAAACTGGTTCAGGGAGAAGTGCAACGACGCGCATGTGACCAAGTCGGCTCACGGACTCCGCAAGCTCAGTGCCACGCTGGCGGCTCAGGGCGGCGCGGCAACGCATCAACTGCTCGCGCAATACGGCTGGACCAATCTTGCGACTGCCCAAATCTACACAAAGGGAGTGGATCGAGCCCGCCTCGGCATCGAAGGAAGCCGGATCGTTGCGGACCAGATCGAGAACATAGTTTTCCCTCACCTCAATATGGGTGAGGGATTTAAACCGAAAAATACAATAAAAACAAAGTCAAAATAGACCCGTGGTGGCTCTGGTGGGGGCACCATTCCTTTTCATTTTCCCGATTTTTACTCTCCCGCCCCTCCGAGACCCTGCGGCCCATCGAGCTTGTCAAGTTTCTGACCGAGCGAGCGGACCGCCTCCATGGTCACGGCCATGGCCGACATCAGGGTTGCGGTGTCGTCATCCGACTTCAAGCGGGAAAGTTCCTCTGCCCGGGCGTGTAGTTGATCGCGGATCACATTCAGCTGTGTAACCGTATCGTCGTCCATTGAATCCTCGTAAATTTCCATTGTTCCTTTTCGAGAACGCGACGTGGCACCGGTTCGTTCCGAACGCCCGGGCCAAGGGCGATCAGCCCTCCGATGCCGCCTATGTAAAAGCCATAAACCTTGTCGAATCAGATGCCTGTGCCAAGACATTCCAGGTGGACGACCATTCTTTTCCTTTCACACTCCGATCTTTTATGCATGATACCGATGGTATTGCTGGCGGACGGAGCGCAGCCCGGCTGACCAACGGTTATTTCCTCCGGTTTTCCCTATTTTGAAACCGACCTATCGCACAGGCATTTCATGGCGCGCACATTCAAAACCATCGCCTTTGCCGCTTCCGCAACGAAGGAAGCGCAGAAGGCCGCAGAGGAGTTGATCGCGCTTTACGGCCAGGAAGATCCCGAGCATGCCGATGTCATCGTGGCGCTCGGCGGCGACGGCTTCATGTTGCAGACGCTGCACAAGACGATGAATTCCGGCAAGCTCGTCTATGGCATGAACCGCGGCTCGATCGGCTTCCTGATGAACCGCTACAGCACCGAAAACCTGCATGAGCGGCTGATCGAAGCGGTTGAGAATACCTTCCGGCCGCTGGAAATGCAGACCATCGATACCGACGGCAACCGGTTCAAGGCGTTGGCGATCAATGAGGTCTATCTCTTCCGGCAATCGTACCAAGCGGCCAAGCTCAAGGTCGAGGTCGATGGCCGGGTGCGGCTGGAGGAACTGATCTGCGACGGTGTTCTGCTGTCGACGCCGGCCGGCTCGACCGCCTACAATCTCTCCGCCCACGGCCCGATCCTGCCGCTGGAAGCGCCGCTTCTGGCGCTCACGCCCGTCAGCCCCTTTCGCCCCCGGCGCTGGCGCGGCGCGCTGCTGCCCAACAAGGTGACCGTCGATATCGCCATCATCGAGCCCGACAAGCGCCCGGTCAACGCGGTGGCGGATCATATCGAGGTCAAGTCGGTGGTGACGGTGCGCATCGCCGAGTCGGAGAACATCACGGCCCATATCCTGTCCGATCCAGACTATTCCTGGTCGGACCGAATTCTGGCCGAACAATTCTCAAATTGACACAGACTGAAAGAGGCCGAAAAGCAGGGCCTTGAAACGGAACCGGTTTCGGCCGAAAATCGGTAAACGGCTACGTAAGCCGGGGCGTGTCAACAGGAATCAAAGGCGAAACGATGTTGCTGAAAAAGCGTCCGCACGCACATCGAAGCCGCCGATGGTTTGCCGGCCCTTCGCTCGTGCTCGCCGGTCTGCTGTTCGTGAGCGCCCCGCCCTCCTTGTCCTTCGCCGAAGAACCGGCCCTCATCCCTGACAACATCATCTTCGTGACCAGCACCGGATATTGGGAGGAAAGCAGCGATCCGCTGAACGTTCTGGATCCGGAAGCCGGAAAGACGCAGCCGGCAGTGCCTGCCACGCCCCCTGCCCAGCACGGCTATTACAAGCTGATCGCCGTCCGCCAGCCAGAGGGAAATACCCATATCTTTCTGCAACAGATCGCGCTCGATGCGAACGGACCGAGGATGATCTCTTCGGCCGAACTCGATGAGTTTTCGGCGACAAAAATCTATGTCACCGATATCAGGCCGGAAACATCGAACGGTGTCGTCCGCCAGCCGGGACTGTTTGCCACCGTCTACCTGAAGACCGACCCGACCGCGATGGAGCCGGAAACCTGGACCGTGCTGATCGACGATATCGGCGACATCAAGGTCGAACGCGAGACGAACTGACCCGAAGACAGGGCGACAAAAAAGCCGGACGCGCATGCATCCGGCTTCCTTTGTATTTGCTGGCAGCCGAGTTCAGGACAGGTCGTCGACCACGGCATCGCTGCCACCATTGACCCGGTGCGCCAGCGCGGCTTCCATGAACTGGTTGAGGTCGCCATCCAGGACGTCGTCCGGCGCCGTGCTGGATACGCCGGTGCGCAGGTCCTTGACCAGCTGGTAGGGCTGCAACACGTAGGAGCGGATCTGGTGGCCCCAGCCGATGTCGCTCTTGGACGCGGCCTCGGCATTGGCGGCGTCTTCGCGCTTCTTCAATTCCGCCTCATAGAGACGAGCGCGCAGCATGTCCCAGGCCTTGGCCTTGTTCTTGTGCTGCGAACGCTCCTGCTGGCACTGCACGACGATACCGGACGGCATGTGGGTGATGCGAACGGCTGAATCGGTCGTGTTGACGTGCTGGCCGCCGGCGCCCGACGAACGGTAGGTGTCAATGCGGCAATCGCTCTCGTTGATGTCGATCTGGATCGAATCGTCGATGACCGGATAGACCCAGATGGACGAGAACGACGTGTGGCGGCGGGCATTGCTGTCGAACGGCGAAATGCGCACCAGACGGTGCACGCCCGATTCGGTCTTCAGCCAGCCATAGGCATTGTGTCCCTTGACGAGAAGCGTCGCCGACTTGATGCCGGCTTCTTCCCCATCATGAACTTCCATCAGTTCCACCTTGTAGCCCTGACGTTCGGACCAGCGGGTGTACATGCGCAAAAGAATGTTCGCCCAGTCCTGGCTCTCGGTGCCGCCGGCACCGGAATGGACTTCCAGATAGGTGTCGTTGCCATCGGCCTCGCCGGACAGCATGGCTTCCACCTGGCGGCGGGCCGCTTCGCCCCCCAGCGCCTTCAGCGTGTCCTCGGCATCCTTGATGATGTCGGCGTCGCCCTCTTCCTCGCCCAGTTCGATGAGGTCGATGGCGTCCTGCATCTGCTGCTCGAAGGAGCGAACGCCGTTGATGCCATCATCGAGTTGCTGGCGCTCGCGCATCAGCTTCTGCGCCTCGGTGGCATCGTTCCAGAGGTTCGGATCCTCGGCCTTGTTGTTCAACCAGTCCAGTCGTCTTACCGCCTGGTCCCAGTCAAAGATGCCTCCTCAGCAGGCTTATGGCTTGCTTGATTTCGTCGACAATATTCTCGATTTCGGTCCGCATGGTCCTGCTTCTTGACGTTAATGAATGTGCGCCGTGAATAACGACGCCCGCCGCTGATGTAAAGCGGCGGGCGTCGCGAAAACGGAGTGGAGTGACTTAGAACAGGCCGCCGCCGCCATTGGTGATCGCTTCGTTTGCCTGCGGCGAAGCCTTCAGTATTTCTTCCGGCGGAACATATTGATCCATGCCACCGATGACCGAAAACGTGTCGGCCGGGCCGGTGCCGGGCTTGAAGGCCTCGATGATCGTATCGGGATCGCCTTCGGCCGCAGCCATGCCGGTCTTGCGGTTGACGGGGATCAGGCTCATGCCTTCGGGAACGACGAACTTGACCGGGCGCGTGCCCTGCATCGCAGCCTGCATGAAATCGTTGAATACCGGTGCCGCAAGGCCACCGCCGGTCGCGCCACGACCAAGCGGTGCCGGATTGTCGAAGCCGAGATAGAGGCCCGCGACCATGTCCGGCGTATAACCGACGAACCAGGCGTCCTTTTCGTCGTTGGTCGTCCCGGTCTTGCCGGCAACCGGACGGTCGAGCTTGATCTTGCCGGCGGCGGTGCCGCGTTTCACGACACCTTCCATCATGGACGTGATCTGATAGGCCGTCATCGGGTCGAGGACCTGTTCACGATTGTCGGTCAGGACCGGCTCTTCCTGGTCCTGCCAGTCGGCGACGTTGCAAGTATCGCAGGTACGTTCCTCGTGACGGAAGATCGTCTTGCCGTAGCGATCCTGGATGCGGTCGATCATCGACGGCTTGATCTGCTTGCCGCCGTTCGCGAGCACGGCATAGGCCGACACCATGCGCAGAACCGTCGTTTCCCCGGAACCGAGCGACATGGCCAGGACCGGCAGCATCTTGTCATAGATGCCGAAGCGCTCGGCATACTCGGCAACAAGGTTCATGCCCATGTCGTTGGCAAGGCGAACGGTCATCAGGTTTCGCGATTTTTCGATGCCGAGACGCAGCGTCGAGGGACCGGCCGAACCGCCGCCATAGTTTTCCGGACGCCAGACCTGGCCACCGGTGACGAGTTCGAACGGCGCGTCGAGAATGACGGAGGCCGGTGTATAACCATTGTCGAGCGCGGCGGCGTAGACGAAAGGCTTGAACGAGGAACCGGGCTGGCGCATGGCCTGCGTCGCGCGGTTGAATTCAGACTGGCCGTAGGAGAAGCCGCCGGCCATCGCGAGCACGCGACCGGTCTGCGGATCCATGGCGACGAGACCGCCCTGCACTTTCGGCGGCTGGCGCAGGCGATATTCGCCGGCGGCGTCGGTCGCCTCGACATAGACGACGTCGCCTGGACCGACCACGCCTTCCGGCGACTTGGTCGACTTGCGATCCGGAGACGACGAACGGAACGCCCACTGCATGTTCTTGGCGGAGATATTGCCCGTCACCCGGTCCGTGCCGATCTTGCCGGAACCGTCCTTGGCCGGCTGGATGCCGATTTCAGCACCGTTGTCATCCACGGAGAGGATAACGGCCAGCTTCCATTCCGGAACGTCGGAGAGGGCTTCGAGCTTGCCGAGCGGCTCACCCCAGTCCCCACCGATCTCGATCGTCTTCATCGGCCCATGGAATCCGCGGCGTTCGTCATAGCTGACCAGCGCGTTCTGCAGCGCCCTGCGGGCTTCCACCTGCAATCGCGGAACAAGCGAGGTGCGCACCGAAAGGCCGCCCTCATAGAGCGCATTGTCGCCGTATCGCTGGATGATCTGGCGGCGCACTTCCTCGGCGAAATAATCAGAGGCAAACAGATGTGAGCCGCCGCGCCGAACGCTCACGCCGAGCGGCTGCTTCTTGGCTTCCGCGCCATCCGCCTTGGTGACGTAGCCGTTCTCGACCATGCGGTCGATGACCCAATTACGGCGTTCGAGCGCTGCTTCAACCTTGCGGAAGGGATGATAATTGGCCGGCCCCTTGGGGAGAGCGGCGAGATAGGCTGTTTCGGCGATCGTCAGTTCGGTGACCGATTTGTCGAAATAGGTCAGTGCCGCGCCGGCAATGCCGTAGGAATTCAGGCCGAAGAAGATCTCGTTGAGATAGAGCTCGAGAATGCGGTCCTTGCTGTAGGCCTGCTCGATGCGGAACGACAGGATCGCTTCCTTGACCTTGCGGTCGATCGTCTGGTCGGCGGAGAGAAGGAAGTTCTTGGCAACCTGCTGGGTAATCGTAGAGGCGCCGACCGGACGGCGGCCGGAACCGAAGTTCTGCAGGTTGACGAAGATGGCGCGTCCGAGACCGGTGATATCGATGCCCGGATGCTGATAGAAATTCTTGTCTTCGGCCGAGATGAAGGCAGCCTTGACACGATCCGGGATGGCCTGGATCGGCAGATAGAGGCGCCGTTCGCGCGCGTATTCGGCCATCAGTTCGCCATTGCCGGCGTGAACGCGCGTCGTGACCGGCGGCGCATAACTGTTCAGCACCTCATAGTCCGGCAAGTCCTTGGTGACATGTCCGAGATAGATGGCCGCTGCCGCCGCCACGCCAAGCACCAGAAAGGCGCCAATGCCGAAGAAATATCCAATCAGTCTGATCATCAGCCAGATACCGGTACCTTGTTGTCGTTCTATGCGGGATTGTCTCGTTCGTCGGCCTAACCCGCACCATGCCCGATTGCAATCACGCCAAACAAATTAACCTCGCGAAGAGGAACTGCCGCCCGCTAACCGGTCACGCCCACCCGCTTTTCACATGTCCAGACCGCCCGCTCAAACCGGGCGTGTCGTGGGTCGTGCAGTTCAGGCTTCCGGATAGCGACCGGATTGTGAGCAAAATAGGGCTCGTGACGCATTAAACATATGCCATCCCCTTGAAAAGGATATCGCTGTTACTCCCGCGACACAAATCACAAGAAACGTCATTACCCCTGAAAATCCCGATCTGATGACAGGAAACCAGCTGAAAAAGCCCGCTTCAACCGCCGTTGGCCATGGAGCCGGCGCGATAGCTGCGCACGGCGGCGGTCAAACGACTTGCCAGTTTCTTGCGCCAGACGGGATCGACCAGCAGTTTTTCGTCCTGCTTGTTCGACAGAAAGCCCATTTCGAGTAGAATCGACGGCACGTCCGGCGCTTGCAGGACCCGGAAACCGGCATGGCGGTGCGGGTTGTTGATCAGGTTGATCTGCCCCTCGAAGGACGACACGACGGAGCGCGCCAGATTGACCGAGAATGCCTGGGTCTCTCGGCGTGTCAAATCGATGAGGATATCGGCGACCTCGGCCGGCTCGCTCTTGAAGGCGACGCCGGCAATCTCATCCGACAGGTTTTCGCGCTCGGCCAGATCGGCGGCGAGATGGTCGGACGCCTTGTCGGAAATGGTATAGACAGTGGCGCCGCGGATATCGCGCTGCTTCAACGTATCGGCATGCAGGGAAATGAACAGGTTTGCGCTATGCTGGCGGGCGATCTGCACCCGCTGCGGCAAGGACAGGAATTCATCCTTGTCGCGCGTCAGGAAGGCCTTTATGCCCGGCTCCTTATTGAGCGCCTCGACCAGTTCGGCGGCAAAAGCGAGCGTCACGCTCTTTTCTTCCATCTTCGTCTCCGTGCCGATCGCGCCGGTATCGATCCCGCCATGGCCGGCATCGACGGCAACGACAAAAGCGCCGGGATCCGGCTCGACCACACGGCCGGTTTTCACGGCGCCGACGCTACCCGTCCATTTCTGATCTTCGAGAAGAGCGTTGAAACGCTCGCCGGTAATCTTTTCCGCATCGAGCACAAGACGGAAGCCCTTGCCGTCTTCATCGGGCATGACATCGGCAACGGTAATCGCCACCGGATTTTTCGCCGTCAACACCACGCGCGAGCTTCCCGCACCCATGGCGCCATAGCGGATTTTGGTGAACAGGCCGCGTGCCTTCAGGTCCTCTGGCTTCAGGCCAAAGGATGTTTCCGGCAGATCGACGATGACGCGGGTCGGATTGGCGACATAATGGACGAAAAAGACTGGCTTGCGGTCGAAGTCGATCACCACGCGGGTGCGAGCGTCATCGCCAGCGACCCGGGCGCCGAAGGCAAGCAGCGGCGCGTCGTCGGCATGGGCCGCGAATATCGAACTCACGCACGCCAGCCAGAGGATCAACAGCCCGAGCAGGCATCGCCGTATCGTTGCAGACAGGATCAAAACCGCTTTCCTCATCGCCAATGCGTCACCATGGTTTCCGGCCTTCGCATCGTTGAATATCGCAGGGCATCGCTGGAGCGCGCCTCGCCGGCCGGTTGCAGCCATATACATCCATGCCGCAATATGGTTAACCGAACCTTGCCAAGCCCGACAGGGGCTATCGCGGAAGGCTGAAAATCCGCTTCCCGCACTACATACCCCGACCAGCGAATCAATCAATATTATGGCCGTTCCGGCTTTTCTCTTGCCATTGTGACATAGAAAACATAAAAGCTTCGCAGGGAGAAAGTGTTGACGGGATAGAATCGACGACCGGCAGCCAAAGGGTTTTCTCAGCCCCGGCGCCAGAGCGTGATCGAAGCGGCTAAAAAACCGCTTCAATGAAGATCACGTCTCGGACAAGCAGTCGCGCTTCATCCGCCGTCGCCCCACTTTTTCCTTGCATGCAGAATCGTGAAATTCCGGCGGTGGCCGGATCGCTTATGGTGACGATCACCGAAAGCCCGTGACCGGGCACATTCATCGGGCCTCCAGGGCCTAGTACATTGGCATTCTTGTTTGGTCATCGACGTTGTCTCAGCAGTATCGGTCAGAAGTAAACAGGCCCCGGAACACACTGTTTCCGGCTGCCGTCTGGCTGTTGGACCGTCTCCTCGACCCCGCAGGAACATTCACATCCGGCGAAACACCTGACCTGCACGGAAAGTCTCCTCCGGGACGCAACTTTCCTGCGGCTTCACGGGTGCGCCGAGGAGCACCACTTACATGGCAGAGAAAATGCTTATCGACGCGTCTCACGCTGAAGAGACGCGCGTCGTTGTCGTACGCGGAAACCGCATAGAAGAATTCGACTTCGAATCCGAACACAAGAAGCAAATCCGCGGCAACATCTATCTCGCGAAAGTCACGCGCGTCGAGCCGTCGTTGCAGGCGGCTTTCGTCGATTACGGCGGCAACCGCCACGGCTTCCTGGCCTTCGCGGAAATCCATCCGGACTATTACCAGATTCCGCTGGCCGACCGTCAGGCCCTCCTGAGGCAGGAAGCCGAGGAAGCGCGCCGCGACGACGACATCGAGCATGTCGAAACGGGCACCGATCTCGGCCCCGATTCCGAAGACGAAATCCTCGAAACACCGTCAGACAACGTCACCGAAGTCGTCGAGGCGCCGGCCGATACGGTTGAAACGATCGAAACCGCAGAGCCCGTCGCCGAGGTTGAGGAAAAGCCGAAGGCCAAGGCAAAGCGTCCACGCCGGACCAAGAAGGCCGCTGCCGCGGAAGCGGAAGCCGCAACGGACACTTCGGGTGCGGACAGCGATGAAGGCACCGGCGGCGAAATGGCCGCGATGGTCGATACCGACAGCATCTCGGAAGACGCCCGTGGCGGCGGCCGCAACAATGATGACGACGATGATGACGATGGTCATCACGAGGAGAAGGAAGTCATCGAATCCGTCGGCGCCGAAGACGCGATGGAAGAGGTCCCGGATCGTCAGGTCAGCCGCCGTCCCCGCAAGCAGTACCGCATCCAGGAAGTCATCAAGCGCCGGCAGATCCTGCTGGTACAGGTGGCCAAGGAAGAACGCGGCAACAAGGGCGCGGCTCTCACCACCTATCTGTCGCTGGCCGGCCGTTACTCGGTCCTGATGCCGAACACGGCGCGTGGTGGCGGTATTTCCCGCAAGATCACCAACCTGCCTGACCGCAAGCGCCTGAAGGAAATCGCCCGCGCGCTCGACGTGCCGCAGGGCATGGGCGTCATCCTGCGCACCGCCGGTGCCAACCGCACCAAGGTCGAGGTCAAGCGCGACTTCGAATACCTGATGCGCCTGTGGGAAAATGTTCGCACGCTGACCTTGTCTTCGACCGCGCCTTGCCTGGTTTATGAGGAAGGCAGCCTGATCAAGCGCTCGATCCGCGATCTCTACAACAAGGACATCAGCGAAATCATCGTGGCCGGCGAAGAAGGCTACAAGGAAGCCAAGAGCTTCATGAAGATGCTGATGCCGAGCCACGCCAAGGTGGTTCAGCCCTATCGCGACGTGCATCCGATCTTCTCGCGCTCGGGCATCGAAGCCCAGCTCGACCGCATGCTGGTGCCGCAGGTGACGCTGAAGTCCGGCGGTTACATCATCATCAACCAGACCGAAGCGCTGGTTGCGATCGACGTCAACTCCGGCCGTTCGACCCGCGAGCACTCGATCGAGGACACCGCTCTCCAGACCAACCTGGAAGCCGCCGAGGAAGTGGCTCGACAGCTGCGCCTGCGCGACCTTGCCGGTCTCGTCGTGGTCGACTTCATCGACATGGAAGAAAAGCGCAACAACCGCTCGGTCGAAAAGCGCCTGAAGGACCACCTGAAGAACGACCGCGCCCGCATTCAGGTCGGCCGCATCTCGCATTTCGGCCTGCTCGAAATGTCGCGCCAGCGTATCCGCGCCTCGGTGCTCGAATCGACGATGCAGATATGCTCGCACTGCAACGGCACGGGTCACGTCCGTTCGCAGTCCTCTGTCGCCCTGCATGTCCTGCGCGGTGTCGAGGAATACCTGCTGAAGAACACTACGCACGACATTACCGTGCGCACCACGCCGGATATCGCGCTCTACCTGCTGAACCACAAGCGCGGCACGATCGTCGATTATGAAGAACGTTTCGGCGTTCAGATCATCATCGAGGCGGACGCCCATGTCGGCGCCCAGCATTTTGCCATCGATCGTGGCGAAGCTGTCGAAAACCCCGTCAAGATCGACCAGATCATCCAGTTCGAGCCGGAAATCGACGAGGACGACGATGTCGTCATCGAAGAGGATATCGAGGACGATGAAGACGTCGTGGCGGAAGCCAAGCCTGAGCGTACGGAACGTGCCGAGCGCAGCGAACGTGCACCGGGTGAGCAGAGCGACGACCAGGGCAATCGCAAGCGCAAGCGCCGTCGCCGGCGTCGCGGTGGCCGCACCAATGGCGACCAGGCCAATGAGGCCGGTGTTCGCGCCGATGATGCATCCGATGAGGACGGCGACGAGGACGATGGCGATGATACCGCTGTTCAATCCGGTGTCGACGATACATCAGACGCAGGCCTGAGCGAGGAAGAACGCCAGAAGCGCAAGCGCCGCCGTCGTGGTAAGCGTGGTGGCCGCCGCAACCGTCCCGAGGAGTCCGAGGGCGAGAACCTGGCCGCTGACGGCGAAGCGGTCGATAGCGATGAAGCGCGGAACGAGCCCGAAACATCGGATGTTGTAGCCGAAGAAGCGACAGCGCCGGTCGTGACCGCGGAAGAGGTTGTGGAGGCTCCGGCCGTCGTCGAGGAAGACGCAAAGCCTGCCGCCAAGCCGAAGCGCAGCCGCAAGAAGGCCGTTGCCGCGGTCGAGGAACCCGCGATCGCCGAAGCACCCGCCGCCACCGTCGATGCTGACGCCCAGGCTGCCGTGGAAGCGACTCCGGAAGCGGTTGCCGTTGTCGAGAAACCCGTGGTCGAAGACGCCGCCGCCTCGCTCGAGGAAACCAAGCCGGTCCGCGCCAACCGCGATCTCGATACGATCGCCAGCGAACCGGTCGTCAAGTCCTCCACCCCGAAAGATACGGATGGTGACGGCGACGCACCGAAGCCCAAGAAGGGCGGCTGGTGGCAGAAGCGCGGCTTCTTCTGAGCCAGACCTGACTGCTGAATGACAAAAAACCGGTCAAGAAATTGGCCGGTTTTTTCATTTGGGCAGTTGTTCCGCCCTGAACAGAGAGATCAATGCCTGTGGCAAACTGTTTGCGACTGGATAGGACAGGCTTGTTCGGTCTCAACCGTGGGAGACAATCATGCGTCGTCTTGTTGTCGCCGCAGCCCTTGCCACGATCTCGCTGACGTCTTTCGCATCCGCCACCCAGGCTACGGAGCGCCAACACGACAGCGCTATTGTCACAAGAGCTATGACACGGCCTATGAGCCGGTCTGCGTCACTCGCAAGGTCCGCTCGACGGACGACGACTGCATAATCCCTTAAATCGGAATCGATTTAAGGATAAAATCATGCAGCATATTGAAAATGTTACTGCGACCTTTGCGCGTCATGTTTGACGCGCGGCGCTGTAGGGCAATCCGGTCGTCAACAAGGTTCGCGTCTGCCGCTGACCAATACCGTCAGATGAAACTGCAAACACTGCGCGTCCGCCGGGCGGCGCCTTCGTCGCGTGCCCCGTTCACGATCTGATTCAAGTGCGTCAGAGTTCGATTCCGGAAAATTCCTCAAGAGATTGAAAGACTGGCAGATTATGCCAGCCAGCGGGCGATGCGATCCATCGCCTCGATCATGTCGGCTTCCGCACCTGCATAGGAAAACCGCATGGCGCGGTATCCCTCGACGGGATCGAAATCGAGCCCCGGCGTTGCCGCGACATTGATCTCCGCCAGCATCTTGCGGGCAAAATCCATGCTGTCATTGGTGAACCGGCTGACATCCGCATAGGCATAGAAGGCGCCGTCCATCGGCGAGGCGATGGTGAAGCCGATCTCCGGCAGCCGCTTCAACAGCAGCGCCCGATTGGCGCCATAGGATGCCTTGTAGACGTCGAGCTCGGCCTCGCAGCCCAGCGCTGCCTCCGCCGCGATCTGCGACAGTTCCGGCGGCGAGATGTAGAGGCTCTGGGCGATCCGCTCGAACGCCCGAACCTGCGCTTCCGGCAGCACCATCCAGCCGATCCGCCAGCCGGTCATGCAGTAATATTTGGAAAAGGAATTGATGATGACGGCTTCGTCGGTGACGCTCAGCGCAGTCGTTTCCTCGCCGGCAAAGGTCAGGCCGTGGTAGATTTCGTCGGAAATGAACGCGATGTCGCGGTCGCGGCAATAATCGGCGAGAGCCTTGAGGCCCGCGCGACCGGTCACCGTACCCGTCGGGTTGGCGGGGCTTGCCAGGAGCACGCCGTCAATCGCCCTGCCCGCCTGTCTGGCGGCCGCATCGAGCCCTTGGGGCGTCAGGGTGAAGCCGTTTTCGGCCCCCGCCTCCACCTCGATCACCGTCAGGCCGAGGGCGGCGAGGATGTTGCGGTAGGCGGGATAACCGGGACGCGCGATCGCGACGCAATCGCCGGGATCGAACAGGGCCAGGAAAGCCAGGTTGAAGCCAGCGGAGGACCCGGTCGTCACGGCAACGCGCTGCGGATCGATATCGACACCGTAGCGGCTGCGGTAGTGACGGGCGATGGCGGCCCTGAGCGACGAAGTTCCCAGGGCGTCGGTATAACCGAGGCGACCGTGACCGAGTGCCGTACGCGCCGCTTCGAGCGCCGCCGTGGGCGCCGGGTGGCTCGGCTGGCCAACCGCCATCGAAATCACGGGATAGCCGGCCTCACGGCGCTTGGTGGCTTCGGCCAGAACGTCCATGGCATGGAAGGGTTCGACGGAACTGCGGGCGGAAAGCGGCTTCAACAGCACATCCTCGATGTTTTCGACGTGAGTTAGGCATGTGCCTCATCGCAAAGAGCTTCACAAGTGCGCGAGCGCCGCATTTCCGCCGATTTTGCAGTTTCGTTTGGCGCCGCACCGCCCTATGCTAACGCGAAAATTCTGTTGTCTTTCAAACAAGCTGTTGACCGGCCCAAAACCTTGAACGACAGACACGCACTGAAAGAGACAACGAGGACTCCATGGCATTCAACGCTCGCAAGATCATCGCCACGACGCTCATCCTGTTTTCGGCAAGCACGGTGCTTCCCAACGCCTCCTATGCCCTGGACGAAAAGCAGAAGCAGGAGATCGGCGATTTCATCAAGGAATACCTCGTCGCAAACCCGGAAATCCTGCTGGAAGCACAGAAAGCGCTGAAGCAGAAGCAGGCAGACGAGCAGTTGGCGCAGGCGCAGGCGGCGATCACCAAGAACGACAACGACATTTTCCAGTCGCCCTACGACGTGACGCTCGGCAATCCCAATGGCGACGTCACCATCGTCGAGTTCTACGACTACAATTGCGGCTATTGCAAACGTGCCCTCTCCGACATGGAAACCATCCTCAAAAACGACAAGAACGTCCGTTTCGTGCTGAAGGAACTGCCGATCCTCGGCCCCGACTCGATGGCCGCGCACAAGGTCAGCACTGCGTTCCGCGCGATTGCGCCGGAAAAATACGGCGAGTTCCATCGCACCCTTCTGGGCGGAGAGGACCGCGCCAACGAGGAAACGGCGATGGCGGTCGCGACCAAGCTTGGTGTTTCCGAGGCGGATCTGCGCAAGAAGATGGCCGAGAATACCCAGGATGATGCGGTGAAGCTCGTCTATACGCTCGCCAACGATCTCGGCATCACCGGCACGCCGTCCTATATCGTCGGCAAGGAAGCCGTCTACGGTGCCGTCGGCGCCGAGGAGATCGAAAACAAGGTCACCAATGTCCGCACCTGCGGAAAGACCGTCTGCTGAGCCAGCCCCTTCTGGCGTGGCCATCCCGTATCGCTTGTGGACAAATCCCGCAGGGAGCCAAAGGGCTTTTCCTTGGCAGGCCGCCGGTCTATAGGTAACGCTCGATTATCGGACCGGATCCCTTATGCCATCGACAATTTTCGTGCTGAACGGCCCCAACCTCAACGCACTCGGCAAACGCGAGCCTGGTATCTACGGCGGCCGGACACTGGCCGATATCGAGGCGATGTGCATCGAGCATGGCAAGGCGTTGGGTCTCGACATTGTCTGCCGGCAGAGCAACCATGAAGGCGATCTCGTCGACTGGTTCCATGAAGCCGGCGAAGTGGCGGCAGGGATTGCCGTCAACGCCGGCGCCTACACCCACACGTCGATTGCCCTGCATGACGCCGCCAAGGCGATTGGCATTCCGGTCGTCGAACTGCATCTTTCCAACGTCCATGCGCGCGAGGAATTCCGGCACAAATCGATGCTTGCCCCGGCCGCCAAGGGCGTTATCTGCGGATTCGGCGCCGACAGTTACATTCTCGCGCTCAATGCGCTAAAGACACTCACCCAAATCACGAAATAAAAAGAACACGAGGCTCAAACCCATGGCTGACAAGAAACCCGCGATCGACCAGTCGCTGATCCGCGATCTCGCCAATATTCTCAACGAGACCGATCTCACCGAAATCGAGGTGGAGCAGGACGACCTGCGCATTCGCGTTTCGCGCGCCGGCACGCCGCAGTATGTCTCCGCTCCGGTTCCAGCCGCAGCCCCGGTACAGTTCGCCAGTGCCACAGGCGCTCCTGTCGCTGTCGCCGTCGCCGAAGCTGGCAAGGCGTCGAAGAACGCCGTCACCTCGCCGATGGTGGGCACCGCCTATCTGTCGCCTGCTCCCGGCTCGCGCGCCTTTGTCGAAGTCGGCGCCACGGTGAAGGAAGGCCAGACCATTCTGATCATCGAAGCCATGAAGACGATGAACCAGATTCCAGCCCCGCGCTCCGGCAAGGTCACGGAGATCCTCGTTCAGGATGGCGCACCGGTCGAGTACGGCGAAGCGCTCGTCGTCATCGAATAGGCCGCACAGATGATTTCCAAGATCCTCATTGCCAATCGCGGCGAAATCGCCCTCCGGGTCCTGCGCGCCTGCAAGGAACTGGGTATCGCAACTGTCGCGGTTCACTCGACCGCTGACGCCAACGCGATGCACGTGCGTCTTGCCGATGAAAGTGTGTGCATCGGCCCGCCGCCGTCGCGCGACAGCTATCTGAACATCCACCAGATCGTCGCCGCCTGCGAGATTACCGGCGCCGACGCCGTGCATCCGGGCTACGGCTTCCTGTCGGAAAATGCCAAGTTCGCCGATATTCTCGACGCGCACGGCATTACCTTTATCGGACCGACCGCCGACCATATCCGCATCATGGGTGACAAGATCACCGCCAAGGAAACCGCCAAGTCACTGGGCATTCCGGTCGTTCCTGGCTCCGCAGGCGAAGTGAGGCCCGAGAACGCACTCGAAATCGCCCGCGAAATCGGCTTTCCGGTGCTGATCAAGGCGACGGCCGGCGGCGGCGGACGCGGCATGAAGGTGGCAAGGACAGAGGACGAACTGTCCGAGGCCGTTTCGACCGCCCGTTCCGAGGCGCTCGCCGCCTTCGGCAACGATGCCGTCTATATGGAAAAATACCTCGGCAAGCCGCGCCATATCGAAATCCAGGTCGTCGGCGACGGCGAAGGCAATGCGATTCATTTGGGGGAACGTGACTGCTCGCTGCAGCGCCGCCACCAGAAGGTCTGGGAGGAAGCCAATTCACCGGCGCTCAATGTCGAGCAGCGGATGAAGATCGGCGAAATCTGCGCTGATGCCATGCGCAAGCTGAAATATCGCGGCGCCGGCACGATCGAGTTCCTCTATGAAAACGGCGAATTCTTCTTCATCGAGATGAACACCCGCCTGCAGGTGGAGCATCCGATCACCGAGGCCATCACCGGTATCGATCTCGTGCACGAGCAGATTCGTGTTGCCTCCGGCGGCGGGTTGTCGGTAACGCAGGACGAGATCGTCTTCTCCGGCCATGCCATCGAATGCCGCATCAATGCCGAGGACCCGCGCACGTTCGTGCCCTCACCCGGCACGATCACGACATTCCACACGCCGGGCGGCCTCGGCGTTCGCGTCGATTCCGGCGCCTATCAGGGCTACAAGATCCCGCCCTACTACGACAGCCTGATCGGCAAGCTGATCGTGCATGGACGCACCCGCGTCGAATGCATGATGCGCCTGCGCCGTGTGCTGGACGAATTCGTCATCGACGGTATCAAGACGACATTGCCGCTGTTCCAGGACCTGATCAACAATCAGGACATCGCCAACGGCGACTATGACATTCACTGGCTGGAAAACTATCTGGCTCAGTCGGCGGAATGAGGCTTTAAATGAGAGGCGCCCGCGGCAAGCACCCGGATATTACCCCGGATCTCTTGTTGCGGGCCTATTCTATCGGGCTGTTCCCGATGGCCGATTCGGCTGACGACCCGGACCTCTTCTGGGTCGAGCCCGAATTGCGCGGCATCATCCCCCTCGACGATTTCCATGTTTCGAAAAGCCTGGCGAAAACCATTCGCCGCGCGCCGTTCGACATTCGCTACGACACCGCTTTCGAAGCTGTGATGGAGGGTTGCGCCGCCTCTGCTCCCGATCGCCCGACCACCTGGATCAATGGCAGGATCCGCTCGCTCTACGCGGCGCTGCATCAGATGGGGCACGCCCATTCGGTGGAAGCGTGGGACGGCGACGAATTGGTCGGGGGGCTCTACGGCGTGTCGCTCGGTGCGGCCTTCTTCGGCGAAAGCATGTTTTCACGCCGGACCGACGCCTCGAAAATCTGCCTGGTGTATCTGGTCGAGCGCCTGCGCCGGCACGGCTTCAAGCTGCTCGACACCCAGTTCATCACCGAGCACCTGAAGAATTTCGGCGCCATCGACGTGCCCAAGTCTCGATATGCGAAAATGCTGGAGCGCGCCATTGCCTCGCCTCACCTCCGCTTCTAGCGTCTGTGGACGATCATAGGCCGGGGAAACTTTTCCGTGAATAGCAACTGCAGTCGCGCAGGCGCCGGTTCGACTACTGCTTGGCCGCGTCATCCGGTGGCGGCAGGTCGGACTTCGCCTTGCAGCTGTTCAGCCAGACATCATAGACCGGATGCTCGACGGCGTTGAGACCGGGGCTGTCGGCAAACATCCAGCCGGTGAAGATGCGGCGGATCTTGCGGTCGAGGGTGATCTCGTCAACCTCGACGAACGTGTCGGTCTTCGGCGCCTCGGTGTCGTCGCGGCTGTAGCAAACGCGCGGGGTAACCTGCAGCGCGCCGAACTGCACGGTTTCACCGATGTAGACATCGAATGTGGTGATGCGGCCGGTGATCTTGTCGATACCGGAAAATACCGCCACCGGGTTCTCCAGGCGCGCTGCCTGAGCGGAAATCGTTATCCCGAGGAGAGACGCGCCGGCAAGCGCGAACACGGCGGCGGCAGATACCGCCCGTCTGTGAATTCGCCAATCTGAACCTACCATTGACGTCCGTCTCCCGTACCACCGGCTCGAATTGCCTAGTCACCAGCGGCTAAAGATGAAATGTGGCCGGGACATGATGCCCGGCGGGCAATTGCCGGCCGGAACCCGCCCCGTGCGCTCCGATCAGGAGCGCGGCGTCCAGGCGTCGTAATCGCCGGTAACGCGCGGGCGCTCGCCGGTGCCGTAGATGGAGCCCGGCGGCCGATAGGCCTGCGCCGTACCGGTCGCGTTCGGACGGTGGCCCTTCTCCCATTCGCGCGGCGTGTAGGCTTCGTCAGCCGGGGAAACATCGGTGCGATGATGCATCCAGCCGTGCCAGCCCGGCGGAATGGCGGAGGCATCGGCATAGCCGTTATAGATCACCCAGCGGCGTGTCCGGCCTTCCGAATCCTTGCCGCCCTGGTAGTAGACATTGCCGGCCTCGTCCGAGCCGACGCGCGTCCCGAAGCGCCAGGTATGAAAGCGCGTTCCGAGCGTCTGTCCGTTCCACCAGGTAAATATCTGCAGCAGAGACTTCATGATTTCCGTCCTTGACCGTGCCGCCGGGAGGCCGCCGGTTACTAAAAAATATCGTCCGCTTATGCCGTGCAGGCGCCCGGTTGTCCAGTGATTCCGCAGTTTCGGGCGGATGGCAACAGGCCGCACCTCATGTCGACAGCGGCTTTTCCAGGATCAGTGCGGCAATGCCCGATTGACCATCGCCGCAATTGGCTGTCTCGCCGATCTTCCTGAACCCGTGTGCTTCGTAGAAGGAAAGCGCCGCATCGTTGCGGGGATCGACCTCCAGCTGCATGAACTCGGCATCAGGAAAGCAGGTTTCGAGCTCCGCGAACATCTCGCGGCCGATGCCCTGTCGCTGGAAACTCGGATGCACATAGAGTTGGTGCAGGACGACACCCTTCTTGAGGGTTTCGGACATGGCAGCATAGCCCATGCCGCCGATATCCTTGCCATTGTCGGCAACCACGAATTCGGCATCCTTGCGGGCAAGCCGGGCTTTCAGCGCCGGCACCGAATGCCATTTCGCCGTCAGTTCCTCGACCTTCGCGGCACCGTAAAGCGCCTCATAGGTCGCGTGCCAGGTCTCGCCCAAGAGCGCGCTCACCTTTTCAAGATCGCGTTCCGACGCTGTCCGCACGAAGAACATGATTACTCCTCGATACCGAGCTTGGCCTTGACCAGCGCCTGAACGGCCTGCGGGTTGGCCTTGCCGCCGGTCGACTTCATCACCTGACCGACGAACCAGCCGGCAAGCGAGGGCTTCGCCTTGACCTTTTCGACCTGATCCGGATTGGCGGCGATGATCTCGTCGACCGCCTTTTCGATGGCACCGGTGTCGGTCACCTGCTTCATCCCGCGGCTCTCGACCAATTCGGCCGGGTCTCCGCCCTCCGTCCAGACGATCTCGAACAGGTCCTTGGCGATCTTGCCGGAGATGACTTCGGACTTGATGAGATCGAGGATAGCGCCGAGCTGGGCGGGGGAAACCGGAGTCTCTTCAATGGCTTTGCCGGCTTTGTTCAAGGCGCCCAGCAGGTCGTTGATGACCCAGTTGGCGGCAATCTTGCCGTCGCGACCGGCCGCCACGGCCTCGTAATAATCGGCAATCGCCTTTTCCGAGACAAGCACGGAAGCGTCATAGACCGACAGGCCGAGTTCGCGCACGAACCGCGCCTTCTTGTCGTCGGGGAGTTCCGGCAGATCGGCCTTCAGCGCCTCGACGAAGGCGTCGTCGAATTCGAGCGGCAAAAGGTCGGGATCGGGGAAATAGCGGTAGTCATGCGCGTCTTCCTTGGAGCGCATCGACCTAGTCTCGCCCTTGTTCGGATCGAACAGCCGGGTTTCCTGGTCGATCGTACCGCCCTCTTCGAGGATCGCGATCTGGCGGCGGGCTTCGTATTCGATCGCCTGACCGATGAAGCGGATCGAATTGACGTTCTTGATTTCGCAGCGCGTGCCGAAATCCGCGCCCGGCTTGCGCACGGAAACGTTGACGTCGGCGCGCATCGAACCCTCGTCCATGTTGCCGTCACAGGTGCCGAGGTAACGCACGATGGAGCGCAGCTTGGTCATATAGGCCTTGGCCTCGTCGGACGAGCGCATGTCCGGCTTGGAGACGATTTCCATCAGCGCCACGCCCGAACGGTTGAGATCGACATAGGACATGGTCGGGCTCTGGTCGTGCATCGACTTGCCGGCATCCTGCTCCAGGTGCAGCCGCTCGATGCCGATCTCGACATCCTCGAACTGGCCCTGGCGATCCGGTCCGACGGAAATAACGATCTGGCCTTCGCCGACGATCGGGTCCTTGAACTGGGAAATCTGGTAGCCCTGCGGCAGGTCCGGATAAAAGTAGTTCTTGCGGTCGAAGATCGAACGCTTGTTGATCTGCGCCTTGAGACCCAGACCGGTGCGGACCGCCTGCTTGACGCATTCCTCGTTGATGACGGGCAGCATGCCGGGCATCGCCGCATCGACCAACGAGACGTTGGAGTTCGGCGCATTGCCGAAGGTCGTGGACGCACCGGAAAACAGCTTCGAATTGCTGGTCACCTGCGCATGGACTTCCAGCCCGATGATCACTTCCCAATCGCCGGTCGTGCCGGGAATATAGCGTTTCGGTTCGGAGATGCGGACGTCGACGAGGGTCATGGAATGCTCTTCTGTAAGCTCGAATTCGTAATTCTCTGGGTAGAACAATTGCCTAGGGCGTGCAAGGCTTGTCGCGCGCGGCAGGTATGCAAAACGGGGTGGAACCGCACGTTTGCAGTCCGTTCAGATCTCCCTGTCACAATGAACCATGACAATCAGCCAAACCGTCGTCGTGATCATCCTGTTGATCAACATCGTCACCTTCTG
>NZ_DATJDJ010000018.1:0-12329 GCF_035497515.1 Pararhizobium sp. | reverse complement strand
GGCGACAGCCTCCCCGGTCTGCAAGCGCGTCTTATGAGCCAGGCACTGCGCAAGTTGACCGGATCGATCTCCAAGTCGCGCTGCATGGTCATCTTCATCAACCAGATCCGCATGAAGATCGGCGTCATGTTCGGTTCGCCGGAAACCACGACGGGGGGGAACGCGCTGAAATTTTATGCCTCCGTCCGCCTCGACATCCGCCGCATCGGCGCCGTCAAGGATCGGGAAGAAGTGGTCGGCAACCAGACCAAGGTCAAGGTTGTCAAGAACAAGATGGCGCCTCCCTTCAAGCAGGTCGAATTCGACATCATGTATGGCGAAGGCGTATCGAAGACCGGCGAACTGGTCGATCTCGGCGTCAAGGCCGGCATCGTTGAAAAGTCAGGTGCCTGGTTCTCCTATAACAGCCAGCGCCTCGGCCAGGGGCGGGAAAATGCCAAGGCCTTCCTGCGCGATAACCCGGATACGGCCAAGGAAATCGAACTCGCGCTGCGCCAGAATGCCGGGCTGATCGCCGAAAAATTTCTGGATAACGGCGGGCCGGAAGCCGACGACGACGATGATGATGCCGCTCTGGCATAAGTTACGCTGATTTTCGACATGTCTTTGCCGGTCGTCCTTCCAGGGCGGCCGGTTTTCTTTTGGCCGCTGGACAGGTGTTGGCCTGAACGATAAAAGCCTTTGTTCCATATGGATGGCAGGCGATCGGCTTATTTCCGGTGACCTGCGTTCTCAAAAATTTTCCGGTTCGTGGCTCGGTCAGGCAGGCTGCGGCGGTCCGATGCACACAGGTAAGGGCGCAATATGAGTGGCGTGAATGAAATCCGGTCGACGTTCCTCGACTACTTCAAGAAGAATGGTCATGAGGTCGTATCGTCGAGCCCGCTGGTGCCGCGCAACGACCCGACCCTGATGTTCACCAATGCCGGCATGGTGCAGTTCAAGAACGTCTTTACCGGCTTGGAGCAGCGCCCCTATTCGACCGCCGCGACCGCGCAGAAATGCGTGCGTGCCGGCGGCAAGCACAACGACCTCGACAATGTCGGTTATACCGCGCGCCACCACACCTTCTTCGAAATGCTCGGCAATTTCTCCTTCGGCGATTATTTCAAGGAGCGCGCCATCGAGCTTGCCTGGAACCTGATCACCAAGGATTTCGGCATCGATGCCAAACGCCTGCTGGTCACTGTCTATCACACCGACGACGAAGCCTTTGGCCTGTGGAAGAAGATCGCCGGCCTATCCGACGACCGCATCATCCGTATCCCGACCAGCGACAATTTCTGGGCGATGGGCGATACCGGACCCTGCGGCCCGTGCTCGGAAATCTTCTACGATCATGGCGATCATATCTGGGGCGGTCCTCCCGGCTCGAAGGATGAGGACGGTGACCGGTTCATCGAGATCTGGAACCTCGTTTTCATGCAGTACGAGCAGGTGACGAAGGAAGAGCGTGTCAATCTCCCGCGCCCGTCGATCGACACCGGCATGGGCCTGGAACGCGTTGCCGCCCTGCTGCAGGGAAAGCACGACAATTATGACATCGACCTGTTCCGCGCCCTGATTGCGGCTTCGGAAGAAGCGACCGGCGTCAAGGCCGAGGGCGACCGCCGCGCCAGCCACCGTGTCATTGCCGACCATCTGCGCGCCTCCGCTTTCCTCATTGCCGATGGCGTTTTGCCGTCGAACGAAGGCCGTGGCTATGTGCTTCGCCGCATCATGCGCCGCGCCATGCGCCATGCGCAGTTGCTCGGTGCACGTGACCCGCTGATGTGGAAGCTGCTGCCGGCGCTGATCGGCCAGATGGGCCGCGCCTATCCGGAGCTGATCCGGGCCGAAGCGCTGATTTCGGAAACGCTGAAGCTGGAGGAAACACGCTTCCGCAAGACGCTGGAACGCGGCCTTGGCCTCCTGTCGGATGCGACGAGCGATCTCGCCGAAGGCGACCAGCTGAATGGCGAAACCGCCTTCAAGCTCTACGACACCTACGGCTTCCCGCTCGACCTGACCCAGGATGCGCTGCGCGCCCGCGGTATCGGTGTCGATACGGATGCCTTCTCCGCCGCGATGGAACGCCAGAAGGCGGAGGCGCGCGCTTCCTGGTCCGGGTCCGGTGACAAGGCGACCGAGACGATCTGGTACGAACTGAAGGAAAAGCTCGGCGCGACCGAGTTCCTCGGCTACGACACCGAAACCGCAGAAGGCGTCGTCCAGGCAATCGTGCGCGACGGCAAGGCGATCGAGACCGCGTCGGCGGGCGAAACCGTCCAGCTCGTGCTCAACCAGACACCGTTCTACGGCGAATCCGGCGGACAGATGGGCGATACCGGCGTGATCTCGACCGATCATGCAAAACTGACGGTCACCGATGTGCAGAAGCGCGGCGAGGGCCTGTTCGTGCATTCCTGTGTCGTCGATGAAGGCACGGTCAAGATCGGCGATGCGGCAGCGCTCACCGTCGATCACAGCAGACGCTCGCGCCTGCGCGCCAATCACTCGGCAACCCACCTGCTGCATGAAGCACTGCGCGAAGTCCTCGGCACGCATGTGGCCCAGAAGGGTTCGCTTGTGGCGCCCGAGCGCCTGCGCTTCGACGTCTCGCATCCAAAGCCGATGTCGGCCGACGAACTGAAGATCGTCGAGGACATGGCCAACGAGATCATCGTCCAGAACACGCCGGTGACGACGCGCCTGATGAGCGTCGATGACGCTATTGCCGAAGGTGCGATGGCGCTGTTTGGCGAAAAATATGGCGACGAAGTCCGCGTCGTGTCGATGGGGCAGGGCATTCATGGCTCGAAGGCGAACCGCCCCTATTCCGTCGAACTGTGCGGCGGCACCCATGTTGGCGCCACCGGTGAAATCGGCCTGGTGCGCATTGTTGGCGAAAGCGCCGTCGGCGCTGGCGTGCGTCGCCTCGAAGCGCTGACCGGCGTCTCGGCGCTTGCCTATCTCAACGAGCAGGATGAGCGGGTGAAGACGCTTGCCAGCACGCTGAAGGTTCAGCCGGGTGATGTGCTCTCCCGTGTCGAAGCCCTGATGGACGAGCGCCGCAAGCTGGAGCGCGAACTGAACGAGGCCAAGAAGAAGCTGGCGCTTGGTGGTGGTGATGCCGGCGGTTCCGCCGACCAGGTCCAGGAGATCGGCGGCGTCAAGTTCCTCGGCAAGGTCGTGACCGGCGTGGAGCCGAAGGATTTGAAGAGCCTTGCAGACGACGGCAAGAAGAGCCTCGGTTCGGGTGTCGTCACGTTCGTCGGCGTGTCGGAAGACGGCAAGGCAAGTGCCGTTGTCGCCGTCACCGACGATCTGACTGCCCGCTTCAGCGCCGTCGATCTCGTCCGCATCGCGTCTGCAGCCTTGGGCGGCAAGGGCGGCGGCGGCCGTCCCGACATGGCTCAGGCCGGTGGTCCGGACGGCACCAAAGCCAAGGAAGCGATCGACGCGGTCGGCGCGGCTCTGGCTGCGTAAGCCGGCTCGCGCCTTTCGAATGTTTCGAGAAACCGGGCTGAAAGGTCCGGTTTTTCTTTATCCGGGGATGCGCGGTTCGCGGCAAAGTCCGCAGGATTTGTCAAATCCGGATGTGGTTCTCAATGGCTCTACGGTGAGTGGCTGCCGACCTCCGGCCGGGCGGTACGCGAACCGTGATGTTCGAGGAATATATCAACAATCCGCGCGACGCAGCGCCGACGGAATTGCTGACGGATATTTACCTGCCGCTCAAGTAGGGGAAGGCCCCCCGATCGACCTATCCGGTCGCGGGAGCGCCTGACAGCTGATAGCCGGCTAATAATTCGCAGTTTTCTGCCCGGAATCGGGGTTCAACCGAAAACACCCCAGTGTTTCAGCCCGTCCAGAACGCCGTCGGCCATGCATTCGCTCGAGCCGTAGATATCCGATCGGCCATTCGCGATGGATTTGAGCTCGGGCAGGGCATTGCCGACAACGATGCCGCGCATGCCCGGCAACTCGAACATGCTCCTGTCGTTACCGGTGTCGCCAGCGACGACGACCTCGTCATGGGTCAGGCCAAGCTGGCGGCAGAGCCAGGACAGGGCCGCGCCCTTGTCGATCCCCTCCGGCAGAATGTCGAGATCCCGGTTGCTGGAATAGACGATACGGGCCGCAAGACCCGCATCGGCCAGCCGCTGCTCGATACCCGCCAAGATCACGGTATCGGCATCGTGCAGATACCAGCTGGATTTCTGCGCATGTTGATACTCATCCGGCTGGATTCGAAGGTCGGGAACATCCTGCAGCGCCTCTGCAATCAGTTCGCGGTCGAAACCAGCGCCGATCGATTGGGCATAGAGATCGGCGTGGGACGGCTCCCGCTCATTGTGCAGCATCGTGCCGACGCCGCCGATATGGATGTCCGGCACCGGCAGGGTGGTGGTCGCGATAAAGGCGCGCTGGTCCTCGATCAGCCGGCCGCTGTTGAGCACCAGCAATGGCCGGCGATCCGGCGGCAGGCTATTCCATGCCTCGCGAAACCGTGTTTCCGCCGGCCGGTTCCCGGCGAGCGTCCCGTCTATATCGCAACAGACGATACGGACCGGCCTCAATCTCCATCCGTCCATGGTTCGTCCCACTCGCCATCGTCGAGCGCCTGCGGCATCGGCCGTCCTTCGACGACGCCGATCAGTTGCTGCGCAATTCCGGTCCAGGTGAAGAGGCTGCGTGCCTTGTGCGCTCCCATGCGCGACAGGCGACCGGCCAGCCGCTCATGTTTCAGCGGTTTCATCATGGTAATGCCGAGATCATATTTGTCGAACGGATCGGCAAACAGCGCATGCCGTCCATAGCTGACCGCCCGGAACAGGCCGCCATGGATGGTAATGACCGTCGGCGTACCGCTCGCCATCGCCTCGATCGCCGTCATGCCGAAGGGCTCGTAGCGGCTCGACAGGACGAAAACATCGGCGGCCCGGTAGAAGTCCGGCAGATCCTCCTCGGTGACGAAGCCGGAGAATACCACCTTGTCCTCGAGGCCGAGCGAGGTGACGCGTTCCTTCAGTTCCTGGAAGAGCGCCGTGTCATGGGCATCCATGGTCTCGCCGCCGACGGCCAGATGGAGCCGTGCGTCCGGCTCGCGCTCGGCCAGCACCGAGAATCCATCGATCAACAGGTCGTAGCCCTTGTTGGTGGCAAGCCGTCCCATGGCCATCACCACCTTGCCCTCGAAACCGAAACGCTGGCGCGCCATTTCGCGCGTTGCGCGCGAGACCGGGAAGAACCGATTGTCGTCATAGCCGGGCGGGATCATGTGCACCCGGTCGCGTGGCAGGTTGTAGTCGTTGACCAGCACCTCCACCTGGATCGGCGTCGTGGCAATCACCATGCTGCAGGAGCGGTAGATGATCAGTTCATGCTTGATGCGTTCGGAAAAGTTGAACTCCTTCTCGAACGTGTCGGCCTTGTCGGGATAGTCGGTCTCCATTTGCCTCTTTTTCCAGAGGCCCAGCGAATGCGGCGTGTGGATATGGGTGACGCCAAGGGCTTCCGAGACGCGCTGGCCCGCGATACCGGCATCCCAATAGTGGCTGTTGATCAACGTATAGGTGAAGTTGTTGCGGCGAATGAAGCGAACGGCGTTTTCGCACCATTCCATCAGATGTTTGTAAAGGTATTCCTTGGGGATGAAATCCGGACCACCGCAGGGAATTCGGATGACGCGCACACGCTCATCGACCGCGTCGAATTCCGGCTGGTCCTCGAAACGGCGGGTATAGATATCGACCTCATGGCCGAGCAGCGCCAGCTTGCGCGCGAGTTCGATGACGTAGACCACCTGTCCGCCTGTATCGGCGGCGCCCAGCGGCGGTTCGGCAGCAACATATCCATGGGTTGAGATGAGGGCGATGCGTGGCAGGTGCGATATTTTCTCTGAGGAGTTCATGTATCCATTCGCGATTGTTCGGAGGGTTTGCATGCAGTGCAGCATGCGACGGTACAATTCGCGAACGATGGGGAGCCAAAAAGGTTCCAAAAAAATCGCATTTTTTATCACGCACGTCAGGAGCCATTGATTTCGTTCGATAAAAAATCGGAGTGAAACCTGTCGATTTCGGAGAATGCTGGCATCGTTTGCTGCAGGCGGCGATCAGCGAAATCAGGAGGGGATATGACGGGGCGCCGTATCTCAGGCCAAAGAAAAACCCGGCAGGACCGGGTTTCTCACGGGTTACATCTCTCTGGCTGCGCTTAGGCAGCCATCGCCTTGCGCAGGTTTTCGTCGATCTTGTCGAGGAAGCCGGTGGTCGAGAGCCAGGGCTGGTCGGGACCGATGAGGAGCGCCAGATCCTTGGTCATGAAGCCGGATTCGACGGTATCGACGCAGACTTTTTCCAGCGTATCCGCAAACTTCGTCAGTTCGGCATTGTTGTCGAGCTTAGCGCGATGGGCAAGGCCACGGGTCCAGGCGAAGATCGAGGCGATCGAGTTGGTCGAGGTTTCCTCGGCCTTCTGGTGCTGGCGATAGTGACGGGTGACGGTGCCGTGCGCGGCTTCGGCTTCCACGGTCTGGCCATCCGGGGTCATCAGGACCGAGGTCATCAGGCCGAGCGAGCCAAAGCCCTGGGCAACGATGTCGGACTGGACGTCGCCGTCATAGTTCTTGCAGGCCCAGACGTAACCGCCGGACCATTTCAGCGCCGAGGCGACCATGTCGTCGATCAGGCGGTGTTCGTACCAGATCTTGGCTTCCTTGAACTTATCGGCGAATTCTTCGTCGAACACCTTCTGGAAGATATCCTTGAAGCGGCCGTCATAGACCTTGAGGATGGTGTTCTTGGTGGACAGATAGACCGGAACGCCGCGCTGCAGGCCGTAATTCAGCGATGCACGGGCGAAATCGGTGATCGACTCGTCGAGGTTGTACATGCCCATGGCAACGCCGGCTGCCGGCGCGTCATAGACTTCGTGCTCGATTTCCTTGCCATCCTCGCCGACGAACTTCATGAACAGCTTGCCCTTGCCGGGGAACTTGAAGTCGGTGGCGCGGTACTGGTCGCCGAAGGCGTGACGGCCGACGATGATCGGCTTGGTCCAGCCGGGAACCAGGCGCGGGACGTTCTTGCAGATGATCGGCTCGCGGAAGATGACGCCGCCCAAAATGTTGCGGATCGTGCCGTTCGGCGACTTCCACATCTTCTTCAGCTTGAATTCCTCGACGCGCTGCTCGTCCGGGGTGATGGTCGCGCACTTGACGCCGACGCCGTGCTTCTTGATGGCGTTTGCCGCATCGATCGTTACCTTATCGTCGGTGGCATCGCGATTTTCCATGCCGAGGTCGTAATATTCCAGATCGATATCCAGATAGGGATGGATCAGCTTATCCTTGATGAACTGCCAGATGATGCGGGTCATTTCATCGCCGTCGAGTTCGACGACCGGATTGGCGACCTTGATCTTTGTCATTGAAAAATGCCTCGTAGTTTGGGAGGGGTGCGATGCCCCGCTTCGTGAACGTGAAACCTGTTGCGCTATAGCATTGTGCATGCGCGAGGCAAAGCGCGCGTTCCTGAAACTTTCGAGGAAGTTTGCCCTGAAGGCCGACGTGAAAGCACATGCCAAAGCCGGCATTTGACCCGCGTGTCAAACCGGAGGATTGTCTGCGACCGAATCGGTTTTCTGGAGATTTCGATGAAGGTGTTCTTTCCGTTCCTCGTTGTAGCGGCCATCGCTGCGCCCGCCTGTGCGGCCGATCCGGCCGCACCCGTCAACGAGATCATGCAGGAAGCGGTCAAGGGCTGGGCGGAAGAGCCGCAGCAGGGCGAGGATTACTTCTCGCCCGCCCGCCTTGGCCGCATCTACAGCGCCGATTTCGTCAAAAATTATCAGGAGGCGGCGAAATTCCCGGCCTATGACGAGGGCGATTCGCCCTTTGATTACGATGTCATCGTCAGCGGGCAGGACAGTTGCTCGATCAAGGACCTCTCCGTCGTCGCCGGTCCTGAAACGGACGGCAAGAGCAATGTGAAGGTGACTTTCGACAATACCCATTGTTTCGGCGAGCGGGCGGCTGACTGGAAACCCAGCGAGCTGCATTTCATGATCGTCGAGGAGGCGGGTCGAGAGGTGATCGACGACATCGTCCGCACCGGTGACGCTGGATCCCTCAAGGCGGAGTTGCAGGCGATCGCAAGCCAGGGAGCAGGCGGGCAGTAGCCGGCGAAACCTTGATTGAGCCCTGCCGATGATCTTTTTGATTTTCTCGCTGCTTTGTGCCAGTGAGGCGCCCAGACATCCGGGAAGGCAAGGCAATGGCAGGGACCAACAGCGAACGCGTGCTTCTGACGGAAGGACCGGCAATCATTCTGGTTCATCCGCAGCTTGGCGAGAACATCGGCATGGTGGCGCGCGCCATGGCCAATTTCGGCCTGTCGGAGTTGCGGCTGGTCAGCCCTCGTGACGGCTGGCCAAGCGAGAAGGCGCGTTCCGCCGCAAGCCGCGCCGACCATGTCATCGACGCCGCCAAGGTCTATGAGACGCTGCCGGAGGCGATTGCCGATCTCAATTTCGTCTATGCGACGACCGCGCGCGATCGCTACGGATACAAGCCGGTGCGCTCGCCGCTGATCGCTGCCGAGACGCTACGCAATCGATTCAATATAGGGGAGGCGACCGGCATCCTGTTCGGGCGCGAGCGCACCGGGCTCACCAATGAAGAAGTGGCTCTGGCCGACGAGATCGTCACCTTCCCGGTCAATCCTGCGTTTGCCTCGCTCAATCTTGCTCAGGCCGTGCTGCTCATGTCTTACGAATGGCTGAAGACATCCATGGAATCACCCGCGCAAACGTCGTTCCAGGCCCTGCCGCAGCAGCCGGCGACCAAGGATGAACTGCACGGTCTGTTCGATCATGCCGAGGAGGCGCTGGAGGCGAGGGGCTACTTCCGGCCAGTCGCCAAAAAGCCGAAATTGGTCGACAATTTGCGGGCCGTGCTGACACGACCGGCGTTTACCGCGTCGGAAATTCGGTTGGTCCGCGGCGTGATATCCTGCCTCGACAGGTTTACCCGCGAACAGCCGCGCGGTGCCGGTGCCCCCGCTGATTCCCGCCATCGCTCCGATGAGCAGAAGATCGAAGACCCTGGTGACGATATCTGAGCTGAAACCCATCCTCGTCTTCGACAGCGGTATCGGTGGCCTGACCGTGCTGCGCGAAGCCCGCGTGCTGATGCCGGAACGGCATTTCATCTATGTCGCCGACGATGCCGGCTTTCCCTATGGCGGCTGGGGGGAAGAGGCCCTGCGGGAGCATGTCATCGCCCTGTTCGGCCGATTGCTCGCCACGCACGACCCGGAAATCTGCATCATCGCCTGCAATACCGCCTTCACGCTGGTCGGCGCCGATCTGCGCGCGGCGTTCCCGCAGATGCGTTTCGTCGGCACGGTTCCGGCCATCAAGCCGGCGGCGGAGCGGACGCTTTCCGGTCTCGTCTCGGTTCTGGCAACGCCCGGCACAGTCAAGCGCGCCTATACCCGCGATCTCATCCAGTCCTTCGCCTCGCAATGTCATGTGCGGCTCGTCGGTTCGGAAAATCTCGCCCGTATGGCGGAAGCCTATATTCGCGGCGAGCCGATCGATGATGCGGCTGTCATTTCCGAGATCGAACAGTGTTTTGTCGAGAAGGATGGCAGGAAGACCGACATCGTCGTGCTCGCCTGCACGCATTATCCCTTCATGGCCAATGTCTTCCGCCGTCTCGCCCCTTGGCCCGTCGATTGGCTGGACCCGGCCGAGGCGATCGCACGACGAGCGCGCAGCCTCGTGCCGCTGCCGGAGGGTTTCGAGCCGCTGATCGGCATCGATCCCGCCATCTTCACATCCGGCAATCCGGATTTCACCACCCGCCGCCTGATGCAGGGTTTCGGGCTGACGATACGGTAAACGAAATCCTTCTTAGCTGTGGGTTTCCATCGTGGAGAGGCGCAAAACAGCGGAAACGATGCTAAGGCTTGTCGCTTGCGGGTTCGTGGCGGCGCATCCGGCATGGCATTTTAAACGAGGTGGATATGAAAGTCGGCATCGACATGGGGACGGCGTCCGACGGCGCATCCGTTCCGCTCGATATCGAGGAACTTCTGGCGACGCGGCTTCTGGTGCAGGGCAATTCCGGTTCCGGCAAGTCGCATCTCCTGCGCCGCCTGCTGGAACAGTCCGCCCCCTGGGTGCAGCAATGCATCATCGATCCGGAAGGCGATTTCGTCACGCTGGCCGACAAGTTCGGCCATGTGGTCATCGAAGGCGAGCGCACCGAAGCCGAACTGATCGGCATCGCCACCCGTATCCGCCAGCACCGCGTCTCCTGCGTCCTGTCGCTCGAAGGTCTGGATGTCGAACAGCAGATGCGCTGCGCCGGCATCTTCTTGAACGCCATGTTCGATGCCGATCGAGACTACTGGTATCCCGTTCTCGTCGTTGTCGATGAAGCACAGATGTTTGCGCCTTCAGTTGCCGGTGATGTGTCGGAGGAAGCGCGCAAGATTTCGCTTGGCGCCATGACCAACCTGATGTGCCGCGGCCGTAAACGCGGACTGGCCGGCGTCATCGCCACCCAGCGGCTGGCCAAGCTTGCCAAGAACGTCGCCGCCGAAGCGTCCAACTTCCTGATGGGCCGCACCTTTCTCGATATCGACATGGCCCGCGCCGCAGACCTGCTCGGAATGGACCGCCGCACGGCCGAAATGTTCCGTGACCTGAAGCGCGGCTCCTTCGTGGCGCTCGGCCCGGCTCTATCGCGCCGGCCGCTGCCGGTGACCATCGGCAATGTCGAGACGTCGGCCCGATCGACCAGCCCGAAGCTGACGCCGCTGCCGGAAGCCGTCGCCGATGTCGAGGACCTGATCTTCACGCCGGACCCGGACGAACTGATCCGCCCGATCGTCCGCCGCCCCAGCGCCCAGCCGCGCCCCGCCACCGATATTCTGGCCGAACTGTCGCGGCCCCGGCCCGAGCCGATCGGCCTCGGGGAACCGAAGGCGCCGGTGCCGGAAATGCCGGTGCAGGAGCGCGAGGCGCTGCTGGACGGATTGCTGGCCGAAATCCTCGAAAATCCGGAAGCCGCATTCCGCGCCGATGCCGAACTGTTCCAGGATTTTTTGGTCCGCTGCCGTATCCGCCGCGTGCCTGGTGCGCCACTCTCGCTCAGCGCCTTCCGCCGCAAGATGGCCGTTGCCCGCTCCGGTGTCGATGCGGAGACCGCCGCAAGCGAAATCTGGGCCTCGGCGCTCAACCTTTCGCGCAACGTCACGGATGACCTGCAGGGCGTGTTCTTGCTGGTGGCCCAATCGGCCGTGCGCAATCTGCCATGTCCTTCGGATGCGATGATCGCGCGTGCCTATGGCACCCATTCCGCCCGCCGCGCCCGCCGCCTGCTCGGCTATTTCGAGGAGCAGGGCCTGATCGTCGTCCACAGCGACCTTTCCGGCAAGCGTATCGTTGCATTCCCGGACCTGCAGGTGGAGACCGCGCCGGGGGCCGCCGATGCCGTCTATGACGATGCTGGCAGCCGGAGTGCGGCGGAATAGCGTGTTAGATGAACGTCTGTATGACCCGTTCCGACGCATGAATGCAGGTGAGTTCGAGCCGGCCCGGGCCGGTATTGACGAAGCGATGCGGCGTTTCCGGATTGACCACGATGATATCACCCACCGTCGCATCCAGCGTTTCAACCCCGACAGTAAACTGTGCATGGCCGGATCGGACGACCCAGGTCTCACTATAGGGATGCGTGTGCAGCGCCGGCCCCTGGCCGGGTTCGTTGTCGATCAGAAAAATTGAAATCGGAGTATCGTACTGAGCGCCCTCGAACAGGATAGTTCTGTTCGGTCGCTGGTTTTGTTCGGCACGGGGAATGACATGGAACATGCTGGCCTCCGTTGTGCAGTCTGTTTAATTGAACGTGAAGTCATATATCTTGACGGGAAGATATTACCCAAAACTATCTTCTCGTCAAGATAGTTTTTTGATGCGAAGGATTGAGGCGTGACGCACAGGACTGACGAAGATCATGTGGACCGCCTGCGCGGACAATGGCGCAAGGAGTTGCCGGACCTCGACACAGAGCCCATGGCCATTCTCGGTCGTGCCTACCGGTTGTCCAATCTCGTGCGTCCATCGATCGAGGCAACCTTTGCGTCGTTCGGACTGGATCGCGGGGAGTTCGATGTCATATCGACGCTAAGGCGATCAGGAATGCCGTATAGACTGACGCCGACGGAACTCTATACATCGCTGATGATTTCCTCCGGAGGGCTGACGCACCGGTTGGACCGGCTGCAAAAGTCGGGTCTGATTATCCGCGAACGCTCGACATCGGATGGCCG
>NZ_DATJDJ010000017.1:0-9210 GCF_035497515.1 Pararhizobium sp. | reverse complement strand
CGGTCTCTGTTCCCATTGTGAAGACGTGCGCATCATAACCGATCGCCTGCAGCCCGCCGATCAGATCCGGCACCCGGCCATCGACCGCGCGCCAGCGCACCGATGCGCGCTTCATCGACAGGTTGACCCGGGCGTGCTCGACACCGGGCAGCGCCGACAGGCTCCGCTCGACCGATGCGATGCAGGCGGCGCAATGGATACCAGGCACGGAAAGATCGCTCTGGCGCGATCCGTCTCCGAGATCACGGCTCGACAGGACGAGTTCATCCGGGCTGAGCGATACCGGCTCGATACCCCCGATGACCAGCGATGCCGACGCATTGGGCGCGCAACAGCTCATGATCTTGCTGTCGACCTCCTCACTTCATTGCCCGGTAGGCATGCCAGGTGGCATGTCCGAGCAGCGGGAAGATGACGATCAAGCCGACGAAACCCGTCAGCAGCCCGACCACCGTAAGCCCGAGCACGATCGCGCCCCAGGCGATCATCACACGGCGATTGTTCCAGACGATCGAGATGCTCGTGCCCATCGCGGTGAACGCATCGGTGCGCTCGTCGAGCAGCATCGGAATGGCAAAGACGCTGATCGCGAAGGAAAAGGCGGCGAAGATCCCGCCGATGACCGTGCCGGTCAAAAGCATCGCCCATCCGATGCCGGTGGTGAACAGCATCGGCACGATATGGTCCATGCCCGGAAACGGGTGCAGGCCGAAGAACAGCGCGTAGACGATTACGGCGGAGCGCATCCACAGCAGCGCCAGCCCCAGCAGGATCACACCGGTGAAGAGCACCTGCGCACCCGATGCCGGCCGAACGAACAGCATGTGCCCAAGGCTCGACGGTCTGTTCGCCCCGATCAAACGGCTTTTTTCATAGAGGCCGATCGCCACCAGCGGCCCGACCACCATGAAGGCGGCAATGGCCGGGAACAGGATATAATCCAGCCCCAGGAAAATCAGCCCGGCGGTGACCGCAACGGAAATCGCAAAGACCACGAGGCCGTAGAAAAAGCTGCTTGCCGGCGATGTCATCAGGTCGCGCCAGCCGGCGCCCAGCCAGCCAAGCGCGGCACGCGCCGAAAGCCCCCGTTGACGCGCCTGCGCCGCGGTCGGGCCGGCGATGGGCGCGGTGTGAGAATTGCTCATGTTGATCCATCCTTCTTCAAGGCTCTAACAGGCCGATTTCGCCGCGCCGTATTCTATACCAGGAGCCGCCTCTCCCGATGGCTTGCCGTGCGGCACGCAATCCGGCTGCGATTGCAATGCGACATAGAGAAGATGCGCATTGGCCACGAAGAAAATCACCAGTGCCATGCCGAGCAGCGCGGTCATGAACAGACCACCGCGCGACCAGGGCCTCTTTGATGATTTTTCCGTGGTGGTCGTCATATCTTGCTCTCCGAAAGAGACAGGACGTAGAGCGTCAGCATCTTTCGGTCGGTGATGGACAGGCGATCTTCCCAATGCGGCATCTGCCCCTGGTGGCCATTGACCACCGTGGCATGGATCGACGCGCGATCGCTGCCATAGATCCACCATGCGTCGGTCAGGTTGGGAGCACCGACATCCGCCTTGCCCTTGGCGTCATCTCCGTGACAGGCGACACAATTGTCGGCAAATACCTCCTTGCCGCGCGCAAGGCTTTCGGATGATGTCGCCTCTGCTGTTTCAACACCGCCCAGAGACCGAACATAGGAGACGACATCGCTGATCTGCGTGCGGTCGAGAACGCCGTCGCGACCGAAGGCCAGCATCTGCGAAACACGGGTGTCGGGATGCGTGGAATTGATGCCGACCCGGACGGTTTCAAACACCGTGTCCGGGTCTCCGCCCCATAACCACGCTCCCGTGGTCAGATTGGGAAAGCCCTTGCTTCCAGCACCCTTGGTCCCATGACAGACGGAGCAATTGTCCCCGAATAGGGTGCTCCCCGCCTCGTTGACGATCGTCATCAGGGCCGGATCGGCCTTGATCGCGGCAAAATCCATGGATTCGATCTTTGAGGTCCAGACGCTGCGTTCGGTGCTCGCCAATTCAAGTTGCTGCTCCACCTGGGTCTTCTGGTCGAGCCCGAGCAGGCCCTTGGTATAGGTCCGGCCCAGCGGGATTGCCGGCATCAGGATCCAGTAGCAGATGGAAAACAGCGTCGTGACCACCAGGAAGAAGATCACCACGCGCGGGATGGGAGTATAAAGTTCCTTGATACCGTTCCATTCATGGCCGGTGGTCATCTGGCCAGTGACGGGATCGCGTTCGCCTATGTCCATGGCTTGTCGTCCTCATCGAGAATACTTTGTTTCGCAACGTGAAATTTGCGCAGGTTGGCCGGCCAGAGCGCGTAGATCACCACGCCGATCGCTAATGCGACCAGATAGAAAAGGCCCCAGCTCTTGGAAAAGGCCACGAGAGTTTCGTGATCGAGGTTCATTTCGCCGCCTCCGTTGCGCTGGAGGCCTGCTTATGCGCGACATCCGTCAAGCGGCCGATGATCTGGAGATAGGCGACGAGCGCGTCCATTTCCGTGATCTGGTCGGGGTTGCCATCAAACATCCGCACCTGCGTCGCCTCGCCATAACGCTCGGAAACGCCGGCGGCAAAGTTGCTGTCGGGCGATGCCTGGCCGAAAGCATCGTTGCCGGCATGGGCGATCATGTCGTCCGTGTAGGGAACGCCGACCGCGCGCATCGCCGCCAGATGTTCGCCAAGATCGTCGATCTTGAGCGCGTTGCGCCCCAGCCAGCCATATTTCGGCATGACCGATTCCGGCACGACATCGCGCGGATTGTGCAGATGGGCCACATGCCACGCGTCGGAATACTTGCCGCCGACGCGGGCAAGATCCGGCCCGGTCCGTTTGGAACCCCAGAGCATCGGATGGTCGTATTTCGATTCCACCGCCAGCGAATAAGGACCGTAGCGCTCGACCTCATCGCGCAGCGTGCGGATCATCTGCGAATGGCACGCGTAGCAACCTTCCCGAAGGTAGATATTGCGTCCGGCAAGCTCGAGCGGCGTGTAGACGCGCATGTCGGGCGCGTCCTCGACCGTCTGGTCGATCGTGAACAGCGGCGCGATCTCGATGAAACCGCCGATGCTGGACACCACGACGATGGCGAGCACGAAGCCCATGGCGCTGCGTTCGATTTTTCTATGAAACTCGGGCATGTCGTTTACTCCGCAGGCACGGGCGAGGCAGCGGCCTGCCTTGGCTCTGGAACGTCCGCAGTCGATTTGGACAGGGCGTCCGGCGCCATGCGGATCGTCATCCAGATATTATAGGCACAGACGACCGTTCCAAGCAGGAACAGGAAGCCACCGAAAGCCCGGGCGATATAATAGGGATGCATGGCGACGACGGAGTCGATGAACGAATAGGTCAGCGTTCCGCTTTCATTGTAGGTGCGCCACATCAGGCCCTGAATGATGCCGGAGTTCCACATCGCAAAGACGTAGATGACGGTGCCGGCGAGCGCCAGCCAGAAGTGTACCTCGACCAGGGCGGCCGAATACATGCGCTCGCGCTTCCACAGCCAGGGCACGACGCTGTAGATCGAGCCGAAGGTGATCAGCGCCACCCAGCCGAGTGCGCCGGCATGGACGTGGCCGACGGTCCAGTCGGTGTAGTGCGATAGCGAATTCACCTGCCGGATGGCGAGGAACGAGCCTTCGAAGGTGGAGAGACCGTAGAACACCGCTGCCGCCATCATGAAGCGCAACGTCGCATCGTCGCGGACCTTGTGCCAGGCGCCGTTGAGCGTTGCCAACGCATTGCCGGCCGAAGCCCAGGACGGAACCAGCAGCACGAGCGAGAATGTCATGCCGAGCGTCTGCACCCATTCCGGCAGCGCGGTATAATGCAGGTGGTGCGAGCCCGCCCACATATACATGAAGGTGATGCCCCAGAAGCTGATGATCGACAGGCGATAGGAAAAGATCGGCCGACCCGCCCGCTTCGGCAGGTAGTAATACATCATGCCGAGAAAGCCGGCGGTGAGGAAGAAGGCGACGGCGTTGTGGCCGTACCACCATTGCGTCATCGCATCCTGGACGCCGGAGAAGGCGGAATAGCTCTTCGCATGGCCGAACGAGACCGGAACGGCGAGGTTGTTGACGATATGCAGCACGGCCACGACGAGAATGAACGCCATGTAGTACCAGTTGGCCACATAGATATGGGGTTCCTTGCGGCGTGCGAGCGTCCGAATGTAGAGAGTGAAATAGGCCACCCAGACAATGACCAGCCAGATATCCGCATACCATTCGGGTTCCGCATACTCCTTCGATTGCGTCACGCCCATGAAATAGCCGGCGGCCGCGATGATGCAGAACAGATTGTAGCCGAGCAGAACGAACCAGGGGCTGAACTGGCCGGCAAGGCGGGCCCGCGAGGTGCGCTGCAGCACATGGAAGGACGTGGCGATCAGCGCGTTTCCGCCGAAGCCGAAGATGACGCCGCTCGTATGGACCGGACGCAGGCGCCCGAAGCTTGCCCATCCGGCATCGAAGGTCAGGTCCGGCCATGCCAGAAGGCTGGCCACCCAGACCCCGACGGCCATGCCGATAATGCCCCAGATGATCGTCAGTATGATGCCGACCTTGCTCGGGTCGTCGTAATATTGGGTCAGCCGCTCCGCGCTCGGTTCGGGCGCATAAAAGGAGGACAGGACCAGGAAGATGAAGCCGACGCTCAGCGCCAGCACGATCAGGCCGTGCACCCCGAGTGGATCGGCGCGGCCGGCAACCCCCATGGCCAGTCCGGCCAAAGCGAGGGCGATGAGAACGACGAGCGCCAGTTGCCGCTCGCCGGATGTCAATTGCGCTACCATGTCAGATCCGCCCCGCCTGGTTATCGACCGACCATTCGGCGTGCCGTCCGGATCGACAGATGTCGTCGGCTCGACAAGCAACGCGATGCCTGATGGAACAGGAAAATACTCTTCTCTGGTAACACACTGAACGTTTCCTTACACGATCCGGCACAGCACGATCTGCTGCCCACCCCCGTGGGACCGACTGATGCTCGGCACGATGCGTGAGGGACAGGCATCGCCCGAGACCTCCCGATTGGATTCGCAAACGCCTTGGTAGTCAAGATACGAGAGTTAGTGATTTTCCAAATGCCGTTGATTTTTTGCAACTGGAACGTTTAATCTCCACAGGAAGACATGAGGCACCCCAAAGGACGGCCGGCACGCCCGTCCGATTAAAGCGGATTTTCTCTATGCTTTTGAAAACTATATCAGATACTTCGAATGCTTCATGAAATTTCAACACCGAGAACGACACTGAAAAACCGGTTTCAAACGCCGCAGCGTGGCAATTTGCCATCCTGCGCGGTTGTGCCACGCGGCAAGCCGGCGATCCAGACAAGATGCCGCGGCTTCAGGCCGGAACTGTTCGCATAGCTGAACACAGGCGGGACAGAATTGACGCGTTTCAGACGGCACCCCGGAACATCGATCAAGACCTGCGCCTTTCCCTGCCACCAGGCATCGACGCGAATGCCCTTTCGGAGACCGGCATCACCATCGTCACTTCCGTCGAGATCGACAGCGGCACTTTATAGAGGAGGACAGGAATCACGGCGCGCGACCTGCCATTCCATAACTCCTCCCACACCCGTTTTCCCCAGATGGCCGCCGCGGCGATTTGCCAACGCAACCGCGCTCAACCACGAAATTCGCCCATTCCACGTGCCTGAGGACAAAATAAACGCCAACAATCGACAAAAGGAGCCACTCAACACGGCTTCCAAGCCTTGATCGATGACGCACATGGCCTTATGAGAGCGTCAGTGATCCAAGGAGTTTACATTGCAGGTTCTGGTCCGTGACAACAACGTTGAGCAAGCGCTCCGTTTTCTGAAGAAAAAATTGCAGCGCGAAGGCGTCTTCCGCGAAATGCGTCTGCGCGAACATTTCGAAAAGCCGTCCGAGAAGCGCGCCCGCGAAAAGGCCGAAGGCATCCGCCGCGTCCGCAAGCTGGCCCGCAAGAAGCTCGAGCGCGAAAGCGGCGTATCGACGGCCAAGAAGCCCGCCCGCAAGGGCTGAGAGCTTCTGCTCGCATCGCTGGGAAAAACTCAAGCTGCCCTTCGGGGCGGCTTTTGGCGTTTATGCCGGCTGCATCACACGAAACCAAAGATTTGCAGCGCGCCATTTCGACCTGAAAGCGCGGTGGGCAAACACGAACATGAAAAACGTTGGCTGATTCCGATCGTCCGCGATCTGATCCAGAGCGTCGTGATCGGCAAGACACCCGACTCACCAGCCGACCTCTGTCTTACAGCGCCTTAAATATGCTGCATAATCTTATCCCTAAATCGACTTAAGGAATGATGCTGTCGCGTCTGCTTGGGGTTGGCGCATTCAAGAACGTGACGACTGCTTCAATCCAGCGGACATCCCCGATCTGATGATGTCCGCACCGTGCCATAGCGCCTTCACCCGGTCGACGAACCATTTGCCAGCCGGTCCAGGAGGCTGCGCGGGCCGGTGGAAAGCCGACATCGTCAGCATGTAGCCTGAGGGTGGCATGTCATCGACATCGAGGACGCAAAGGGCGCCTTCGGAAAGATCTCTCTCGATCATGTGCAGCGGCATGCCGCCCCAGCCGACGCCGTCCTTGAGGAAGGCATGCTTCGTGGACAGGTCCGCCAGCCGCCAGGTCGCAGGCGAGGCGACCGCGAAATCCCGTCCGGATGTGAGGTCGGACCGATCCGTCAGGACGAGTTGGATATGCTTCGTCAGTTCCTGGCGGGGAATGCGGCCTTGAAACAGCGCAAGCGGATGCTGCGGCGAGGCGACCGCGATCAGCGGCAATTCACCCAGACGCTCGCTGACGAGGGACGGAAACGGCTGAGGCAGCGGCGGCAGGATGCCGAGGCTGCAGTGGCCGTCCAGAACCGGCTGATAAGCCGCGCCCAGACCTTCGACGAACAGTCGCAGCGGCGTCAGTGGAAACTGGCTCGCGAACTCCCTCGCGACTGCGCTGATGACCGAAGTGGGAAAGAAGACGTCGATGACCACTGAAAGTTCCGTTTCGACCCCAGAAGTCATCGACCGTGCCCTCGCCTTCAGCGTGTCCACCCCGGCGACAATGTTTCGGGCGTCGGCGAGCAGCAGCACGCCCTGCGGTGTCAGGGCCGGGTACCTGCCCGATCGATCGAAGAGGGCGACGCCGATCTGGTCCTCCAGCGCCCCGACCCATCCGCTGACAGCAGACTGAGCGCGGTTCAGCTTTCTGGCTGCGGCAGAGAAGCTGCCTTCATCCACTGCGGCGATGAACGTCCGCAATTGGTCAAGCGAAACAGCTTCGATCATTTCCAGCCAACCATCTCAAAAACAGATATATTCTATCATATTATATCATCTTATCAGATGAACCGCCAAGACCTATGTTGTCAGTACCCACCGATACCGAGGTTCCTCCCCGGCATCTCGGTCAAGGAAACGAAGTCGACCAGGAGCGATTATGACTTACGCGATTATTGGAAGTGGCAGTGTCGGCAGGGCTCTCGCGAGCCAGTTCGACCGCAGCGGCGTCACCGTGGGCGTCGCAAACTCTCGTGGCCGGGACGCGGCGGCGGCAGCGCTCGCTGGACTGGGTGACGCGGTTCGTCCGCTTGGCCTCGAGGAAGCAGTTGCCGCCGACGTCATCATTCTCGCCGTCCCCTTCCGGGCGCATCTCGAAATCGCCAAGGCCGCTGCGAACTGGGAAGGCAAGATCGTCATCGATGTCACCAATGCATACGGCGTGCCGCTGTCCGACCTCGGCAACGAGCCTTCGTCTGCCGTGGTGGCGAAGTCGATGCCCGGCGCGCATCTTGTCAAGGCGTTCAATCACCTGCCCGCCCATCTTCTCGGCCAGGATCCGCGGACGGCCGCAGGCCGCCGGGTCATCTTTCTGTCGGGCGACGACGATCATGCGGTGTTGACGGTTTCCGACATCGTTCGCAGGCTCGGCTTCGCCCCCGTAAACCTCGGAAGGATTGCGGAAGGCGGACGTCTCGTGCAGGCGCAGGACAGGAGCTGGGCACCGCTCATCTTCCAGGATCTCTTCAAGGCGGAGGGCTGACCCGTGTACGATCGTGTCATCTGGCCGGAACGCCATGATCCGAAGGTCTCGGCAATCTACGCGCTCAACGACATCGACGTGAAGGCGCCCGCCGAGGTGGTGTGGAAGCTGCTGATCGACGCCAGGGACTGGTATCGTTACTTCCCCGCCGAAGACCAGGTCGAAATCCCGTCGGGAGAGCAGGGTCTGGCGATGGGGACCCGATACAGCCGCGTGACCGTCGGCTACCCGATGAGCCTGGTCGTGACGGAATTCGTCGAAAACCGGAGGCTCGCCTGGGCGACCACGGTCGATGGCGACACGACAGGATCCACCGCCTACCACGGCTGGGTCATCACGCCCACGCAGGACGGCTGCCATGTCCTGACCGAGGAGACACAGCAGGGCGAGTGGTTCCTCGACATGCTCGGCCGTCGCCATCCCGGCGGTCTCTACCGCTATCACCAAGACTGGGTCGAACGTCTCGCGGGCGCCGCGGAAGCGGCCATCGCCTGATATCAACACAGGAACATACGGGATACGTCCACCGCGACGAAACCCGGATCAATCTGAAAGGAAACGACATCATGAAGATTGAGCTGAAAGGGCGTAGGGCCGTCGTCACAGGCTCCACCGCCGGCATCGGATTCGCGATCGCGGAAGGACTTGCACGTGCGGGCGCCTCGGTCGTGATCAACGGGCGTGGAGAAGAACGCGTCGCCGCAGCATTGAAGCAGCTCCGGCTCCGTCTCCCGGAAGCAGAATTCACAGGCGTCGCCGCCGACCTGTCGACGCCCGATGGATCGTCCATTCTGGCGGGCCGGATCGCAGACGCCGACATCCTCGTGAACAATATCGGCACGGCCCACGTCAACGGCTTCTTCGACCAGTCGGATGCCGAATGGCTTGACCTGTTCCAGATCAACGTCATGAGCGGCGTTCGTGCCGCCCGGCACTACATGCCGGGGATGGTCGAACGCGGCTGGGGGCGCGTCGTGTTCATCAGCAGCGAATCCGCTGTCAACATCCCGAAGGAGATGATCGATTACGGGATGACGAAGACGGCGCAACTCTCCGTGTCCCGCGGTCTTGCCGAACTCGTCGGCGGGACCGGGGTGACCGTCAACTCGGTCCTGCCGGGCCCGACCCGCTCCGAGAT
>NZ_DATJDJ010000016.1:0-4003 GCF_035497515.1 Pararhizobium sp. | reverse complement strand
GACCACATTTCGCCGGCCGGTTCGATCAAGGCTGCCTCTCCGGCTGGTGCCTACCTCACCGAAAACGGCGTCGCGGTTGCCGACTTCAACCAGTACGGCACGCGCCGTGGCAACCATGAAGTCATGATGCGCGGCACGTTTGCCAATATCCGCATCCGCAACCACATGCTCGGTCCGAACGGCAAGGAAGGTGGCTACACCATCCACTATCCGTCGAAGGAAGAGATGTCGATCTACGATGCGGCCATGAAGTACAAGGACGAGGGCACGCCGCTGGTCATCTTCGCCGGCGTCGAATACGGCAACGGCTCGTCGCGTGACTGGGCTGCCAAGGGCACCAACCTGCTCGGCGTCAAGGCCGTCATCGCCCAGTCCTTCGAGCGTATCCACCGCTCGAACCTGGTCGGCATGGGTGTCGTTCCCTTCGTCTTCGAGGAAGGCATGACCTGGGCCTCGCTGAACCTGAAGGGCGACGAGATCGTCGAGATCGACGGCCTCGAAGGCGACATCAAGCCGCGCGAGTGGAAGACCGCCAGGATCACTTATGGCGACGGAACGGTGAAGGAGATCAACATCCTCTGCCGCATCGATACGCTCGACGAGGTCATCTACATGAACAATGGCGGCATCCTGCAGACCGTCCTGCGCGATCTCGCCGCCTGATCGGCACAAAGCCAGACGTAGCAAAGCCGGGGCTTGAAAGAGCTCCGGCTTTCGCATGACAGGGCCACCCCTTCGATGCCGCGTTTCTCACTCCAACGTGACTTTCTGTTGAAGTCCGACGGGCGTATGTAAGATCACCGAAGGCAAACCTGCCCGCCGATCGAAATGGAAATCCCGATGTCCGGATCAAGCCCCGTTCGCAGCATCCTGCTCGCCCTTGGCCTCGGCCTCGTGGCGCTGCCTGTGGCCGCCGGCGAACAGCAGGGCGTCGTGGAACTGTTCACAAGCCAGGGCTGCGCGTCCTGTCCGCCGGCTGACGCCGCGCTGAAGTCGCTGATCGACGAGGGCAAGGTGGTCGCGCTCGCCTATCACGTCGATTACTGGAATTATCTTGGCTGGGCCGACACGCTGGCAACCAAGGACAATACCGCGCGCCAATATGCCTATGCCAAGATGCTCGGCCGCAACGGCGTCTACACGCCCCAGGCCGTGCTGAACGGCCGGGACCATATCAACGGCGCGGATCTGAAGGGTATCAACAGCAAGCTCGAAGCGATGAACCTGGCCGGCAAGGGCCTGGCCGTGCCGGTCGATGCCGCCATACGCAAGGACGAGATCGACATCAGGATCGGCGCGGGCGCCGGCAAGGCCAATGTCGTGGTCGTCTATTTCAATCGCCAGCAGTCCGTCGACGTCAAGAAGGGCGAAAACAGCGGCCGCAAGATTTCCTACTGGCACGCGGTTCGCGATATCCAGACGATCGGGATGTGGGACGGCAAGCCGGCAAGTTTCGTACTGCCGGCATCCATCCTGAAAGAGGGCGACGATGGCGGTTGCGCCGTGCTCTTGCAGAAGATGAAGGATGACGAGACACCCGGCCCGATCCTTGGCGCGGCGACCGTGATGGCCGACAACGCCGCCAACTGACACACGCACTGTTTCAGGTTCGGCCCGGCAGCATCGAGGGGCTGGGGCTGAGGGTTCGAAGATGCCGGACCGAACCGGCCATATTCCACGATAACGGGGCGTCACCGCGACTATGGCATCGGGAGTGACCGCGCCAGAACAGGCGCATTGGCCAGACACTCCCACAGCGTTTCCCATCGAATCAACAACGGCGTTCGATGAGACGCGCAGGCCGACGAAAGGGATGATGCCCTGAGGTCGGCGAGCGGGAGTGTCGATTCGAAATGGGGCGCGGTTTGGGCTGAAATGCGGCGGGCTGCAAAAAGTCTAGGCCCGCCTGCTGCATAATTCCTTAAATCGGAATCGATTTAGGGAATTATGCAGCGGATTTAAACTGTTACAGCGACCTTTGCGCGGCATATTTACGCCCGACGCTGTCGCTGCTTGCCGCTTGCATTTTGATAGAGGTCAGGCACACTGTAACCGTCCTGTCACAATAAAAGGCCGGAGTACAGATGACCGATCAGCCGGATTTGCCGCGAGGCGAGGCCCGTTCCGAGAGGCAACAAGCGTCCGATGTGGTTGTCCACCTGCAAGACTATCGCAGCAACCAGGATCCGCTCCCCATTACCTTCCACCGCAGGGAACTCGACCTGATCCTGAGGGTCTACGGCCGCATGGTCGGCGAGGGCGAGTGGCGCGACTACGCCATGGACCACTTGCGGGAAAAAGCCGTGTTCTCGGTGTTCAAGCGCTCCGGCGAAATGCCGCTGTTCCGCATCGAGAAGAACCCGAAGCTGGCGGCGAAACAGGGGGCCTACAGTGTCGTCAACACCCATGGAACGATCCTGAAGCGCGGCCATGACCTGCAGCAGGTGCTGAAAGTATTCGACAAGATGCTGAAGCTCATCGACACCTGACGCTTCCTTGCATCACTTGCGATAGAGCGTATCCGGATAGACGCCCGGCTGCGGATCGGTCGTCAGGCCTTCGCCAAGCGCCAGTTGCATGATGATCGTATCGAGCCAGCGTCCATGCTTGAAGCCGGTGCCTTTCATCAATCCCCCATGCTCGAAACCCGCCGCGCGATGCACCGCCACGGAAGCCGGATGCGCCCCGCCGATGACGGCGACCATCTGGCGAAAACCCAGCGCCGTGCAGCAGCGGATAAGTTCGGCGAGTAGCGCCTTGCCAACGCCCCGTCCCCGCGCTTCCGGCGCCAGATAGATCGAATCCTCGACGAGGAACCGATAGGCGGTGCGCGTCCGGAAGGCCGAGCCATAGGCGTAGCCCAGCAAGGTACCCTGCGGATCGACGGCGGCGATATAGGGATAACCATTGCCGCTGATGGCCAGAAAACGTTCCTTCATCTCCGCCTCGTCCGGTGCGGTCATCTCATAGGAGGCGACACCGTTCAGCACCGAGTCCTGATAGATGGCCGTGATGGCCGGCATATCGGAAAGCGTCGCGTCTCGAATCGTGAAGGACATGGGAAAGCCTGGCTGGAAAGATCGAAACCCGTCCTCCCACATCGGCGCCCATCGATCAACTCAGACGCAAAACGCGCGCAACAAAAAAGGCGGCCGAAGCCGCCTTTTCCGTCAATCGATCGTTCCGACTATTCGCGGTTTCCGAGGAAACGCAGCATGAACAGGAACAGGTTGATGAAGTCGAGGTAGAGCGTCAGCGCGCCCATGATGGCCTTGCGGCCGGCGGCTTCGGTACTGTCTGCTTCGTAGTACATTTCCTTGATCTTCTGGGTATCGTAGGCGGTGAGGCCTGCGAAGATCAGAACGCCGATAGCCGAAACAGCAAAGTCCAGCGCCGACGACTGAAGGAAGATGTTGACGATCGAGGCGATGATCAGGCCGAACAGGCCCATGATCAGGAACGAGCCGATATTGGTGAGGTCGCGCTTGGTGGTGTAGCCGTAGAGGCTCATCGCGCCGAACATGGCGGCCGAGATGAAGAACACCTTGGCGATCGAACCGCCGGTATAGACGGCGAAGATCGAGGACAGCGACAGGCCCATCACCGCGGCGAAGACCCAGAACAGGGCCTGCGTCGCCACCGGCGAGAGCTTGTTGATGCCAAAGCTCAGCACCAGCACGAAGCCGAGGGGCGCGAGCATCACCACCCACTGCAGCGGGCTGCCATAAAGGGCGGCGCCGAAGGCGGTAGCGAAACTGCCGGAGGCATCGATCAGGGAGCCCTGCGGCGCCACGAGCGTGCTCACATACCAGGCAACCAGACCCGTCACGACGAGGCCCAGGCCCATATAATTGTACACGCGGAGCATATAGCTCCGAAGGCCCTCATCGATGGCTACGGCCGAGCCGGCCCGCGCATTGAGGGTCTGACGGTCATATTCAGCCATTCAGGTTTCCTTTCCCTAAGAGAAGCGATCTTTCGACCGCCGCGGGCATTGTGTTGC
>NZ_DATJDJ010000015.1:0-4575 GCF_035497515.1 Pararhizobium sp. | reverse complement strand
TTTTCGTGTCCGATACCAAGCTGAACATTTCGTCCTATTATATGCGGCCCGGCGGCGCCTTCGGGGGCTCGTGCCTGCCGAAGGACGTGCGGGCGATGCAATATATCGCCGCCGATTGCGGCGCCCATACGCATCTGGTGGATTCGCTGCTGCGTTCGAACGATGCCCATAAATACCGCCTGCTGGAGCAGGTGAGCCGCGGCCTGCCGCCGGGGGCATCGCTCCTTGTCGTCGGCCTGGCCTTCAAGGCGCTGACGGACGATCTCAGGGAAAGCCCGAACATCGATTTGACGCGGGGCCTTCTGCAAGCCGGGTTCCGCGTCTCGGTGTTCGATCCTGCCATCGATGCCTCCAAGCTGGTGGGCGCCAATCTGGGCTATGCCTATACGCAAATCCCCACCTTGAGCAGGATGCTGGTCGACAGGCAGACGGCGGAGACGACCGTCTATGATCGTGTCGTGCTGACCAATGCGACGGCAAAGCTGCTGAACCTCGCCACCTTCGGCGATGTGATCGATATCGGCTCTCTGAAATGAGAAATTACGGCATGCAACTTTGCAATTCACGGTCATTCCCATGCGCATGAACGGACGCAAGATCCTCATCATCGTCGAGAACCTGCCCGTTCCCTTCGACAGGCGCGTCTGGCAGGAAGCACGCGCCCTCAAGACGGCAGGCGCGCAGGTGAGCGTCATCTGCCCGCAGGGCAAGCATCATCTCGCCCGCTATGAATGTCTCGAAGGCATCCATGTCTACCGCCATCCGCTGGCCGAGGGCGGCGGCGGCGCGATCGGCTATCTCGTGGAATATGCGACGGCGCTGGTCTGGGAGACCTATCTGGCCTGGAGGATATTCTTCCGCCACGGCTTCGATACCATACAGGGATGCAATCCTCCGGACCTGATCTTCCTGATCGCATGGCAGTTCAAGCTGATCGGCAAGCGGTATGTGTTCGATCATCACGACATCAACCCGGAACTGTACGAGGCGAAGTTCGGACGGCGCGACCTGTGGTGGCGGGTAATGGTCGCCATGGAATGGCTGACGTTCAAGACGGCCGATGTCGTTATCTCCACGAACGAAAGCTACAAGAAGATCGCCATGCAGCGCGGCGGCAAGCGGGAAAGCGATATCGTCGTGGTGCGCAGCGGGCCTGACCTGTCGCGCATCATCGTTCCGCCGCCGGCCCCGAAACTGAAGCGGGGCCGCGATTTCCTGGTGGGTTATGTCGGCGTCATGGGCGAACAGGAGGGGATCGATCTCCTTCTGGAGGTCGTCCACCATATCGTCTTCACCCTGGGAAGGCGCGATATCCAGTTCACCCTGGTGGGTGGCGGACCGAGCCTTGCCAAGCTTCAGGCCCTGTCGAAGGAACTGGGCGTCGAGGACTATGTCGAATTCATGGGCCGCGCGCCGGACGACATCCTGTTCAGGCTCCTGTCGACCTCGGATATCTGCGTCAATCCCGACCGGGTCAACGAGATGAACGACAAGTCGACGATGAACAAGATCCTGGAATATATGGCGTTCAGCAAGCCGATCGTTCAGTTCGACGTCACCGAGGGGCGCTATACGGCGCAGGAAGCCTCGCTTTACGCAAGACCCAACGACACGGTCGATTTTGCCGACAAGATCCTGCAACTGCTTGCCGATCCGGGCGAGCGGCAAAGGCGAGGCGCCATCGGCCGCCGCCGCATTGTCGAGGAACTCTCCTGGGAATTCGAAGCTCCCAAATATATTCGCGCGCACAAGATCTGACGGGATAGAGAACATGCAAACATGGGCGGATCTGCGGTTTTTCGTTGCGATGCGGCTCTACTATTTCCGCCAGTTGCTGACGCGCGACGGCGAATGGGAGCTGAGGCTCCTGAAGAGATACGGATCGGGAAAAGCCCTTGCGGTCGATATCGGCGCAAACAACGGCACCTATTCCTACCATATGAGCCGACATTTCGCGGAGGTCGTCGCATTCGAGCCTAACCCGATGTTCGCGCGCTTTCTTTCCCGTTTGCCCGCACGGGTGAAAACCCAAGCCGTCGCATTGTCGGACCATGGCGGCGAGGGGACGCTTTCGATACCCGTCGGCTCCAATGGCGAGGCGCCGGGCTGGGCGTCGCTCGAGCAGATCGACAGCCAGGCGCGCGCCTTGCAGGTTCCCTTGAGGACACTCGATTCCTTCGATCTGGCACCTTCATTCATCAAGATCGACGTGGAAGGCCACGAACACGCCGTTCTCTCGGGCGCTCGCGCGACGATCGGAAAACACCGCCCGGTCGTTCTTGTGGAAGTCGAGGAACGCCACAGGAAGGGGTCCGTCGAAGCCTTGAGGCAGATGATGGAGAGTTGGGGATATGAAGGCTTCTTCTTCGAGGATGGCCAACAGACGCCGATCTCGGCCTTCGACAAGCAGGTCCACCAACCGGACCTCGGTGTCTTTCCCGGCAAACGGTTCAAGCGTCAGGAACTGAAATATTACAACAATTTCCTGTTCCTGCCGAAACGATGACCGACAGTGCGACACAATCGGACCTGCAGTCCTTCCAGATTCCGGCCAAAATCCCGGTCAAGACCCCGGCGACGGCACGCTGGCGGGTGATGGACACCGTCTTCTCGCTGCTGCTGTTCCTGACCTTCAACCCCTTTCCGCAATTGTTCAAGGGCGCGGACGAAATCTCCTCCGGGGACGCTGCCGGGAAGTCCTATCTTCTGATCCTGAAAATGCTGCTCTGCCTGCTTGCCGTCGCCGTTTTCTTCAAGAAGGTGAAGATCGGGGACATCAAGGCTCTTTCACCGCTCTTTGCTTTTCTGCTGATCGCGTTCTTCTCGGTTGCCTGGTCGAGCGAGCCCTATCTGACCGCGCGCGCCACTTTCGAGCTGGGAATTTGCGTGCTTTTGGGCCTCGTTCTCATCACCTGCCGGACAGTCGATGAAACCCTCCGGCTGATCTATGTGACCGTCAGCGTCGCGGTCGTTCTGTCGCTGGTGAATGCCGTGCTCTTCCCGAGCCTTGGCCAGCACAATGCAGACGATTTCAAGCAAAGCGTTCATGCCGGCCTGTGGCGGGGTATCTTCATTCACAAGAACATTCTCGGGCAGGTCGCTTCCCTGCATTTGGCGATGACGGTTCTTTCTCGCCGGGAGATTATCAGCAACGGTCTCCTGAGGGGGGCGTTGCTCATGGTTTCAGTCACCGTCCTGGTGAAGTCGGGGTCAGCAACGGCCTATATCCAGCTTTTCTTCGCCATTCTGGTTTTCTTCTTTATCCGCTTGTCACTTTCCCTCAGGATGTTCCTGTCGATCCTTTTGGTCGTCACCATGCCCTTCGGCCTGGTATTCTACGCCGAGATTGCCGATGTCGTCCTGGGCGCGGCGGGGCGGGAACTCACCTTGACCGGGCGCACCCAGGTCTGGAACTGGCTGCTTGCCTATGAAGGCGCCCCCTGGCTCAACGGCGTGGGGTTCGGCAATTTTTACACGATCGGCAGCCACCTGCAGGATGCTTTCGGCCTGGCCGTCGTCGATGCCCACAGCGGCTATCTCGAACTCTACCTGACCTTGGGTGCCCTTGGCCTCGCCGCCTTCTCCTACCTTGTACTGTCCGGCTTTGCAGCGCTCTGGAAACTGAAAACGAGCGTCCCGTCCTTTGCGATGCTTGGGATCGTCATTTTGTCGATGTGGGTCCTGAATGCCGTGACCGAAACCTCGCCGTTCCGGCCCAACAATGGCCTGTTCGCCTGCGCGCTCGTCATTGTCGCGATGGCGCTCAAACGGGCAGCGGCGGCGCGTAGCCCGGCCCCGGCCAGGGGCGGCCCTTAGGATGCGGCAGGCTTATCTCTACGCGGCCGGTTCGCTGTTCACCATGATGTGCGGCATGGCGCTCAACGTCCTCGTCGGCCGCTTCCTCGGTCCCGACCAATACGGCATTTATGCGCTTAGCCGCACGGCGGCGCAGTTTTTCCTGATGATCGCGCCGTTAGGCATGGAACTCGGCCTGCAGCGGTTCATGTCGGTGGCGGTGCAGGAAAATCGCAGCCCGGCGCAGTTGTTGCGGTTCGCCCGCACGGCCGCCTTCGCCGTGTTCCTCGTGACGGTCCTGGTACTGCTCATGGGCGGCGCGGCGGCGCTCGAGGATGCCTATCGGGCGCCGGGCCTCGCAATGGCGCTGGTCGTCACGCTCCTGTCGGCCCCGTTCCTGATCGATGCCATGCTGATCTTCTCGCTGGGGCGGGTCATCGGCGACATGCGACCCTATATGCTGTGGATCCTGTTCTTCCAGCCTCTGTTGCGCCTGGCGCTGACGGCCGCGGTTCTGGTGCTTGACGGCGATGTCCAGGCGGTTCTGACGGCCGCCATCTTCGCGGGCGCATTGACATGGCTCGGCTATGCGATGAGCGAAAACCGCATCGCCGGCGGGGCCGATACGCGTCCTCCTCAGGAGCGCCGGACCGAACTCCGCCAGTTCTTTCAAACCTCGCTGTGGCTCGGGGTCAGCATTTTCTTCTACGGGCTGATGCGATCGTCGGATACGTTGGTTCTCGGCCTGTTCGTCTCCGTCGGCGATGTCGGACGATATGC
>NZ_DATJDJ010000014.1:0-31181 GCF_035497515.1 Pararhizobium sp. | reverse complement strand
GCCTGAAGGAACTGACCGACCGGCGCGCCAAGCCGGCGGTCTATTTCGGCGGCAAGACCCGCATCATCGATTTTGCGCTGTCCAATGCGCTGAATTCCGGTATTCGCCGGCTTGGGGTTGCGACCCAATACAAGGCGCACTCGCTGATCCGCCATTTACAGCGCGGCTGGAATTTCTTGCGGCCCGAGCGCAACGAGAGCTTCGACATTTTACCGGCCAGCCAGCGCGTGTCGGAGACGCAATGGTATGAAGGCACCGCCGACGCCGTTTACCAGAACATCGACATCATCGAGGATCACGGCGTCGAATACATGGTCATCCTGGCCGGCGACCATATCTACAAGATGGACTACGAACTCATGCTGCAGCAGCATGTGGATTCCGGCGCCGACGTCACCATCGGCTGCCTGGAAGTGCCGCGCATGGAAGCGACCGGCTTCGGCGTCATGCATGTCGATGAAAAGGACAGAATCATCGACTTCGTCGAAAAACCCGCCGACCCGCCGGGCATTCCCGGCAATCCGGACATGGCGCTGGCCTCGATGGGCATCTACGTCTTCCACACCAAGTTCCTGATGGACATCCTGCGCCGCGACGCCGCCGATCCTTCCTCCTCGCGCGACTTCGGCAAGGACATCATCCCCTACATCGTGAGCCACGGCAAAGCCGTCGCCCACCGTTTCAACCAGTCCTGCGTCCGCTCCGATTTCGAGCGCGAGGCCTACTGGCGCGACGTCGGCACGATCGATGCCTACTGGCAGGCCAATATCGACCTCACCCACGTCACTCCGGAACTCGATATCTACGACGGCACCTGGCCGATCTGGACATTCGCCGAAATCAAGCCACCGGCGAAATTCGTCCATGACGACGAAAACCGCCGCGGATCGGCGACCTCTTCGCTGGTGTCGGGCGATTGCATCATTTCCGGCGCGTCGCTCAACCGCTCAATGCTGTTTACCGGCGTTCGGGTGAATTCGTTCTCCCGCCTCGACGGAGCCGTGATCCTGCCAAACGTCAAGATCGGACGGCATACGCAACTCACCAACGTCGTCATCGATAGCCGCGTCGTCATCCCGGAAGGCCTGGTTGTCGGCGAAGATCCGGAATTCGACGCCAAGCGTTTCCGCCGCTCGGAAAACGGCATCTGCCTGATCACCCAGGCGATGATCGACAAGCTGGGCATGTAAGATGGAAGTCCTCTCCGTCGCATCGGAAGTCTTTCCGCTGATCAAGACAGGGGGTCTCGCCGACGTGGCGGGCGCCCTGCCGGCGGCCCTGAAGCCGCACGGCATCCGCATGCGCACGCTCATGCCCGGTTATCCGGTGGTCATGCAGAAGATCAAGAAGCCGCAGAGGATCGGCGGCTTCGACAACCTGTTCGGTCATCCCGCCTCCATCCTCTCGGTCATGCACGACGGCATCGACATTCTGGTGCTCGATGCGCCGGAACTGTTCGATCGCGATGGCGGCCCCTATGTCGACCGGGCCGGCATTGATTATCCTGACAATTTCCGCCGATTCGCAGCGCTCTCCCTGGCAGCGGCCGAGATCGCCGGCGGGCTGTTGCCGAGCTGGAAGCCGGATCTCGTCCATGTGCATGACTGGCAGGCGGCGCTCACCCCGGTCTACATGCGCTTTGGCCCCGCACACGCAACGCCCGTGGTGCTGACCATCCACAACATCGCCTTCCAGGGCCAGTTCGGCCCGGACGTCTTCCCGGAACTGGCGCTGCCGCGCGAAGCCTTCTCGGTAAATCATGTCGAATATTTCGGCGATGTCGGCTTCCTCAAGGGCGGACTGCAGACGGCCAATGCCATCACCACCGTCAGCCCTTCCTATGCCCAGGAAATCCTGACGCCCGAATTCGGCATGGGCTTCGAAGGCCTGCTCGCCGCCCGCATCGCCAACCTGTCGGGCATCGTCAATGGTATCGACACGGCCGTCTGGGATCCGCAGACGGACACCAACATCGCCGCCACCTTTGGTGCAGCTTCGCTGAAGAAGCGCGAGGTCAATCGCAAGGCGCTGTCACAGCATTTCGGCTTCGACGATGCGCCCGGGCCCATCTTCTGCGTTGTCAGCCGCCTGACCTGGCAGAAGGGCATGGACGTGCTCGCCGAGGTGATCGACGACATCGTCGACAATGGCGGCAAGCTGGCCGTGCTCGGCTCCGGCGACCCCGCGCTCGAATCGGGCTTCCGCGAAGCCGCTGCCCGCCATCCCGGCCGCGTCGGCCTGGTTGTCGGCTATAACGAGCCGCTGTCGCACCTGATGCAGGCCGGCTCCGACGCAATCCTGATCCCCTCGCGCTTCGAGCCCTGCGGGCTTACCCAGCTCTACGGCTTGCGCTATGGCTGCGTGCCGATCGTCGCCCATACCGGCGGCCTGGCCGATACGATCATCGATGCCAACGAGGCAGCGCTCGCGGCCAAGGTCGCCACCGGCTTCCAGTTCTCACCGGTCACCGCACCCAGCCTGCGCCAGGCACTCCGGCGGGCGTTCAACGCCTACCGCCAACCGAAAGTCTGGGCCCGCCTGCAGGCCCAGGGCATGAAATCAGACGTTTCCTGGAATATGAGCGCGCAGCGTTATGCCGATCTCTATTCCAGTCTTCTTGCGAAAGGCTAAGCCCATGATCAGAACCGTTCAGACCACCCCCTATATGGACCAGAAGCCGGGAACATCCGGCCTGCGCAAGAAGGTGCCGGTCTTCCAGCAGAAGAACTACGCCGAGAATTTCATCCAGTCGATCTTCAACAGCCTGGAAGGCTTCAAGGGCGATACGCTGGTGATCGGCGGCGATGGCCGTTATTACAACCGCGAAGTCATCCAGATCGCCATCAAGATGGCGGCGGCAAATGGCTTTGGCCGCGTTCTCGTCGGCCGTGGCGGTATCCTGTCGACGCCGGCCGCCTCAAACATCATCCGCAAGTACAAGGCTTTCGGCGGCATCGTGCTGTCGGCCAGCCACAATCCCGGTGGCCCGACCGAAGATTTCGGCATCAAGTACAATATCGGCAATGGCGGCCCGGCGCCCGAAAAGGTCACCGACGCCATTTATTCCGGCACCCGAACGATCGAGACCTACAGGATAGCCGAGGTTGCCGACGTCAATCTCGATAGCGAAGGCAGCCAGACCGTGGCCGGCATGGAGGTCGTGGTCATCGACCCGGTCTCCGATTATGCGGAATTGATGGAAAAGCTGTTCGATTTCAAGGCAATCCGCAACCTGATCGGCGGCGGCTTCCGCGTCGTCTTCGATGCCATGAGCGCCGTCACAGGCCCTTACGCCAAGGAAATCCTCGAAAACCGCCTTGGCGCTGCCAAGGGTTCGGTGCTCAATTTCATCCCGCTGCCCGATTTTGGCGGCCACCATCCCGACCCGAACCTCGTCCACGCCCGGGCGCTCTACGAGGAAATGATGGGCGATGACGCACCGGACTTCGGTGCCGCCTCCGATGGCGATGGCGACCGCAACCTGATCATCGGCAAGGGCATCTTCGTCACCCCCTCCGACAGCCTGGCCATGCTCGCAGCCAACGCGACGCTGGCGCCCGGCTATTCCAAGGGTCTCGCCGGCATCGCCCGCTCGATGCCGACCAGTGCCGCCGCCGACAAGGTCGCCGAAAAGCTCGGCATCGGCATGTATGAAACCCCGACCGGCTGGAAGTTTTTCGGCAACCTTATGGATGACGGCCGCGTCACCATCTGCGGCGAGGAAAGTGCCGGCACCGGCTCCAGCCACGTACGCGAGAAGGACGGTCTCTGGGCGGTCCTGCTCTGGCTCAACATTCTCGCCGTGCGCATGGAAAGCGTCCAGGATATCGCCCGCCAGCATTGGACGACCTATGGCCGCAACTATTACTCCCGCCACGACTATGAAGAGGTGGATTCGGATGCTGCCAACGGTTTGATAACCGCGCTGCGCGACCAGCTTGCCAGCCTGCCCGGCAAAAGCTTCGGCAAGCTCAAGGTCGCGACATCAGACGATTTCTCCTACCACGACCCGGTCGACAAGTCGGTCAGCAACAACCAGGGTATCCGCATCCTGTTCGAGGGCGGCTCCCGCGTCGTCTTCCGCCTGTCCGGCACCGGCACATCCGGTGCCACACTGCGCGTCTATATCGAGCGCTACGAGCCCGACGCCTCGAAGCACGATACCGAGACGCAGGAAGCGCTCGCAGACCTGATCGCCGTCGCTGACGAGATCGCCGGCATCAAGAGCCGAACGGGACGGACGGAGCCGACGGTCATTACCTGACCCGATGGCCAGCGCCCCGAAGGCGCGGCACCCGCTGCGCCTTTTCGGTCCGAAGAAGCTGTTGCCGAAACCACTGCGAACAACGATAACGGTCCTGTCGGCCCACGGGGCCGAAAGACTGCTTGGCGACCGCAGCCGCGAGTGCGCCGAGAGAACATGCAAGAACCACCGGAGGCAATGTGCGCTGGGCGAAACCATTAAGACTGCACCTCAGTATTCTGGTCGCGTCGCTCCTTCTCTGCATTTCCGCCGTTCTCGTCGGGTTGGCCTTCTCCCAGGGGCGTGACGCAGCCATCCTGGCGGGCGAAAAGCAGATGCGTCAGATGAGCCTGCGACTTGTCGAAGGATATAAAAATGCGCTGCAGGGCGGATACGAAGCCGTCGCCGTTGCTTCCACCCTGTCGCAGCTGGCGTCCAGCCCGCCGCTGGAACTGGAGAAAAAGCAGGCCTTCTTCTTCGAGATTCTCCGGAACGTCTCGAATGTGACCAGCATCCTCGCCGGTTATCCGGACGGCTCGTATATTCAAGCGATCAACACTGCCAATGCGAGCGTCCGAACAGCGCTTTCAGCCCCGAATGGCACAGCTTTCGCCGTCCGGATCGTCGCCCCTCATGAAAAGGGCGGATCGAGCATGGTGGTGAATTTCGTCGATCCGGACGGCCGCGTGCTTTCACAGCGCCCGTTCACCGATGCGACATTCGATCCGCGCGAACGTCCGTGGTATCGGGCGGTTCTCAGATACCGCAAGCCGATTTCCATCGGCCCCTTCGTCAGCGGTACGTTGAAGGTTCCGACCCTCACCATCGCCGCTCCATTGAGGGATAACGGCCAGATCGCGGTCGGCGTCAACATCCATCTCGAAACCGTCAGCAGGCTGCTGGACGCGGACGAGATATCGCCCCGCGCCCGCAGCTATATCCTCGACGAACAGGACAATCTGGTAGCCCATTCCGATCCTGAGATGATGGGCAGGATCCTTGGAATGGTCTCGCAGACCGGCAGGACTAACGAAGCCGGAAAATCCCTGGACAAGACGGTCGAAGCGGTGATCCGGCTTCGCAAGGATCCGGACTTCATCAGCGGGAACATCGTCCAGCTCGATCTCGATGGAGAGCGTTACGTCGCTCTCATAGCATCGGTCGCATTCTCGGATATCTTCAGCGGCAGTTCAGCCGCCGTTGTCGTGCCGCTCGACGACCTCGTCAGCGATGCAAACAGACAACTCGTCCGCAACCTGTTCATGGCCGCGGCATTCGTCGCCGCCGGTATCGGCGCGTCGGTCCTCCTTTCGCGCCTGATCAGTTCCTCTCTCTACCAGCTTGCCGACGAAGCCCGAAAGATAGGCGATCTCGATTTCGCTGCGAAGAGCGGGCCGCATTCCTGGATCAGTGAAATCAACACGCTGGCGAGCGCGCTCGCAGCCTCGCGCCGAGCCATCGCGCAATTTGCGCTCTATGTACCCCGTGAAGTGGTCCGCCGCATCGTCGATCCCGCCGACACCTCCACCCGGGCCGCACGGCAGGATGTGACGGTGCTCTTTACCGACATCCGCGACTTCACGACGATTTCCGAACAACACCCGCCCGAAGACGTCGTCGAAATCCTGACCACCTATTTCGAGCAGTTGAACCAGATCGCCGAGGATCATGGCGGCACGGTCGTTCAGTACCTCGGCGATTCCATCTTCGTCATGTGGAATGCGCCGATCCGGGATCCGGAACACGTCGCAAATGGCTGCCGCTGTGCCCTCGCGATGAGCGCCGCCATCGACCGGCTCAATGAAAGCAACCGCAGGGAAGGCCGCCCCGAATTGCACACCCGCTTCGGCCTGCACACAGGGCAAGCCGTCGTCGGCAGCTTCGGCGCGATCTCCCGCCGGCAATACACCGCCATGGGCGACACGATCAACGTGGCCTCCAGACTGGAAGGTCTGAACAAGGAGTTTGGCACAACCATCCTCGTAAGCGCGGCGATGCAAGCCGCCGTTGCAAACCGCTTCGCCTTCCGGCCGATCGGCACGATCAAGATCAAGGGTCGCACGGAACCGGTCGGGGTCCACGAATTGATCTCATTCCTTGCTCCCGATGCATAGCCGTTTGCCGGCCGCGCAGCGTCTGGTGATGGCAAACAGCTGATCGTCGAAGCTCCGGCATAATCCTTAAATCGATTCCGGTTCGAGGATCTGTACAGTAGCGCTTGCCACAGGCTGCAAAGCAGAGACAATCACGATCAAGCCAACCTGATATGACACGCCTCCCGCCGCCAGTTCATCCCAAGGTGATACCGATGCCGCAACTGACCGTCTCCCATCCCCTTGGCGCCGCGCTTGGCCCGGGTGGCACGACCTTCGCCGTCTGGTCGGGTTCCGCCCCCGGCATCGAGCTCTGCCTGTTCGACGAGGCCGGCGAGCGGGAATTGCGGCGGTTGCCGATGCAGCGCGGCGAGGACGGCGTTCACAGCCTGACGGTCGCGGACGCCCTGGCGGGAACGCGCTACGGTTTTCGCGCCTGGGGCGCCTATGACCCGGACCAGGGCCTCTGGTTTGATCCGGCCAAGCTGCTGGTCGATCCCTATGCAACCGAGCTTGACCGCCCCTTCCATTATAATCCGCGCCTGTCGGCGTTCGGCGACGACACCGCCGATCTTGTTCCGAAAGCCATCGTCGCGATCCATCCCTCCATCCCTTTGCAACCGCCCTTGGTCCAAACCGGCGGCCTGATCTACGAGATCGCCGTGCGGCCCTTCACGATGCTGCATCCGGATATTCCCGAGCCGCTGCGCGGCACCGTCGGCGCGCTCGCCCATCCCTCCATCATCGCGCACCTCAAGCAGATCGGCGTCTCGGCGGTCGAGCTGATGCCGATCACCGCCTGGATCGACGAACGCCACCTGCCGCCACTCGGCCTGACCAATGGCTGGGGCTACAATCCGATCGCGTTCATGGCGCTCGATCCGCGCCTCGTCCCCGGCGGGGTCGTCGAACTGCGTGATACCGTGAAGGCACTGCACGACGCGGGTATCGGCGTCATCCTTGATCTCGTTTTCAACCATTCCGGCGAAAGCGACCGGCTCGGCGCGACACTCTCGATGCGCGGCCTCGACAACCACACCTATTATCGCCATGCGACCGACCGCCCGGGCGAGTTGATCAACGACACCGGCACTGGCAACACCATTGCCTGCGATCATCCCGTCGTGCGTCAACTGATCCTCGACAGCCTCAGGCACTTCGTGCTCTCGGCCGGTATCGACGGCTTCCGTTTCGATCTCGGCTCGATCCTCGGCCGCGACATGGACGGTTTCCGCAGCGATGCGGCCTTGCTGACCGAAATGCTCGCCGATCCCGTGCTGAAGGATCGCCTGCTGATCGCCGAACCCTGGGATATCGGCCCCGGCGGCTACCAGCTCGGCAATTTTCCCGCCCCCTTCCTCGAATGGAACGACCGCGCCCGCGACGACCTGCGCCGCAGCTGGCGCGGCGACCGCCATATCGTCGGCGATCTCGCCACCGCGCTTGCCGGCTCCTCGAACATCTTTTCCCGCAATGGCGGCGAGCGGACCCGCAGCGTCAATTTCATCGCCGCCCATGACGGCTTCACGCTGATGGACCTCGTCTCCTATGCCGGCAAGCACAACGAGGCCAATGGCGAGGACAATCGCGATGGCCATAACGACAACCAGTCCTGGAACAATGGCGTGGAGGGCGAGACCGACGACCCGGAAGTGCTGACCTTCCGCCGCCGCGATGTCATGGCCCTGCTCTCGACCCTGTTTGCCACGCGCGGCACGATCATGCTGACGGCAGGCGACGAGGCAGGACGCAGCCAGCGCGGCAACAACAATGCCTATTGCCAGGACAACGAGATTACCTGGGTCGACTGGCCGGCGCTCGACCCGGCCCTGATCGCCCATACCGCCCTGCTCGGCCAGATTCGTGCCCGCTTCGACGTGTTCAGTGAAACCGCATTTTTCAACGGTAACGGCGATGTCGAATGGCTGCGGCTCGATGGCCAACCCATGACCACGGGCGACTGGGAAAGCCCGGCCACCGACAACCTGGTCATGCTGCTGGCAACGGGCGACACGGTCCAGAACAGGAAAACCCGGCTTGCCGTCGTCATCAACCGCAGCCACGCGCCGCATCCGTTCCATTTGCCGGTGCGGCACGGCACAGGCTGGCAGAGCCTGCTGCCCTCGGCATCTGCCGGGATCGGCATGATCGCGGCGCGAAGTGTCGGCTTCCACGTCGAAATTTTATGAACCCATACGATCCCACCTGATTGCCGTTTTTCACAAGAGCGGCATATAGAGAAGCTGGGGGATATTTTTGATCGGGAAAAAGAATGCCGCAGGAAATTTCGCTGTCTGACGTCAAGGATCTGGTCGGCAAGGAAATCGGGATCTCCGACTGGATCACGGTCACCCAACAGACCATCGACGGTTTCGCCGACGCTACGGACGATCACCAGTTCATCCACACCGACCCGGTGCGCGCGGCCGCCGAGACGCCGTTCGGCGGAACCATCGCCCACGGTTTCCTCTCGCTCTCGCTGCTCTCGGCGATGAACTACAACTGCCTGCCCCGCGTCCGCGAACAGACGATGGGCATCAATTACGGCTTCGACAAGGTGCGTTTCATGACGCCGGTGAAGAGCGGCGCGAAGGTTCGCGGCCGCTTCACCATGGCCGAAGCCCGCTTCCGCGGCGCCGGCATGCTGATGGTCACCTACGACGTCACCGTCGATATCGAAGGCGAACGTAAACCTGCGCTGACCGCCACCTGGCTGACCATCATCCAGTTCGACCCGAAGGACCGGCCGGAGGATGCGTGAGGCCGAGGTCTCATCCCAATTCGGCCGTCATGCTCGGGCTTGACCCGAGCATCTGCTGAAGGTGGCGTCCTTGCGGACTATCGATGGTCCTTTTCCGAGACCCTGCCGTAGATCCTCGGCTCAAGGCCGAGGATGACGAGTAAGAACCTCAATTCCCCGCGTCTTCCGCCGCCTCATTCAGCAGCCCCGAGACATACGGCGCAAACGACCGCCAGCATTCGACGCGGAAGGCGTCTTCCGCCGTGCGCAGCAGCACCACTTCCGCCTTGGCAAGAACGGTGCGCGAGCAGGCGCCGATCGGGAAGGCGGTGAGCGACAGGTCCTGCGGGCAGCCGCCGTTGATTGCCACTTCGGCGCCGCGACCCTTGACCAGGATCGCGGTGTTGCGGTGGGAGATGTCGGTTGCCGAATGCAGGACGCCGCTACCGGCAACGGCCGACATCAGGTCGCCTTCGGCCTCGTCGATCACAAGCCATTCGTCCGGGCCGAGCCAGAGCGCATGCCGGCCGTTGGCGGAAGCCGAGGTTTTCGGCTTGATCGGCAGCGACAGGCCGAGCGCACCGGAAAGTGCGGCGACGGCATCCGATTTGGCGCGCAGCGAGATGCGGGTGGCAGATGTCGCCACCGACAGGGACGCGGCGCCGGAGCCGCCATGGAAGCCGGAGAGCGGCAGGGTACGGGTCGCCAGATCAGCCCCAAAATCAGCCATGAATGCGGCCTCCTTCCTTGTCAATGAACACCATGTCGCTCACCTCGACGGCGATCGTCTTGTCGGGCATCGGCACATAGAGCGTCTGGCCGATCTTCGCCTTGCCGCCTGCGACCAGCGCCAGCGCGATCGAGCGGCCGCAATTTTCCGACCAGTAGGACGAGGTCACATGCCCGATCATCGTCATCGGCACGGCCTGGTTCGGATCGGCAACGATCTGTGCACCCTCTTCGAGCACCACCTTTGGATCCTTGGTGAGGAGGCCGACGAGTTGCTTGCGTCCGTCCGCCACAAGGTCGGGCCGCCTGAGGCCACGGATACCGACAAAGTCCGTCTTCTTCTTAGCCACGGCCCAGCCGAGCGAGGCATCGTCCGGCGTCACGGTGCCATCCGTATCCTGGCCGACGATGATATAGCCCTTTTCAGCGCGCAGGATATGCATCGCCTCGGTGCCGTAGGCGCAGCCGCCGAGCGCTTCCGCCCGGCTGTAGATCGCCGCCCAGACGTCCGGGCCGAAATCGGCGGGAACGTTGACTTCGAAGCCGGTTTCACCGGTGAACGACATGCGGAACAGCCGTGTTGGCACGCCGCAGATTTTGCCTTCGCGAACGCTCATATGCGGGAAGGCTTCGTTCGACAGGTCGATGCCTTCGACCAGCGGCGCGATGATCTCGCGCGCCTTCGGACCCTGGACCGCGATGACCGCCCACTGTTCAGTGGCCGATGTCAGCCAGACGTTCAGATGCGGGAATTCGGTCTGCAGATAGTCTTCCATGTGGTTCATGACGCGGGCGGCCCCGCCCGTCGTCGTCGTCACGTGGAAGCGATCCTCGGCCATGCGGCCGACCACGCCGTCGTCATAGACGAAACCGTCTTCGCGCAGCATGATGCCGTAGCGGCAGCGACCAGGCTTCAGCGTATCCCAGCTGTTGGTGTAGATCAGGTTGAGGAACTCAGCCGCATCCGGGCCGACGACCTCGATCTTGCCGAGAGTAGAAGCGTCGAAGATGCCGGCGACATCGCGCACGGTCTTGCACTCGCGATTGACGGCCTGATGCATGTCTTCGCCGGCGCGCGGATAATACCACGCACGCTTCCACTGACCGACATCCTCGAACACCGCGCCTGTCTGCTCTTCGAGCGCATGCATCGGCGTCTTGCGGGTCGGGTCGAACAGTTCGCCGCGCGAATGGTTGATCAGCGTGCCGAAGGTGACCGGCGTATAGGGCGCGCGGAACGTGGTGAGGCCGACCTTGGGGATTTCGCGGCCAAGCGTTTCGGCAGCGATCGCCAGGCCGTGTATGTTGGACAGCTTGCCCTGGTCGGTTGCCATGCCATTGGTGGTGAAGCGCTTGATATGCTCGATCGAGTGCATGCCTTCGCGCACTGCAAGGCGAATATCCTTGGCGCAGACGTCGTTCTGGAAGTCGATGAAGGCCTTGACCGTCGTATCCGCCCCGGCCCCTTCCGCTGCACCGGCCATGCCGCCGGTCCAGGAGAAGGCGTTCGCGCCCTGAAGGGCCAGCTTTTCCGATGATGTGAAACCGGAAGCGTTCGACATCAGTTCGCCGGCCGCCAGCGATTCCTCGATGGTGGCCTGCAGGTCGTTGGTGCCGTTGCAGGCACCGACGGAGAGGCAATCCTGCGCATAGGTGCCGGGCAGGAAGCGCTGCGTCTCGTTGTCATAGGCAACCTTGCCGCGCGACTGCGAGAACATGTGCACCGAGGGCGTCCACCCGGCCGACATCAACAGCGCGTCGATGGCGATCTTGCGCGACGCACCGCCGCCGTTGCGGGCAACGGACATGGAGGAGACCCGGAGTTTGCCGCCGGTATCGACGACCCCATGGCCGGCCAGAACCTCGATGCCAAGCGAACGGGCTTCCGCCAGAACGCCCTCGCCCGGCTGCTCGCGGCTGTCGATGATGGCAGCGATGGTCACGCCGGCGCGCTTCAGGTCGAAGGCAGCCTCGTAAGCCGAATCGTTGGCCGTATAGACCCCGACTTGTCTGCCGACGGCGACGCCGAAATGATTGAGGAAGGTGCGGGCCGCCGACGCCAGCATGATGCCGGGCCGGTCGTTGTTGGCAAACACCATGTGGCGTTCGATGGCACCGGTGGCGATGATGACGCGCTTGGCGCGGACCTGCCAAAGGCGTTCGCGCGGCAGCTTCCGGTCGGGCTTGGCCAGATGCTCAGTGACGCGTTCGTTCAGGCCGACGAAATTCTGGGCGTAATAGCCGAAGGCCGTCGTGCGCGGCAGGACGGTGACGTTATCCATTTTCGCCAGATTGGCCGCCGTGCTTTGAGCCCAGGTAAAGCCGTCCTGACCATCGATCGTGACGCTTCTGTCGTAGTGCAGTGCACCGCCGACTTCCGGCTGTTCGTCGCAGATGATGACACGGGCACCGGTCTTGGCGGCGGCGAGCGCCGCGGACAGGCCGGCCAGCCCGGCGCCGATCACCAGCACGTCGCAATGGGCATAACGGCTGGAATAATGGTCTGTATCGTCTTCGGTCGGCGAGACGCCTAGACCGGCGGCAGCACGGATCTGCGGCTCATAGACATGCTTCCAGGCTTGCTTCGGCCACATGAAGGTCTTGTAGTAGAAGCCCGCCGCAAAGAACGGCGCCAGCAGGTTGTTGACCGCGCCGACGTCGAAGGCGAGCGACGGCCAGCGGTTCTGCGAGATCACCTTCATGCCATCGAAGACGTCCTGCACGGTGGCGCGCACGTTCGGCTGCTTGCGGGCAGCGTCGCGCTCGACCCCGATCAGTGCGTTCGGCTCTTCAACACCCGCCGACACGATGCCGCGCGGACGGTGATACTTGAACGAGCGACCGACCAGATGAACGCCATTGGCGAGCAGAGCCGAGGCGACCGTGTCACCTTCCAGCGCCGCATAGCTCTTGCCGTCGAAGAAGAAACGGGCGGTTTTTGCAGGGGTGAGACGGCCTGCACCGGGGATACGATTGGCGCCGCTCATTTAGCATTCGACTCCGTGGCTTCATAGGTTTCGACGGGGGCGGACGGCGCCGGACGCAGGGTGGCGAGATCCGGGCGCGGCAGGCCGGCCTTGTAGGTGGTCAGGAACTTGTCGCTGACGGTGTCGCGGGCGGCATTGAAGAAACGGCCGCAACCGTTCAGGTGGCGCCAGCGCTCGAAGGTCAGGCCCTTGACGTTGTCACGCAGGAAAAAGAAGGCCTCGAAGTCTTCGTCAGACATCTCGGTCATGTTCGTCGGCCTGGCAATATGGGCGTCGCCGGCCTGGCGGAATTCGAGCTCGGAGCGCTCTTCCTCGCAATAGGGGCAATAGATCAGAAGCATGGTGTTTTCCCCTTAATGCGCAACGGCCGCGGCGGCGGCTTCGTCGATCAGGCGGCCCGAACGGAAGCGTTCCAGCGTGAACGGCGCGTTGATCCGATGCGGCGCGTCGTTGGCGATCGTATGGGCAAAGACGTTGGCTGAGCCAGGCGTGGCCTTGAAGCCGCCGGTGCCCCAGCCGCAATTGACGTAGAGACCGGAAACCGGAGTCTTGGCGAGGATGGGCGAGCGATCCGGCGTCACATCGACGATACCGCCCCACGAGCGCATCATCTTCATGCGGCGGAAGATCGGGAACAGTTCGCAGATCGCATCCAGCGTATGGGTGATGATCTGCAGGCCGCCGGTCTGCGAGTAGGACGAATACTGGTCCGTACCGGCGCCGATCACCAGTTCGCCCTTGTCGGATTGCGAGATATAGGCATGCACGGTGTTCGACATGACGACGCAGGGGAAGATCGGCTTGACCGGCTCGGAGACGAGAGCCTGCAGCGGATAGCTGACGAGCGGCATGCGAACGCCGGCCATCTCCATCAGGACGGATGTGTGGCCGGCAGCGACGACACCGACCTTCTTGGCATTGATCTGGCCGCGATTGGTATCGACACCGGCAACGGAACCGTCAGGATTGCGGCGGATGTTAGTGACTTCGCAGTTCTGGATGATGTGCACGCCGCGATCGGCGGCGGCACGGGCATAGCCCCAGGCCACGGCATCGTGACGGGCAGTGCCGCCGCGGCGCTGCAGGGCGGCACCGTTGATCGGGTAGCGGGCCGAGCGCGAAATATCGAGCGGCGGGCAGAATTCCTGTGCCTGTTCCGGCGTCAGCCATTCATTGTCGATGCCGTTCAGCCGGTTGGCATGGATATGGCGCTTGAACACTTGCTGGTCATGGATGTTGTGCGACAGCATCATCACGCCGCGCGCCGAATACATGACGTTGTAGTTCAGGTCCTGGCTGAGCCCATCCCACAGCTTCAGCGAATGGTCGTAGATGCCCGCGCTCTCGTCATAGAGATAGTTGGAGCGGATGATGGTGGTGTTGCGGCCGGTATTGCCGCCGCCCAGCCAACCCTTTTCCAGCACGGCGATATTGGTAATGCCGTGTTCCTTGGCAAGGTAATAGGCCGTGCCGAGACCATGGCCGCCGGCGCCGATGATGATGACATCATAGTCCTTGCGCGGCTCGGGAGAGGCCCACTGCGCCTCCCAACCCCTGTGGCCGCGCATCGCTTCGCGAGCGACAGCAAAAACCGAATATTTGCGCATCCGCCTTCACACTCCATGGTCCTGCCCGAGGGCCGGTGAATTCCTTGTGGTCGCCGTTAGAAATCGCAAATCCCGAACTTCCGCAACGTTTCTTTTGCGACGCGCGCGGGCGCTGTTCGTACGACTTGCGACATGCCACGCCACATGTTCATTTTCCGACATCGGCCCGCATCCCGTGTCGGCTGCGGCACCATACACGCAGATGCGCGGCAAAACATGGCGCGTCACCGCAACGTATGAAACAGCCAATGCCGGCAATTTTCAGCATCGAGGGCACTCGCGGCTGGACTTTGAGCGACCGATCTGCTATCCGCTCTGCCAATCGTAAAGCTCTCGGGCTCTGCGAACATTATTTTTTTGCCTCGTCGCATGACTTGTGAGGCATAACTCGAAACCGAAGGAACGGGATTAACGTGCAGGTACTAGTCCGCGACAACAATGTCGATCAGGCGCTTCGCGCACTCAAGAAGAAGATGCAGCGCGAAGGCATTTTCCGCGAAATGAAGATGCGCGAAGCCTACGAAAAGCCGTCCCAGAAGCGCGCCCGCGAAAAGGCCGAAGGCGTTCGCCGTATTCGCAAGCTGGCCCGCAAGCGCGCACAGCGCGAGAGCGGCATCATGCCTGCCGGTCGTCCGGCAGCGGTTGCAGCACGCTGATCCGCGCCTTCAGCGCATTAGACGCGTAATTCGGGCGGGGGCGACATGGTCGCCGCCGCTCTTTCTGTTTGAGGAGGATGACGGACATCCGATTCAAGCTTGATGCGGCCGGAGATGATGCCGGATGCATGCGAGAAGCACGCGATGCGTGCTACACTGTCTTCGGACATGGAGCCGGCACCCCGGATGGTGCACCTGATATGCTCCTCGACTTTGAAACTGTGCATGCTGGCCGATCTGCCGTTTCGCGGCACGGGGCATGCCGCGAGGCTTCGCTTAATTGAGGGATCAATCTTGACATCGACTGCCAGGACTGCGGATTTTTCCGACCATACCGGCACCAGCGCCGAGCGTTCCAATCGACGCGGCTTCGCCCTTGCCTCCCTGCTGGCGGTTGCCGCCTTGACGCTTTCGAGCTGCACGACGGGCGACAGTTCGACCGACACGCTGCGCGTCGAACGCGCACAGGGTTCGGAAGAAAACATTGCCTCGCTGTCCGGCGTGATCGCGGCCAATCCGAGCGATCCGGAAGGCTACAATGTCCGCGGCTCGGCCTATGGCCGCGCCGGCGAATTCCGCCGGGCGCTCGCCGACTTCAACAAGGCGATCGAGCTCAACCCGCGTTTCTACCAGGCCTATGCCAACCGGGGGCTGGTCGAGCGCAACATGGGTGACCAGGCCGCCGCGCAGGGCGATTACAACATGGCACTCCAGATCAACCCGCGCTACGACGTCGCTTTCATCGGTCGCGGCAATCTCTATCGCCAGGCCGGCCAGCTCGACCAGGCTTTCGCCGACTTCAACAAGGCGATCGAACTCGACACCACCGACCCGCGCGCCTATCACAATCGCGGCCTGATCTATCAGGCCCGCAAACAGCACGCGCAGGCGATCGAGGACTTCTCGACCGCCATCTCGCTGTCTCCGAGCTCGCCGGAACCCTATAACGGACGCGGCATTTCCTATGTCGCCCTCAACGACGACGACAATGCGTTTTCGGATTTCAACACGGCCATCACGCTAAACGGCAAGATCGCCGAATCCTGGGCCAACCAGGCTCTGGTTTACGAGCGCAAGGGCGAGAAGGCGAAAGCCGCAAAGTCTTATTCGCACGCCCTGTCGCTGGACACGAAGTATGAGCCTGCCCGCGCCGGTCTCGCTCGCGTAAAAGCTGGCGGCGCCTGAAAAGAGGCGACCTGCTCGAGAGGAACCGAACCCGCTGCCGGTCGCAGCGGGTTTTTTGTTGCCGTGAATTTGGCGGCGCAGCGGAACCATCCGGCAGACCGCCCGTTAGCGGCTTGTCATCAGCGTAGCGCCTCCAGAACCGCGCGTTGCGCCTACCAAGTGAACGATCCGCCCAGACATGGTCGAAAGGCCGGGTCGAACAGGAGTGAAAACAATGATGAAACGAACTCTCGTCGCCGCTGCCGTGCTCGCTGCCATCTGGACAGTTCCTGCGGACGCTGCCAGTTACGTCACCCTCGGCCGTCTGGTCTGCGCCTCGGACGGCGGCGTCGGCATGATCATCAGCTCGCAGAAAGCGCTGAAATGTACCTATACCCCGGCATCAGGCGGGCCGGCTGCGATCTATGACGGCAAGATCTCGAAAATCGGCATCGATGTCGGCCAGACCGGCAAGAGCGTGATGATGTGGAACGTGCTGGCCAAGACCGGCGCCAGCGACCTCAACTTCCCGCTGAGCGGCGACTATTACGGCCTCGGCGTCGATGCGAGCTTTGCCGCCGGTGCAGGCGCCAAGGTGCTCGGCGGCGGCCTCGACAAGGCCTTCATGCTGCAGCCGGTCAATGTGCAGGTGCAGGAAGGTCTGAATGTCGCCGTTGGCGTCGAGAAGATGACGCTGTCTCCCGCAGCGATCTGATACAGCATCTTCAAGTCACAAAAATGCCCGCCGGTGAGGCGGGCATTTTCTTTGGATCTTGCGCCACGCATGGACCATCCCGACATCGTTAGCCGGTCGATCATCACGGGGGCGAAAAGCCAGTCAGCGCAGAAGCACGAAGCCGGCGACGTTGAGGAGAATGAAAAGAACGAGCGCGGTGAAGAAGCCGGCGCTGGTGAAGAAACCGGCGGCCATGGCGACCAGGAGGGCGACGCAGAAGAGCGTGCCGTACTTCGTTGCACTGAGGAAGAAGGAATAGGTCTTTTCGTGCTCGGCGTAATCCATCGGCGCGCCAAGTTCGGCCGGTCCGGAATGATGTTCAGCCATCGTCATGTCTCCCAAAATGCCGCGGCACTGCGCTCAACCAATTGCGCGGCGAGCACCGCATCTCGTCTCAAATCCATCTTTCGCGGTTTCGCCTGCCGGACGGCCGCGGTCACACATAGGTGCCCTTACACAAAGCCGCGGTCAAGCGCAATGAAAACCCGAAGTGAAGACCTGCGGCATAAGCGTTGTCGGCATCCCTTACCGGGTGGATGCCGACTTCAGGGTTGTCCCCGGGACCTGCTCTGCGTCGTCAGCGCCAACCTCGCCGTCGGCAGTACCGTCAGCGGCGAGTGATAGGCCGACCCCGCCCCGCCGAACATCATCCGCCGTTCGAACGCCTCCGAATCGAAGAAGGGAAAACGCGTATAGAGCCACGGGCGGATTTCGCGGACACGGGCGGCGAGCAAGGTCAGATCGATCTTGTAGCTGCCGCAATTCTTCTGCGGAGCAACAATGGTTTCCGCATCGAAGACACGCTTGTAGAAGGCCGCATGCTGGGGCTTCACCAGGGACAGGCAGCGATCGACATCGAAATGTTCCGAGGCCATCGTCGCGACTCGCAGGGTAAGGTAGGGAATGGCCGGCATTTCCTTGAGGATTTCCGGATCGGCGGCCAACCGGACGGGATCGATCAGCGACATGCCGGCATCGAGAAGGCTTCCGATCTCGGCGCCGAAAACCGAGCCCGAGGAACTGACGCGATGCTCCGGCGTGACGTGATGCACCCGTACCGTACTGATCAGCCGCTCCTCGAAGTAGATCCCGAATACATAGGCGTGGCTGTCGAAATCGATGTCGTCGATCAGCATGTTGCCGGACAAAGGCAGGATATCGGCCATCTTGTAGGCCTTGAAGCGGACGCGCGCGACATCCTCCATGTCCTCGCCCGTTTCCACCCGCCGATATTCGACGTGATCCAAAAGCTCCAGCAATCTGTCCGCAAACTTGATCTGCGGCGCCGTACGCGCATCCATGAATGACTACCCCTGTGAACGGAGTATTCATCTAGGAGAGTGAGGATCCTCACAACATCTTAACGGAAACTTAACCAAAAAGGATTTGTTAACCTTAACAAATCGTTAACGCTAAAATAAACGAACGTTTGCCGCTTTGGCATGTGGGTGGAGCAAAAAGATCAGGCGATGCGGCGCCCGCGCCGCTTGGGCACGGATGTCTTCTTGGAGAGCGTATCCGACAGGCTGTCGATGGCCAGCGACGGCATGGGTGCCGCGAAGACATAACCCTGCACCAGATCGGCGCATTTGTACTCGTTGATAAGGGCAAGCTGGTCTTCGGTCTCGACGCCCTCGATGACGATCTTGAGACCGAGTTCGCGCGACAGGTTGACCGTGCCGCGCAGCAGCTTGAAGCGACGGGCATCCTCGCGAATGTTGCGGACGAAGGAACGGTCGATCTTGATGATATCGAGCGGCAGTGCGTCGAGATAGCTCAGGCTGGAATAGCCGGTACCGAAATCGTCGATGGCGATGGTGATGCCGCGGGCACGCAGTTCCTGCAGAATCGTCTGTACCTTGGCTGCCTCTTCCATCAGGCAGCTTTCCGTCACTTCCAGATGCAGGCGGGCGGGATCGAGCCCGGTCTCCGTCAGCGTATCCATGACGACGGCGACGATTTCGCTGTTGCGCAGGTCGAGAACAGAGAGATTGACGGAGACGGCGATATGCTGCGGCCAGGTCAGGCAATCGACGCAGGCCTGGCGTAGCATGAATCTGGTGATGTCCGTGACGACACCGATCTCTTCCGCCAGTTGGATGAAGACCATCGGCGATACCGGGCCACGCTCGGGATGCGTCCAGCGAGCCAACGCCTCGCAGCATTCGATGCGTGACCCGTCTGCCACGAACATCGGCTGGTAGGCGACGGCCAGGCCCCCTGTTTCCAGCGCCTCGCGCAAATCCGCCTTCAGCTTCTGCCGGTCGAGATAGTTCGCATCCATCTCCGCCTCGAAGGCGGTGCAGCTTCCCTTGTCGCGGCTCTTGCTTTCGAACAGCGCCAAATCCGCCTTGATCTGCATGTCCTCGAGGCGGAAATCCGAGCTGCCGGCAATGACGTAACCGGCGCTCATGGCAATGTTGAAGGTGAACCCGCTGGCTTGATAGGTTCCGCGCATCTGCGCATGCAGCGCACGCATGCGCTCTTCCAACTCCCGCCTGCTTGTTTCATCGACAAAAAGCAGGACGAATTCGTCGCCCATCAGGCGCGCGGCGATCGCCCGGTCGCCGACAATTTTCTTTAGCCGTTCGGCAATGGAGCAGAGCAGCTTGTCACCGACCACATGGCCTTTTGTATCGTTGACATGCTTGAATTCGGCGACATCGAGAACCATGAAGCCGACCTCGCCGTTCGGCTTGCGCTCGGCGAGCGCATTGCCGACGAGTTCGGCAAAATAATCGCGGTTGGGAAGGCCGGTCAGCGTATCGAACCGCACCATCTGGAGGATCTTCTTTTCCGCCCGCACGCGTGCGGTGACATCCTCGAAAATCAGGACGATGCCACCACTGGCGCGCCGGCTGGCCGTGAATTCCAGGAACAGGTCGTCGGAAAACGGAATGAGGGCTTGCGACTCGATGCCCCTCATCAACCGGTCAAGCTGTTTCAGTACCTGCTTGGCCTGATCCTGCTCCAGAAATGTGTGACGCACGCCATAGCGGAGCACGGCATCGAGATGGCAATCCTTCAGCCGCTCCTGGTCGCCGAGATTGAGCAGTTCGCAGGCGCGCCGGTTGGCAACGAGAATGCGGTTGTCGGCATCCAGCATGAACAGGCCATGCGGCATGTTATTGAGCGCCAGATCGAAGCGTCCGGCAATGGTCGAGATTTCGCGCGCGGCGAGCACATTCTTGTGCAGTGTCTCTCGCACGCCCTTTGCCATCGACCAGGTCGTCAGGATGAACGGCACCATCAGCACCGCCAGGATAGCCATGAAACCATCCATCAGCCCCAGCAGGCCAAGGATGATCGGGCCGCAGGCGGACAGCGACATGACGACGACGGCACGCGCCGAACCATAATTGCGACCAACGAGCGACACCATGGTGGCGAGAGTCACCGAGATGCAAGCGAACTCGGCAAACGGATCCCGGCTGACGAGAATGGAATATCCGCAGGCCGTTCCGAGCGTGATCGTCGCGCAGACAGCGCCAAAATTATAGCGACTTTCCCAGCGACGGATGCCCTCGACATCCAATGCCGCAAGATCGATGCGATCGAACTGACGCATGCCGATCAGGCGCACGAACCAGATCAGCGCGATCACGACGGTACAGACGAGATAGAAGAAATCACCGGTCTTCGCCAGGACGAGCAGAAACGTGACGGCATGCGACAACATGCCGATCAAAAGCGTCTGGCGATAATCATAGAGCGAGCTTACGAACGACAGGTAGACATCGATCGGAAGAGCGCCCTGTTCACGTGATTTCATGAACCCCCTGCTCCGGTTTGGAGAAGTGTTATTCCGCAGGGTTTAACGAAAGATTTCGCGCTGTGAGCGCAAAAACCTTCTCATATATTGAGTCAAGTGACCAACATCCCGCTTTACTGGAAGATTTCAACCCAATATTGCAGCACAAATGCAAGAGTATCCGGTTTTTTGCAACCATGCCTAGATTCAACCTCGGACTGGTTTTTCGTGTTACTCCGGCTGCAACATCTCCCAGGTACACGCGGACAATCTTTTTTGCGCGGATGGTTACTGCATTTTTAAGGTCCACAGACGATATTTCGCCGAGGCCTCGAAAACCGGGTGGAAAGCTGTTTCATTTCCGTCTTGGTTGACTTTACGGTAGGGCAAGGCGATGGCTTGAACCCGTCAAAACAGTGAAGACTCGTGCAGCAGATGGCGGCGATGCCGCCGGTGGAGACCAGCAATGCGCAAACCTGTGGTAGCGATACCAGCCGATTTCAGAGCACTCGACGGCAATGTCTGGCATGCAACCCCGCATCAATATGTCCGCGCCGCCGTGGAAGGCTCAGGGGTTATGACTTTCCTCGTCCCCGCCCTTGAAACCGGCAATGACGCCGATGCGATCCTCGACCGCGTCGATGGCGTTCTCGTCAGCGGATCGCGCACCAATGTCCACCCGACGCTCTACGGAAAAGAGGCAACGGAAGCCGAGGGGCCGTTTGATCCGGGCCGCGACGCGACGAGCCTGCCGCTGATCCGCCGGGCGCTGGAGCGCGGCATTCCGTTGCTGGCCATCTGCCGCGGCATCCAGGAACTGAACGTCGCGCTCGGCGGTACGCTCGCCAATGAAATCCAGGACGTGCCCGGCATGTGGGATCACCGCAAGCCGGACGTGCCGGAGCTTGATGTCGCCTATGGCATCCGCCAGAACATCACGGTCAAGGAAGGCACCTGCCTCGCCTCCGTGCTTGGCGCGGGCGAAATCCAGGTGAATTCGCTGCACCGGCAGGCGATCTCAAAAGCTGCACCACGCCTCGCCGTGGAGGCCGTGGCCGAGGACGGCACGATCGAGGCCGTGTCGGTGATCGACGCCAAGGCCTTTGCCGTCGGCGTGCAGTGGCACCCGGAATACTGGGTCGGCAAGGACGGTCCGTCATCCAGCCTGTTCCAGGCCTTCGGCGATGCGGTGCGCGCCTACGCCGCCGCAAAGGCGAAAGCCTGATCCGCAAACCCGCGAACTGACGTCGTCAGACGCTCTTCCGCTTGAAGGGCGTCTCTTCCACCGGCGTCAGCGCTTCGCCGGTGTCGAACCAGGCGACGAGATTGTCGACGACCAGATCGGCCATTTCATTGCGCGTCGCCTGCGAGGCGGACCCGACATGCGGCAGCAGCGAGACATTCGGCAGCGCCAGCAGGGCTTCAGGCACGTATGGTTCACTTTCGAAGACATCAAGACCGGCTGCGGCAATCACGCCGCGCGAAAGCGCGTCGGCCAAGGCCGCCTCGTCCACCGTCGTGCCGCGCCCGACATTGATCAGGACACCCTGCGGTCCCAGCGCCTGCAGCACTTCGGCATTGATCGTCCGACGGGTCGCCTCCGTGCCGGGCACGATGACGATGATCGTATCGACCGCCTCGGCCATGTCCTTCAGGGTCGGATAGTGGGTATAGGCAAGTCCCTCGCGCGCTGTACGGGTATGATAGGCGATCGATACGCCGAAAGCTTCGAGCCGCCGGGCAATGGCAAGGCCGATGCGACCGAGACCATAGAGCCCGACGGTGCGTCCGCGCAGGGTCAGCGGCGACAGGGCAAAGGCACCGTCCCTCGCCCAGCGCCCCTGGCGCAGCCATTGCTCGGCGGCGGGAAGCTGGCGCACCGTGTTGAGGAGCAAACCGATCGCGGTATCGGCGACTTCCTCCGTGAGCACATCCGGCGTGTTGGTGACGACGACACCGCGCTTTGCCGCATGTGCCGCATCGATCCCGTCATAGCCGACACCGAAATTGGCGATGATTTCGAGATTGCTGAACGCATCCATGAAGCCGGCCGGAAGCTTGCCCGAAACGGCGATGCCCTGAACATCCGACACCATTTCCGGCGTCACCAGCGAAGGATCGGCCGCCTCGACAAAAACGAGGTCGAAAGTCTCCGGCAGACGGTCGAGCACGCGCTTGCTCATCTTTCCGGGCACGAGAATACGGGGGCGGCCGTGCGACATGGTTCGCTCCTTTCCGGGATCGGACCCGGTTATTCGGATGTATGGGATCGAAGCGGACCGGTCGACTGACGGATCCGCATTTCGGGTTTGATGAGATGGATGCCGTCGGGCTCGTGGCTGCCGTTGAGCTTGTCGAGCAGGGCCCGCGCAGCGCTGCGGCCGACATCCGACTGGCCGTTCCAGACGGTGGTGAGGGCCGGCGTCGCGATCGACGCCTCCTCGAGATCGTCGTAACCAGTCACAGAAACGTCGCGGCCGGGCACGAGGCCGGCGCGGGCGATGCCGTTCATCATACCGATGGCGACGAGATCGTTCCAGCAGACGACTGCCGTGGGCTTCTGCGGCAGGGACAAGAGATGCACTGCCGCCTCGAAGCCGCCCTGCATGGAGCGCGGGCCGGGAATACGCAGGTCCGGGTCGACCTCGATATTCGCCTTGCGCAAGGCGGTGACGTAGCCCTGGTAACGATCACGGCCGGTGGAGGTCTGATCCGTGCCGCCAACCATGGCGATAACGCGGTGACCAAGGCTGATCAGATGATTGGTGGCAAGCGAAATGCCATAGGCATCGTCGCCGCGGAAGATCGGCACGTCGAGCCCTTCGATCGAACGGGCAATCAGGATGGCCGGCATGCCGTTGTCTTCCGCCAGTTGGATATCTTCCGGAGGCGTACCGATCGCCGGCGACATGATGACGCCATCGCCGCCCAGTTGCAGCAGGGTCTCGATGAAGGCGCGCTGCTTCTCGACGGAATCATAATGATTGGACAGGATGAAGGTCTGCCGGTCGCGATCGAGTTCCGCCTCGATCGCCTTCAGGATTTCACCGTAGAAGGGGTTCATGATGTCGTGCACGACGACGCCGATAATGCCGGACCTCGAGGTGCGCAGGCTGGCGGCACGCCGGTTGTAGATGTAGCCGAGCGCGCGGGCCTGATCCTTGATCTTGTCGCGCGTCATGGCGGCGACGAGAGGACTGTCACGCAGGGCCAGGGATACGGTTGCCGTGGACACACCAAGCGTTTCCGCAATGGTGGAGAGCTTGATCTTCTGCGCCACGTTTCCCCCTGGGCTTATCGGCTGCGCACCGTTATTTTTAAATCTTCTTTAAACTGTTTAAATAGGAGCTGCAATCGGCAAATCGTAAGCCGGCTTTGCGCTTCTATTCAGTGACAGCGGTGTTCTGCAAATTGCCGTCGACGGCGCGCAGCAGTTTCATCAGGGTCTTGATCTGCTTGTCCGTCAGCCCCTTGGTCGCCATCTCCTCGGAAGTCTTGCCGGCGTCGGAGATGATCTGCAACCTGTCACGGCCAACGGTGGTCAGATAGACCTTGGTGAGACGAGCATCTTCCTCATCCGCCCGGCGTTCCAGAAAACCCTGCGCTTCCATGCGGCCGATGGTGCGGGTCATGGTCGGCGCCTTGACGCCAAGCTTCATCGCCAGCACCCCGGCGGTGAGCCCATCGGTTTCGGCAAGCGCCAGCATCACGCCATCCTGGCCGGCATAAAGACCGCTCTCCAGAAGATTGCGCGACAGCACGGTGCGCATTGAACGCGCTGCCTGTACGAGAACCGACGCGAGGTCCTGGGCATGCACGTCGATGTCATGCTTCTTCTTGCCCTTGTTTTTCTTCTCGGCCTTGCTCTTCTTTCCCATCGGTCCTCCCCCAAAGTTCTTGCGCGGCCTTCCGACCCCTGTATGACTCGAATGACAGTCCGTCCGCAAGTACAACCGAAAGGCTGACAAGAGCATGACATTCCCCGCAGCCCGTTGGAAAGACAATGATTCCGATCTTCCGGCTTCGGCGCGGAAAGAGTGGATCGCCGTCCTTCCGCTCGGGGCGCATGAACAGCACGGGCCACACCTGCCTTTCGACACGGACACGCTGATCGCCGAGGGGCTGGTGACCCGGCTGATCGGCTGCTTGCCTTCCACCCTGCCCGTGACGTTTCTGCCAACCGAGCCGATCGGTTACTCGATCGAACATATGGACGTCGTGGGCACCCGCTCACTAGGTTTCGACGAAGCCGTCAGTCGTTGGCTTGATATCGCCGAGAATTTGAACAGCGAAGGCATCCGCAAGCTGGTGATGCTGAACGCGCATGGCGGCAACTCACCGCTCCTGACAATCGTCGCCACCGAGGCACGCGTGCGATTCAACATGCTGGCGGTCGCGACGAGTTGGACGCGCTTCGGGCAGCCTGAAGGCTGGATCGACCCGGGCGCCAAGGCGATCGACATTCACGGCGGTGACATCGAGACATCGGTGATGCTGGCGCTTGATCCCACGAAGGTCGACATGGCGAAGGCAGCACGCTTCGGATCGAAGCAGGCGGATTTTGCCAAAAGCTACAAGCATCTGCGCGCCTACGGCCCGCACGCCTTCGGCTGGAAGATGAGCGATCTGAACAGCGAAGGCGTTGCCGGGGATGCGTCCGCGGCAACGGCCGAGCGGGGCGAAATCCTAATCGCCCATGCCGTGACAGGAATTATCGAATTGTTCGAGGACGTCGCCGCCTTCGACGTTTCCGTCCTTCGCTAGGGAAAAAGCAAACGGGTGATTTTATTCGTCGGGGCCGTGGCCAGGATTTGCGCTGGCGCGTTGCATCTCCTATATCAGCATCATCCATGCCGGAAGGCGCCCAAATCTCCGAGGTTCCCATGACCGATGCATCCGCCATCAAGCCTATTCCCGTCACCGTGCTCACCGGCTATCTCGGCGCCGGCAAGACGACGCTGCTTAACCGCATCCTCTCGGACAACCACGGCAAGAAATACGCCGTCATCGTCAACGAGTTCGGCGAGATCGGCATCGACAACGATCTCATCGTCGAATCCGACGAGGAAATCTACGAAATGAACAATGGCTGCGTCTGCTGCACGGTGCGCGGTGACCTCATTCGCGTCGTGGAAGGCCTGATGCGCCGCCCCGGCCGTTTCGACGCCATCATCGTCGAGACCACCGGCCTTGCGGATCCAGTGCCGGTCGCCCAGACCTTCTTCATGGACGACGACGTGCGCGCCAAGACCGAACTCGACGCCGTCGTGGCGCTGGTCGACGCCAAGCACCTGCCGCTGCGCCTGAAGGACAGCCGCGAAGCCGAAGACCAGATCGCCTTTGCCGATGTCGTTCTGCTCAACAAGACCGACCTCGTGACACCGGAAGAACTGGCCAAGATCGAAGCGACCGTGCGCGCTATCAACCCGTCGGCCCGCATCCATCGCACCGAGCGCTCCAACATCGACCTGACCAAGGTTCTCGACCAGGGTGCTTTCAACCTCGAGCGCGCGCTGGAAAACGATCCGCATTTCCTCGATCACGACGATCATCACGACCATGACCACGTCCACGGCCCCGATTGCGGCCATGATCATCACGACCATCATCACCACGATCATGACCATCATGGACACGATCACCACCATCACGACCATGCACCGTCGCCGATCCATGACGTCACCGTTCAGTCCGTTTCCCTGCGCGGCGGCGAGATGAACCCCGACCGCTTCTTCCCCTGGATCCAGAAGATCACCCAGACGGAAGGCCCGAATATCCTGCGACTCAAGGGCATCATCGCCTTCAAGGGCGACGCGGAACGTTATGTCGTCCAGGGCGTGCATATGATCATCGAGGGCGATCACCAGCGCGCCTGGAAGGACGGCGAAAAGCGCGAAAGCCGCCTCGTCTTCATCGGCCGCGAACTGGACCGCGAGAAGCTGGAGCGCACCTTCAACGCCTGCGCTGCCACCCCTGTTGAGGCCGCAGCGCACTAATGCCCACAGTTGCTCCTCTTGATCTCGAAGGCCATGTCGCCGGCGTGGCCTTTCTCGGCGACGTGCCGTTCTTTGCCGAATCCTCCGGCCTGATCCACCGCCTGGACCACGGCCACAAGACCGTGGAAGCGCATGAAGGCCTGCTCTCCTGCATTCGGGATGATGCTAGCGACACGCTGCTGACCGGCGGTGAGGACGGCAAGGTGCTGCGCATCCGAGGAGATGGCACGGTCGAGGAAATCGCCAACGTTCCGCGCAAGTGGATCTCCCAGGTCGCAGCCGGACCTCAAGGGGCAGTCGCCTACGCCTATGGCAAGACGGCGCATGTGAGGCTTGCCGACGGCAGCGTCAAGGATTTCACCGAGGAGCGCACCGTCGAGGGCATCGCCTTTGCACCCAAGGGCCTGCGCATCGCGCTGGCGCGCTACAACGGCGTTTCGCTGCATTGGGTGGCGATGGCCGGGCAACCCGTCGATCTCGAATGGAAGGGCGCCCATACCGGCGTCACCTTCTCGCCCGACGGCCGCTTCTGTGTGACGACGATGCAGGAAAATGCCCTGCATGGCTGGAAACTCGATACCAAGCCCGGCGCCGAGACCCGGCATATGCGGATGACCGGCTATCCGGCCAAGATCAAATCCATTTCCTGGTCGTCCAAGGGCAAGTGGCTCGCCTCCTCCGGCGCACCCGCCGCCATCGTCTGGCCGTTCCAGGCCAAGGACGGCCCGATGGGCAAGGCGCCGCTCGAACTCGGAACCCGCGCCAACATCATGGTGACGCAGGTCTGCTGCCATCCAGCAGAGGAAATCGTCGCGATCGGCTATGCCGATGGCATGATCATGGTGGTGCGCTTCGCCGACAGCAAGGAAGTGCTGCTTCGCCGCCCCGGCAAGGGCGCGATCACGGCCATGGCCTGGAACCGGAGCGGCCGCCAACTGGCCTTCGGTTCGGAAGCCGGCGATTGCGGCGTGGTCGATATCGCCGGATGATTTTGACGATGCGACGCGGGTCAGCGCGCTGCATCCTTCCTCTTTGACATCACCACATCAACTCCACCTGCGGCCGGCCGTTCGACGTCTTCTCGACTGTCCGGCCGGTTTCGTCGATCGTGCAGTGAACGCGCTTGCGGAAGGCCGAGAAGCTTTCGAACGTGACGACATCGACCGCCTCGTCGAAATCCAGCACCAGCCGATAGCGGCCGGGCTGGGTGGTGAGCGCCTGCACGCCGAGGATACTCGCTTCAAACGGCTGGCCGAGATAATGGCCCTTCACACGCGATCCGAGCATCCACGGATTGAGCGGCGGCCGGTTTCCGACCGTGGCATGCAGAGTGTTCCAGTCGCGAAAACCATATTGCGCGGCCAGAAGCTCCAGCGATTTCGAGTGGGTAATGTCCTGGCCATCGACGGCCAAGCCAGCGCGCAGCCGTCTGGCCTGATCTTTCAGGGCATCGAGGGATGGAAGCGGGACTGGTCCACGCATCTTCAAGTCTCCAACATGGAGCGTGCAGTCTATCGGAGGGAGCCCGCATTGCCACCATTCGCACGCCACAATCAGGGACGACCGAAGAGATACGAGAGACTTCACCTAAAGCATAAGCTCGCGGACGGCCGGGGCTCTCACCCGTCGCCATCCAGATACGGGATCAGCCGGAAGATGTCAAACAGTCCAGGCAAGCAGAACGCGGGCAGCAATCCCTCTATGACTTGGCCCCGCAAATGCTAGCATCCCGCCACAGGCACGGGGGTGCCTGATTCTTTGGGAGGGACACATGAAAAAACTGGACGATGCTTATCTGTTCTGCGGCCTGCTCTGGGTAACCTTCGGCATGGCATTCGGTATCTGGATGGGGATTACCGAACAGCTGAATTTTGCCAATTCACATGCGCATGCCAATCTCGTCGGCTTCGTGGTCTCGATGCTGTTTGGCCTTCTGCACCGGGCCTATCCTGCCCTGCGCGCGTCACGGCTCGCCGTGCCGCAATTCCTTGTCTACGAGATCGGCGCCGTCCTTCTCGTCGCCGGCAAGATTGTCGTCGACCAGGCGGGCGACCCGACGCTGGTGAAGATCGGATCGATGGTCGTTCTCATCGGCACCATTGGCATGCTCTGTCTGTTCGCGCTGCGGCGCAACGCCTGAGCGAGCGCACCAAAAAAGATCGGCCGGACGCCAAGAGCGTTCGGCCGATCACGGAGCATGAGACGTTCCGTTCAGGCGACCCGGCGGAACGAGGCCTGCGACAGTTTGCGGCCGCTGGCAACAAGCAGGCCGGCGGCGCCATCCAGCCAGCCGTCCTTCAGTTCCAGCGCCAGGAAGCGGTGGCGCTCGAACGGGCCGGGCATGACCAGGTGGCGGGCCTTTTCGGCAAAGAAGCCGAAACGCTCGTAATAGGGCGCATCGCCCACCAGCAGGATCGCACCGTGGCCACGGGTCTTGGCTTCGCCAATCGCCGCACGCATCAGCGCCGCGCCGATGCCCTTGCCTTCATGGCCGCCATCGACCGCAAGCGGTCCGAGCAGCAGGGCATCGATGGCCAAGCCATCGCGGGCAACGCCCGCTTCGACGTTCCACAGGCGCACGGTGCCGATGACATGACCATCAGCATCGCGGGCAACCAGTGCCAGCCCTTCGGCCGGCACACGGCCACGGCGCAGCGCCTCCGACGACTTGCGGCGACGGTTCGGACCCATCGAGCGATCAAGCAGGTTTTCGCGCGCGACGACGTCGCCGGCATTTTCCATGTCAATGGTGAAGGCATTCTGCGCGAAGAATGCGCGGACAGAATCAAGAACAGCGGCCATCGTGGCCTCCCGTACCCAATACCGTGATAAGCGGCGGTTATGACAAATTGTGAATTTGCTGCTCCGGCGTTTAACCGGAGCAGGCTGATCAGATGACGTAGGCCTTCAGCGGGTCGAAGCCGTTGAAAGCGACCGCCGAATAGGTCGTCGTGTAGGCGCCGGTGCCTTCGATCAGAACCTCGTCGCCGATGGTGAGCGAGACCGGCAGCGGATACATGTTCTTCTCGTACATCACGTCGGCCGAATCGCAGGTCGGGCCGGCCAGTACGCAGGGCTCCATCTCGTCGGCGTCATGGATGGTGCGGATCGGGTAACGGATCGCTTCGTCCATGGTTTCGGCGAGACCGCCGAACTTGCCGATGTCAAGGAACACCCAGCGGTGGTTGTCATTGTCCGACTTCTTCGAGATCAGGACGACTTCCGCCTTGATCACGCCGGCATTGCCAACCATGCCACGGCCCGGCTCGATGATGGTTTCGGGGATGTTGTTGCCGAAGTGCTTGCGCAGCGAACCGAAGATCGCCTGGCCATAGGCTTCAGCCGACGGCACGTCGCGCAGGTACTTGGTCGGGAAACCGCCACCCATGTTGACCATCTTCAGCTCGATGCCCTGCTTGGCCAGTTGCACGAAGACGCGCTTGGCATCCGCGAGCGCCGAATCCCAGGCATCGACCTTGGTCATCTGCGAACCGACATGGAACGAGACGCCGTGCGACACGAGACCGAGCTGATGCGCGTAGACGAGAACGTCGACGGCCATCTGCGGAACGCAGCCGAACTTGCGCGACAGCGGCCATTCGGCACCTTCGCCATCCGTCAGGACACGGCAGAACACGCGAGCGCCGGGAGCGGCACGGGAAATCTTCTCGACTTCCTCGTGGCTGTCGACGGCGTACAGCGAAACGCCGAGCGCATGCGCCTTGGCGATGTCGCGTTCCTTCTTGATCGTGTTGCCGAAGGAGATGCGCGACGCGGTCGCACCGGCATCGAGCGCCATTTCGATTTCAGCAACGGACGCGCAATCGAAATTGGAACCCATGCTTGCGAGCAGGCGCAGGATTTCCGGCGACGGGTTGGCCTTGACGGCGTAGTAGATCGCGCTGTCCGGCAGGGCATGACGGAAAGCCTTGAAATTGTCGCTGATGACGTCGAGGTCAACCACGAGGCAGGGACCTTCGGGACGTCGGGTGTTCAGGAAGTCGATGATGCGTGCAGTGGCCATGCTATTCCCCAATCTGTTAGGCTCCGGAAAACCGGAGGACAAAGGGCATACGCGATCACGCCCTGGAACCAGCCGGTGGAGACCCCGGATCCAGACGTGCGCATAATGCGCGAATGATGGACCAACGCCCTGCCAGGAGCTTTGATCCGCTTTGTCTGCCATTGATTGGAAGGAGAACCCTACCGCACTTCCGGCAATGAAGGTGTGCCTCTTAGTAATCCCGGCTGATGGAAAGCCGGAAGAGAACAAAAAGGCCCGCACCGTCGTTGCTTCAGATGTCCTCGCATTTCCGGTTGGCCGGGATAGCGACTGGAGGGGTTAGTTCCAGGTACCTTACCGATGACCTCACCTTAGGGATATTTCCCAGTTCGAGGGTCGGCGGACACCCATGGGCACGTGCGACTTTGGGCTGAATGGGAGATAAGAAAAAACCTTGTCGTAATCAAGACTTTTTT
>NZ_DATJDJ010000013.1:0-21331 GCF_035497515.1 Pararhizobium sp. | reverse complement strand
CACGATGGCGTAATTGCTAACCGCGTTTTCCAGTCTCCTGGTTGGTGGCAGACTGGTCCCATTAACAACGGGAGGACATCACAATGAAACAGTATGTCGGATTGGACGTGTCACAAAAGGAGACTGCCGTTTGCGTCGTTGACGAGACCGGTCGCCTGATCTTCGAGGGCCGGGCGAAGTCGGATCCTGGCGCTCTGGCGGCGCTGCTGGCGAAGAAAGCCCCTGATGCCGAACGCGTTGGCTTTGAGACTGGTGCCATGTCGAGCTGGCTCTGGCATGAACTGAAAAGGATCGGTATGCCGGTTGTCTGTATCGACGCGCGACACGCACATGCGGTTCTGTCCGTCCGAATGAACAAAAGCGATGAGAACGACGCGCGCGGCTTGGCCGAGTTGGTTCGGATTGGATGGTATCGCGAGGTTGCGGTGAAGAGTGAGGCCAGCCAACAGGTGCGCTCGCTACTGATCGCAAGGTCTCGGCTCGTGACGATGCGACGAGATCTCGAAAATCAGATCCGATCGATGTTGAAAGAATGCGGCCTGATCTTTCCTCGCGCCATCGCCGGACAATTCCAGCGCTGCGTCATCGACTTGACCGGAGAGGGTCATGTGCTTTGGACTGTCTTGCTACCGCTCCTCTCCGTCCATGGCCATGTCTGTCGAGAACTTGAGGGGTTGGATCGCCAGATCCGGCAGATGGCTCGAACAGACGAGACGACAAGACGGTTAATGACCGTGCCGGGCATCGGTGTGGTAACGGCATTGACCTTCCGCCATACCATCGACGACCCGTCGCGCTTTCGAAGTGCAACATCCGTTGGCGCCTATCTGGGCCTGACGCCGCGACGCAAGCAATCCGGCGAAACGGACACCGTCGGTCAAGTCTCGCGATGGGGAGATCGCTTGTTGCGAACCTATCTCTTCGAGGCGGCCAGTGTTTTACTACATCGCACGAAGCGTTGGTGCTCCCTGAAGGCTTGGGGCCTTCGGCTGGCCAAACGCAATGGAATGAAAAAGGCGCAGGTCGCTGTTGCTCGCAAACTGGCCGTCATCCTGCACTGCATATGGGTTGATGGCACCTCATTCCAGTGGGGCAAGGAACCGGCCTGATCCGTTATCGACCTCTATCCGGAATCGCAGGGCTCCCTTGGGCCTGTGATGTCCCGCCGGGACGGTGGTTGCGGTGACCTCGTTGTTTCGGCTGCTGGCGAGTTTGATCGCACAGCGCTCCACACGTTGAGGCATCCGACCCGAACATCATCATGAGGCAGCGACCTCGAAAAGGACCATGACCCCGGCACGGACAAAACAGACTTGACTAAGTCCCGCAATTAAAGGGCCGAATCAATTCCCCGCATGCGCCGACGGCGCCATGGTCAGGCAGGCCTGTTCGAATTCGCGCATGGTTTCCGGGCTGTTGTCTTCGGGAAGTACGGCGTCGGTCGCCATGTCGGTCTCGTCGGCCACTTCCTGTCCGTCATAGACGAAGGACTGGATGTAATAGGCAAGCCCGCCCTTCCAGACCTTGCGGCCGTCGATCTCCTTGCAGGAATAGGCCGTCTGCAGGTCGGCCTGCATGGCATCGACCGTCGGTTGCTCTGTCGCGGACACGTTCGCCGCCGCCGTGGCAGCCATCAAAATCAGACCAAAGAGCAAGTTTCGATCCTTTCATAGAATCGCGGGCTAAACAGTTCGCTGGAACCTATATCCCGTCCGCTTTGCCGTTTGTTACCGCGGACACCGCGGGCGCAAGAAAAACCGCAGCTGTGTCTTCGCTGCCGATGGCCGCACCTTGATCTTCAATGCATGGGGGCCGTTGTTGTTCCCATATCTGCCTGACGGATATCAGGCGGACAGATCGTCATCGGCGGGGTCATTGCCATCCTGCCGCAGCGGTCGAAAACTCATCCGGTGCAGCGGACAGGGGCCGTGGTTGTCGATGGCGGTGCGGTGGCGGCGGGTCGCATAGCCCGCATGCATGGCAAAGCCGTAGGCCGGGAAGACGAGGTCGGCGCGGGTCATCATCCGGTCGCGCGCCACCTTGGCGATAATCGAGGCGGCGGCGATCGAGACGGAGCGGGCATCGCCCTTGACGACGGTCTTGCCGTGGCAGGGAAGCCCGGGCGGCACATCGCGGCCATCGGCCAGCACCAGCGCGGGACGGCTCGAGAGACCCAGCACGGCGCGTCGCATGGCATCGAGGCTCGCCTTGCGGATATCCGTTCCATCGATCCGGTCGGCGCCGGAAGAGGCGATCGACACGGTGGCGCAGGCGAGGATGATGTCGAACAGCTCTTCGCGTCTGGCGATCGACAACTGTTTGCTGTCGTTCAGGCCTTCCGGAATGTTGTCGGGATCGAGGATGACGGCGGCGGCGACCACCGGGCCGGCCAAAGGCCCGCGTCCGGCCTCGTCCGTTCCTGCCACCGGCCAGAGGCCATCCCGGCGACCCGCCAGTTCGAAGCTGAAATCCGGACCTTCGATCGTTTCAAAAAGAAAAGGGGAATCGGGCGGCGTGCGTCTGGTCATGCGGCGGACCTTGCACACAAGCCCGATTCCCTGCAAGTCCTCCGGCGTGAGGCGGCTGCCGGAGGAGGGCCGATGTGCCTCGGGGCAAGAAACAGCATCGGCATGCCGATCTCCGGAACGGACGTTCCGAAGGTAATGGTGGCTAGAGTAGCGACAACTGGACCCCGGTTCCAAGCGGCGGCACGAACAGGTCGCAGTTCAACGGCCGGCGCACGACATTGAGTTCCAGCCGCTTGGCGGCCATTTCGAAACGCCTTCCGATCTGCCAGGCATAGGGACCGGCGCCCTTCATGCGCTTGCCGAATTCGGCATCGTAATCCTTGCCACCACGCATCGAGCGAACGAGCGACATGACATGGCGGTAGCGATCCGGATAGTTCCGGAGCAGCCAGTCGCGAAACAGCGGGCTTACCTCCAGCGGCAGGCGCAACAGGACATAACTTGCATATGCCGCCCCGGCCGCCTTGCCGGAATCCAGCACGCGTTCGATCTCGTGGTCGTTGAGGGCCGGAATGATCGGCGCCATCATCACCGTCGAGGGAATGCCCGCGTCCGACAGGGCCTTGATGGCCTCCAGCCGCTTCGAGGGCGTCGAGGCGCGCGGCTCCATCAGCCGCGCCAGCTTGCGATCGAGCGTCGTCACCGACAGGCCAACCTTGGCGAGGCCCTTCTCGGCCATCGGCGCCAGGATATCGATGTCGCGTATGACCATGGCCGACTTGGTGACGATCATCACCGGGTGATCGGCCGCTTTCAGCACTTCGAGGACCTGGCGCATGATCCGCCATTCCTTCTCGATCGGCTGATAGGGGTCCGTATTGGTGCCGATGGCAATCGGGCGGACCTTGTAGCCCGGTTTTGCCAGTTCGCGTTCCAGAAGCTTGGGGGCATCCGGCTTGGCAAACAGTCTGGCCTCGAAATCAAGCCCCGGCGACAAGCCCATATAGGCGTGCGTCGGCCGCGCGAAACAATAGATGCAGCCGTGCTCGCATCCCCGGTACGGATTGACCGAGCGATCGAAGGGAATGTCGGGCGAATCGTTGCGGCTGATGATCGAGCGCGGCTTTTCGATCTGAACGTCGGTCTTGAAGTCCGGCAGGTCCTCGATCGAGGCCCAGCCGTCATCCTCCAGCGTGCGCGAGACCGGCTCGAACCGCCCGGATGTATTCAGCGCAGCACCCCGTCCGCGCCGGCGATCGACATCGATGCGAAGCCCCGAACCGGCGATCATCGCTTCGGCCATATCTGCCGTATGGGCAGGCGCCAAAGCACCCTGCCTGATGTGAGACAGCTCGTTCATGGGATTCTCCGGGGAATGCCGATACCGGGCGCTCCGAAATTCTCTGATTATTTTCCTATCGCGAAAATGAGAACAATGCAAGAACAAAATCGCGAATGCAGGTTTCCGCAGTGGTCCCGAAGGGTGGGGCAACGGCAGGAGGACCGTTCGGATGCGGGCGCATTCATCATGAATGAAAAGTAAATTCTTCGGAAACGAAGGCTTTATGGAAATTCCGTGTGCGATGCGGTATGGACGACGATGCTGACGATCATCATGGAAACCCGCAACAACGAAGCCGAGCTGGCACAGACCCTGTCCGCGCTGGTCGCAGGCGCCGTGGAGGGACTTGTGAGCGACGTGATCATCCTCGATCATGCCTCGCGCGACGGCTCCAGCCGGGTCGCCGATGCCGCCGGTGCGCGGTTCTGTACCAACTGGGACATGAAGGATATCGTCCGCTCGGCGCGGGGCACCTGGCTGCTTCTGCTGGAAGCGGGCGCGCGGCCCGCCGGTCGCTGGATCGACGATATCGCGGAATATATGACGATTGGAAAGACTCCGGCGCGGTTCTCGCCGTCGCGCCTGCACCGCCGGCCGTTCCTTCGGCGGATCGTGACCCGCGCGGCGCCCCTGGAGCTCGGCCTGCTTCTGTCGCGGCAGCAGGCTACGGCGATCGCGAAATCGGGCATGCCGCTCAGCGATTTCGCCACTGGGAGGGCGGTGCGCCGTCTTGGCAGCGAGCTCGTGCCGGCCTGGGTCGCGGTCGGCAATCGCCTTGACGCAGACGAAATCTAAGCGGGCTGCCCACCGCGGGAACACAACCAGAAAAGGGGTGAACCCTTTTGAGGTCCACCCTGCTTGACTGAATATCCTGTCTGAAAAGGGCTTTCCGCTCCGGCCGCGGCTGGCGCGTCATATCGCTTCTCGTTGTCAGAACGGTTTTAGCCGGGCATGGAGATCCGCGCTGTTTCGAATGGAACAGGGAAAACAAGCCGTTGCTCTGGAGAAGATCAGCCGCGCTTCAGGTGCTCGTCGAGTCTTGGCATGATCTCGATGAAATTGCAGGGCATGTGCCGGTAGTCGAGTTGTTGCTTCAGGATGCCGTCCCAGGCGTCGCGGCAGGCGCCGGGAGATCCCGGCAGAACGAAGATGAAGGTGGCGTTGGCGACGCCGCCGGTAGCGCGCGACTGGATCGTCGCTGTGCCGATCTTGTCGTAGGACAGGCGGTGAAACACCTCCGAAAACCCGTCCATGCGCTTTTCGAACAGGGGCTCCAGCGCTTCCGGCGTCACGTCCCGTCCGGTAAAGCCCGTACCGCCGGTGGTGATCACCACGTCGATCGCCTTGTCCAGCGTCCAGGCCTTCACCTGGGCCGCGATCTTTTGCCTGTCGTCGGGCACGATGGCGCGCGCCGCGAGCCGGTGCCCGGCCTCCTCGATCCGCGCCACCAGCGTATCGCCGGAGCGGTCGTCCGCAAGCGTGCGGGTATCGGATACGGTCAGTACGGCGATGCCGACGGGGATGAAGCGTCTTGCCTGCTTAGTTTCGGCCATCATCTGTTTCCTTTCCCCCGATGCTGTTGCAAGCCAGAACGTACCAGTCGGGGTTTTGCCGTGAAAGCATGTCGGCGGCCGTATCCCTCAGCCGGCCTGTGGCAAAAAGTCCGAAACAGCTGGCGCCGGACCCTGACATCCGCACGAAGGCAGAGCCTGCACGGCCAAGTGCGTCGGAAACGGCTGATATGGTCGGCTCCAGCGATTGTGCTGGCGGCTCCAGGTCGTTGCGCATGCCGTTCAGGGCAAACATCCATCCGTCCTGCTCAATCCCGGCCTCCGGCATCACGAGCGCGGGATTGGTCTTGCTCGTCAGCATACGGAAGATCACCGGCGTCGAGACAGCCTTCAGCGGATTGACGATCAGCATCGGAAAGGACGGGAAGGCCGGCAGAAGCTCGATATCCTCGCCAATGCCGCGCGCGACCAGCGGCTTGCCCTTCAGGCACATGGGCACGTCGGCGCCGAGTTTCAGTGCGATGTCGAGGAGACTATCGGCGGCAACCGGCGCCTGCCACAGATCCATCAGGCCGAGAAGCGCTGCGGCCGCATCGGCGGAGCCGCCGCCGATGCCGGAAGAGACGGGAAGGTTCTTTTCGAGATGAAGATGAACAGGTCCGGTCGGGATTCCGGTTTCGGACAGATGCGCGCGCAGGAGATCGCGGGCCTTGAGCACCAGATTGCTGTCGGCGCTCGCATCCTCCGCCGCCGGCAGATCACGCGCAAAGCGACCGGAAATCGTGAAGCGGTCGGGGTCGGAAATGGAAAAGCCGATGCGGTCGCCCGCATCGGCAAAGGTCACGAGACTGTCGAGAAGATGATAGCCATCTTCCCGCAGACCGACGACGTGCAGGGCGAGGTTGATCTTCGCTGGCGCCATCCGGGTGAGCGCGAAGCCCCCGATCCCTGCATCATGGGTCATCTTAAGCCGGAATCAGGACTTCTTGCCGGGCGTGGTCGCGTCCGGCGTCACCTTCTTTGGCTGGCTGCCGTCCGTCGCATCGGCCGCGGCCGGAACCTTGGCGGTGACCGGCGGCAGGCCGTTCTCGATCTTTGCCTTGATCTTTGGAATTTCCGCTTCTTCCGGCTTCAGCGCCAGCGTCTGGTTCCACTGGAAAACCGCTTCCAGCTTGCGCCCGACACGCCAGTAGGCGTCGCCCAGATGGTCGTTGATCGTGGGGTCGCCCGCCATCAGTTCTGCGGCGCGCTCAAGCTCGACCACGGCATCATCGAAACGGTTCATCCGGAAATAGGCCCAGCCGAGCGAATCGACAATGTAGCCGTCATCCGGCTTCAGATCGACGGCCTTGCGGATCATCGTCAGGCCTTCTTCGAGGTTGATGTTCATGTCGACCCAGGAATAGCCGAGATAGTTCAGAACCTGCGGCTGGTCCGGGTTGAGCTCGAGTGCCTTCTTGAAGCTCGGCTCGGCCTTGTCCCAGATTTTCTGGCGTTCATAGGCGATGGCGCGCTGGAAGAAGATCGTCCAGTGGCTGCGCTGCGGAACGGGTCCGATCTCCTCGACAGCGCGGTCGTAGAGCAGACCCATTTCCTTGTAGTCCTTGGTATCCGAAAGCACGCTGCCATAGGCGATATAGCTGCGCATATCCTTCGGATCGAGATCGATCAGCGCCTTCAGGTGCTGCTTGGCTTCCTCCGTCTTGCCGATCGAGGCAAGACTCAGCCCCAGCTGCATTTCGGACAGCCGGCGCATCGGCGAGTTTTCCGGCACGCTCTTGTAGAGCTCGATCGCGCGTTCCGGCTTTTTCAGGTTTTCGGCAATTCCGCCGAGCATGACGAGAATGTCGGCGCTGTCCGGATCGACTGCACGAGCCGTCTGCAGATAGAGCGAGACGATGTCCTCCGCGCCGTCGCGGTTGAGTGCCGCGCCGATCGAAAACAGCACTGCGGCCGCGCCCTGTGCGGCGCTGCGAACCTGTTGTTCCTGCGGCTTGCCCTCTTCGATGCTCTTGCGCAGAGCGCCGAGCGGCGCATAGTTGTTGATGAAGTTTTCGCCGACGGAGACGGCATCGAGCGCCTTCTGTTTGTTGCCATCGCGGGCTTCGAGCTTTGCCAGCGCCACGACCGCACGCATGAACGTATCAGGAGCGGCCGCACCGCCTTCACGATCCAGAACGGCGTCGTTCAGCTTCGAGCGCGCCGTGGACTTGTCACCGGCGGCAAGGGCGATTGCGCCGCCATGATAGGACTTGAAGATCTTGAACCATTCCGGCCCTTCCATGGCATCGATCGCGGCGATCGCTTCCTTCGGCTTGCCTTCACCGGCCTTCGCCCAACCCAGCAGCAGGCCGTTCATCAGCCTGTCGAGATCGTTCGGGCCTTCGTAGTTCAGGATTTTCTGGGCGTGGCGATATTCCTTCTTGCGGATCGCCTCGACGGCGCGGGCGATCGTGGTGATGCGCTCGACGGAACCGTCCGACTTCAGCTGTTCGGCGATCTTCACGCCATCCCCGAACTGGCCGTTCATCAGGAGGGTAATCATCAGGCGCTGCTTGACGTCGTTATTGTCCGGTTCGAATTCCAGCGCCGTGCGGTAGAGCCGGGTTGCTGTATCGAGATCCTTGTCGACATCGGCCGTGCGGGCGGCGAGAAACGCGCCGGAGAAACTGTTCACCGAATTGACGTCGAAGGGCTTGCTCTCTTCTACGGCAGCCTTTTCCTCGGCGAAGCCCTGGGGCGCACCGGCAAGGGACGCCAAGGCCAGGAATGCTGCGCCGCTGAGCAGGCGAAGAAGGTGTTTTTGCCGCATGACAAGCCTTTCGTTACGGGCAGCGCCATTGGGCGCCATCGCCGGATTCGCGCGGAATCAGTCCCAGATCAATAACGCATTACCCGAGAAACCGGAATCGGTTTGAGCACGGGACAAAACGCAATTCGACATGCCAGCGCACGTTTTCGTGATGTCAATCACGCAACCGAAAACCGACACGCTCCAAGCATCCATGAACAGAATGGCTTTTTTGGCGCAGTGCGGCAAGAATTTCCGCTTCGGCGTGCAATGGCCGCCGGTTGCGGATCAGCTCACCCGCTCGATGCAGAAATCGATGACTTCCAGCAGCGCCGATTTCCACGGGGATTGCGGTAGCGGAGCAAGCGCATCGCGGGCGATGGTGCCGTAATGCTGCGCGCGCGCGATCGTGTCTGTCAGCCCACCATAGCGGGTGATGAGGCCAAGCGCCTTTTCGAGGTTCTGGTCGTTGCTCTCACCGCCCTCGATCGCCTCGCGCCAGAAGCTGCGTTCGTCGGCGGTGCCACGGCGATAGGAGAGGATGACGGACAGGGTGATCTTGCCCTCGCGGAAATCGTCGCCGACATTCTTGCCGAGATCGGCGGCCTTGCCACCGTAGTCCAACACGTCGTCGACCAGCTGGAAGGCGAGGCCGAGATTCATGCCATAGGATTTCAGCGCGTTGCGGCTGGCCTTGTCGGTCTTGGCGACGATCGGGCCGACTTCGGCGGCAGCGGCGAACAGTGCGGCCGTCTTGGCGCGGATGACAGAGAGATAATCGTCCTCGGTCGTCTCCATGTTCTTGGCGACGGAAAGCTGCAGCACTTCGCCCTCGGCAATGACGGAGGCCGCCGTCGAGAGGACGTCGAGCGCATCGAGCGAGCCGACGTCGACCATCATGCGGAAAGCCTGGCCAAGCAGGAAGTCGCCGACGAGAACGCTTGCCTGGTTGCCCCAGATCATCCGTGCTGTGGACTTCCCGCGCCGCAAATCACTTTCGTCGACCACGTCGTCATGCAGGAGCGTGGCGGTGTGCATGAATTCGACGGAGGTCGCGAGCTTTATATGAGCATCGCCGGTAAAGCCGAACATCGAGGCGGAAGCGAGCGTCAGCATCGGCCGCAGCCGTTTGCCACCGGATGAGATCAGGTGGTTGGCGACCTCCGGAATCATCTGCACGTCGGAACCGGCCTTGGAAAGAATAAGCTGGTTGACGCGCTCCATATCCGCCTTGGTCAGGTCGACGAGCGGCTTCACCGATGCCTGTTTGTTTTTGCTGTCTTCCAGCGGTATTACTACGCCCACGCAAGGCACTCCTGTTCAAATTCCAGTTTGGACAATAGAAAGGGGGGCTAGTGGCGGCAAGAGGCGAATTGTCCCGCTCCTTAAATAAGGCAGGAAAACGAACCGGAATGAAGGAATTGATCCGCACCAATGATGCCGTCGTGCTCTCTTTCGCGGAAAGCCTGATGAAGGAAGTCGGCATCGTCTACCTGATCGCCGATCAGGGCATGAGCATTCTCGAAGGCTCGCTGGGGTTGCTGCCCCGCCGCTTCCTGGTCGATGAGGACGAGGCCGACGAGGCACGGCAGATCCTGATCGATGCGGGACTTGAGGCGGAATTGCGGGAGATTTGACGGCATATGCACCGCTCTGGGCAGGCTTACCCCCCTCTGTCCCTCCGGGACATCTCCCCCACAAGGGGGGAGATTGGCCGCTACGAATTTGCGCGCCTTACATTTGGTTTTGCTCGCAGTAGCGTGAGGGAAATGGATGATCTCCCCCCTTGTGGGGGAGGTGTCAGCAAAGCTGACAGAGGGGGATATGCCAACCACAATCGCGGATGCTTCGGAATTTCTACCATATGACCACCGAAACCCTCGACAGCTTCCATCGCGGCCAATTTCACGTCGTCCAACCGCTGGGGCAGGGGCATCGTTCGGGCATGGATGGCATGCTGCTTGCCTCGCTGGTTGCGTCCGCCAAACCCTGTCGCGTCGCCGACCTCGGCGCGGGCGCCGGGGCCGCCGGCATGGCGGTCGCCTCGCGGATGGAAAATGCCGAGGTTCTGCTGGTCGAACGCTCGCCGCTGATGGCGCAGTTCGCCAGGAGAAGCCTGGCGCTTGCGGAAAACGCCCGTTTCGCCGCCCGCGTTTCCGTGCTGGAGGCGGACGTATCCTTGACCGGCCGGGCACGGGCGGCGGCCGGCCTCACCGATAATTTCTTCGACCATGTCATCATGAACCCGCCGTTCAACGACGCTTCCGATCGCAAGACGCCGGATACCCTGAAGGCCGAGGCGCATGCGATGACCGACGGCCTGTTCGACATCTGGATCCGCACGGCGAGCGCGATCGTGAAACCGGGAGGGCAATTGTCGCTGATCGCTCGTCCGGAATCGATCGCCGACATCATTTCCGCCTGCGGCCGCCGTTTCGGCGGCATCGAGATCACCGCCCTGCATCCGCGCGCCGGCGAAAATGCGGTTCGCATCCTGGTCTCGGCCATCAAGCAGAGCCGCGCCCGGCTGACGCTGCGAGCGCCGTTGATCGTGCACGAGGAGAGCACCCAAAAATTTTCTTCCCTCGTGGACGATTTGAACAATGGTCGCGCGGCTTATGCCCGCCGGCGATGATTTTTGAAGGCTGCCATTGTGTTTGGCGCGCCAGTGCATACATGCCAACACGCATAATTGAAGACTTTGTGTCAGGGAGTATCGATGGCCGGACTGTTCAGGAAATTGTTGCCGAAGCGTTTTCGCAAGGAAGGTGTGACGATCCCGGTCGTCCGGCTGCACGGCGCGATCATGGCGGGCGGCAGCCAGTTTCGACCGGCGCTGAACCTTGCGGCCGTTGCTCCGGTGCTGGAAAAGGCCTTCTCGACGAAAGGCGCGCCGGCAGTGGCCATTTCCGTCAATTCTCCCGGCGGCTCGCCCGTCCAGTCGCGGCTGATTTACCAGCGCATCCGCGACCTCGCCGAGGAAAAGAAGAAGCGCGTCATCATCTTCGTCGAGGATGTGGCGGCTTCCGGTGGTTACATGATCGCGCTTGCCGGCGACGAGATCATCGCCGATCCGACCTCGATCGTCGGCTCTATCGGCGTTGTTTCGGGCGGTTTCGGCTTTCCGGAAATGCTGAAGAAGATCGGCGTCGAGCGTCGCGTCTATACCGCCGGCTCCAACAAGGTCATGCTCGATCCCTTCCAGCCGGAAAAGGAACGGGACATCGAATTCCTGAAAGGCCTGCAGCTGGAAATCCACGAGGTTTTCATCGGCATGGTCAAGGCACGGCGCGGCCACCTGCTGGCCGATACGCCCGACATTTTCTCCGGCCTGTTCTGGACGGGCAAGCGCAGCCAGGAGCTCGGGCTGATCGATAGCCTCGGCGACATGCGCGGCGAATTGAAGAAGCGGTTCGGCGACAAGACGCAACTGCAGCTGGTTTCGGCCTCGCGCAGCCTGTTTGGCCGACGCCAGCCCGGCGCGTCGATCGCCAACGGCATGGCCGAGCGTTTTGCTGCTTCCGCCGTCTCTGGCCTTGCCGATATGGCCGAGGAAAGAGCATTATGGGGCCGCTTCGGCCTTTGATGCCAGCGGAAGAGGGGGACGCACATGCCGCAATTGATCTTACTGTTGTTGTTCGCAGCCGTCGCCTGGTTTGGCTATCGCAAGTTCGTGGCTGACGCCGAAAAACTCACCCGCCGCCAACAGGAAGCCCGCCGCCAGCAGGAAACCGGAACGCAGGGCACGCTGGTCAAAGACCCGGTGACAGGGGAGTACCGGTTGAAGGAGCCAGAGTGACCGAAATGGTCGTGTTGATGCTCTAAGGAAGCGGCCTTGGAACGAATCCAAGAGTTTCAGCTGAAGCTTCGGCTGATTGGAAATTCGATCGCGACGACGTCAACGCAAGAGACAAAGACGCTACTGGCGTTTCTTTACGCGACCTTGCCAATCCGCTCCGCCATAGCTGATGCAGACAACATAGACTTCGCGCCGGTTGTCCGTCACCGTAAAGCAGACAACTGCCTTACCCGCCGTTGGGATGACGCGAAGCCCCGGATGGATTTCATTTCTGATTGTGCCCACATGCGGGAAATCACGGAGTGAAAGCAAAGTTGTTTCAATCGCGTCGATCTTCTCCTCGGCGATATCGTACCCGGCATATTCACCGATAAAAATGGTTATCTTGGAAAGATCGTCTCGGACGAGAGGTGGCGGGTGACCCTATAGCTCACTGCCGTTCTGCTTTCTTGGCACGGATAAGGGCTCGAATGTCGCTGAACAGCGTATCGCCTTCGAATGGAATCCACTGGTCCTTCGGCAATTCCATTCGCCGCCGGATTTCGTCCGCCATGCCGGCCAGGGGGGCGGCCGGAGCTGCATCGTTCTCCATCATCTGTTCGATGCCGGCCTGAATGACACTGGAGACGGAGGGATAGCGGCCATCCGCCACCATCTTCTCGGCGAATGCGCGGTGGGTATCATCCAGTTCGATGTCGATCTTGACGGTCATGCATGGATCCCTTGTTTCCATACGAGCTCACCACAATGGATGAATTGTCGGCAACGCGGCAGCGATGGACCACTTATGCTCCGCAGGCTTTGCTCGCCCCTTGACCCCCTTCGTCCATCATGGCACCAGACAGCCAGCCGATTTCAACCTGGACTGATGCCATGACCACCGCCGCTCTCCCGGACCATATGAACCCGAAGCGTTCTTTCCAGGCGCTGATCCTGACGCTCCACGCCTATTGGGCGGACAAGGGATGCGCGGTTCTGCAGCCCTACGACATGGAAGTCGGCGCCGGTACGTTCCATCCGGCAACGACCTTGCGGGCGCTCGGCCCGAAGCCATGGCGGGCCGCCTATGTACAACCGTCGCGCCGTCCGACGGATGGTCGCTACGGCGAGAACCCGAACCGACTGCAGCACTATTACCAGTATCAGGTCATCCTGAAGCCCAATCCGTCGAACCTGCAGGAACTGTATCTCGGCTCGCTGGAGGCGATCGGCCTCGACCCGCTGCTGCATGATATCCGCTTCGTCGAGGACGACTGGGAAAGCCCGACGCTCGGCGCCTGGGGTCTCGGCTGGGAGTGCTGGTGCGACGGCATGGAAGTGTCGCAGTTCACCTATTTCCAGCAGGTCTGCGGCATCGAATGCGCGCCGGTCTCCGGTGAGTTGACCTACGGTCTCGAGCGGCTGGCCATGTATGTCCAGGGCGTCGACAATGTCTACGACCTGAACTTCAACGGTCGCGACGGCGACGAGAAGATCAGCTACGGTGACGTCTTCCTGCAGGCCGAGCAGGAATATTCACGCCACAATTTCGAATTTGCCAATACGGCGATGCTGCAGCAGCATTTCGTCGATGCCGAAAAGGAATGCATGGCGCTTCTCGCCGCCGGTGCGCCTGATACGGGCGCCAACGCCACCCTGCACAAATGCGTCTTCCCGGCCTATGACCAGTGCATCAAGGCCAGCCACGTTTTCAATTTGCTTGACGCGCGCGGCGTGATTTCGGTGACGGAGCGCCAGAGCTACATCCTGCGCGTCCGCACGCTCGCCAAGGCCTGCGGCGAGGCGTTCCTGTTGACGGATGCCGGCGGGATCAATCTGGTCCATCAGACGGCGTGAGCCGCCCTATCTTAGCACCAAGCGCGGCCGAGCCTGCGCGGGAAGCCAGCCAAAATGGGCAGGGTCGAACCTGTCACGGGCACCGAAGCGCTGCCCATGGTGTCGGACGCTGTCAGCGCTGGCCCGGATAACGGACCCGGACCGGAACGAGGCTCTGCTGCTTCTGTTCCTGCTTCTGCGTGCGGCTTGCTGCCACGTGACTCATGCAGACAAGAACCAGCGCCGAGAGAGTGATCATGGATATGATGGTCATGTTTCAAGTTTCGCACTTCACCGATGGTTGGGCGGATCGCTTTTGCCCTGCGTCGCGCCGTAAGGTTTCGGAGCGGCCTTCATGGCCAGAATGCACGGAATCACAATGTCCGTGCTACGCGGAAAACATGGGTGAAGAATACGCCCAACAGGGATTGTCGCAATCCCGAGTTATAACTAGGCGAAGAAATATGCCATTGCCTTATACTGCGTGAAAACAACAACCTGCCACTTGTTTCGCGCGTGATGTACACGATCCGCGCGCAAGATCGAACCATGGATGCCCTTTTAGTCTCAGCAACCTCTTAAAGGTTTTGCTTTAGGGTGGCGGCACGCGAATAATCAGGATGCACCATGGAAGACGAGGATATCCTCCCGCCAGACGTCTTGGCCTCGATGCTGATGCGCATGTTCGAGCATGCGCCGATTGCGATGTCGATCACCACGAGCGACACGAAGACGTCGAGCTATGCGAAGGTCAATGATGCCTATCTGAAGCTGACCGGCCTGAAATGGGAGAATATCCGCGGCAAGAAGCTGACTTCGGATGGCGCCGCGATCGACAATCCCGCCCGCGACCGCCGTCATCGCCTTTTGGCGGAGGAGGGCTCTTACGAGTTGGAAGAAGTCGATATTACCTATGCCGACGGCACGATCATCCCGACCCTGATTTCGGCACAACGTACGGTCATCGATGGTGTTTCCTTCGATGTCGAGGTGATCGTCGACGTGTCGGCCCGTGTCCGCCAGCAGCGCGAAATCGAAAACGCCCTGAAGGCGTCGGCACGAACCGATGCGCTGTCCGGCCTGCCAAACCGGGCCTGCTTCGACGAGGTCGTCACCGAATCCGTCGTGCGCAGCATGTTGAACGATCGAAAGCTCGCGCTGGCCTTCATCGACCTCAACGGTTTCAAGGCCGTGAACGACACCTTGGGCCATGCCGCCGGCGACGAGGTTCTTCGCATTATTGCCAGCCGCCTGCGCGAAAGCTTTCGCGCCACGGATTTCATCGCCCGGGTCGGCGGCGATGAATTCGTCGTCCTGCTTGATGTCGATCTGAAACTTGCCGGCGATATCCAGCAGAACCTGCAGGACGCGATGGAGCGTGTGTTCAAGCCGATCCCGATCGATGGCCGGGTGACCTATACCGGTGCGGCCGTCGGCGTCACCTTCCTGCGTCCGGACGATACGCCGGCCTCCTTCATCAAACGGGCGGACGAATATATGTATATCGCCAAGACGACGGAACAGCGGGTGGCCGTGGTCTGCTTTGGACAGATCATGGGAGTGCACGAAACGCCAATGCACAGGCCAAGCGCCACGAGGCGGTAGGTGGTTGACGCCCGGTCGGGTGGCCCTATCATGCGCCGCCGTCCTATCTCCCTTTCCAAGCAGACTCAGATCAGATCGCCGGCATCGACGCCGATCTGCCAGACCAGCTTCAAGGTCGGAAACGTGCCGGTCGGCAGTTGGCCGGCATAGGTCTGAAGCGCGCGGCGAACGCCGGCCGGCTTTTCAACGTTGCCAACGGTCGCATAGGCAAAAAACAAGGCCGAAAAGGCGATGATGTTGATGAGGGTTGCGAGCGTTTTCATCGGGCCGGTTCTTCGTGTTGGGCGTTGTTCGATGGACCCACTATCGATGAAACGGCTTTGTCGCGCGGTTCCCCGCGGAACAGGGAAAGACGGCTCGTGATGGGAAAAAGCGGGGCGGTGATCGCGCGCCGGAGAATTTGGCTTTCAACGGCGGCCAGCGCACCTTAAGCTTGGTGGAAACACATGTTCCCGGAAGGAAAAGCCGATGATTGCCCTGGCCGTTGCCGCAGTCGTGATCCTCTACCTGATCTTCGTCTATAACGGCCTGGTCAAGGCGAGGCAGGTGAAGGAGGAGGCATGGTCCGGTATCGACGTGCAGCTGAAGCGCCGCGCCGATTTGATCCCCAACCTGATCGAGACCGTCAAGGGGTACGCCGCCCACGAGAAGGGTACGCTGGAGGCGATCGTCGAACTGCGCAACAAGGCTCAAGCCGTGCCGGCTGGAGACGTGGCCGGACGCGCTGCGGCGGAAGGCATGCTCAGCCAGGCGCTCGCAAAGCTGTTCGCTCTGGCGGAGGCCTATCCCGACCTCAAGGCCAACCAGAACTTCGCTGAGTTGCAACAGTCGCTGGAGGACATCGAAGACGAAGTGCAGATGTCGCGCCGCTACTACAACGGCGCCGCCCGCGATCTCAACGTCAAGGTCGAGAGCTTCCCGTCCAATCTCGTCGCCGGCCCCTTCGGCTTCAGCAAGGCCGCCTATTTCGAAATCACCAACGAGGCCGACCGCGCCGTGCCGACGGTGAAGTTTTGATCTACAGCGCCGCGCGTCAAGCATGACGCGCAACGGTCGCGGTAGCCCCTTAAATTATGCAGTAGCCCCAAACGGCATTCCGTCGTAGACGGCTTTCCAGCATCGACAGGAGTCCACGGCCCGTCCTCAGGCCGCGCGGAAGGCATCAAGAGACATGAGCATGAGCAACGCAGACCAGAAACTCACCATCCTGCCGCCTGGCCATCCGCTGGAAGGACGTGTCAGCCCGCCAGGATCGAAGTCGATCACCAACCGGGCACTTCTTCTTGCCGGCCTTGCCAAGGGCACGAGCCGGCTGACGGGCGCGCTGAAGAGCGACGACACGCGTTATATGGCCGATGCCCTGCGCGCCATGGGCGTGGAGATATCAGAACCTGATGATACGACCTTCGTCGTCACCGGAACCGGCAAGCTTTTGCCAGCCGACAAGCCGTTGTTTCTCGGCAATGCCGGTACCGCAACGCGGTTCCTGACGGCTGCGGCGGCGCTCGTAGATGGCACCGTCGTCGTCGATGGCGACCAACACATGCGCAAGCGACCGATCGCGCCGCTGGTCACGGCTCTCAGCGCACTCGGCGTTTCAATTGAGGCCGAGACGGGTTGCCCGCCGGTCACCGTTGCCGGCACCGGCGACTTTGCCGGCGATCATGTCACCATCGATGCCGGTCTTTCCAGCCAGTATGTCTCGGCCCTGCTGATGGCGGCGGCCGGCGGCTCGCGCCCGGTCAATATCGAACTGGCCGGCCAGGAGATCGGTGCGCGCGGCTATATCGATCTGACGGTTGCCGCCATGCGTGCCTTCGGCGCTGAAGTGACGCAGGCGAGCCCGTCCGTCTGGCAGGTTGCGCCGACCGGTTACACCGCGACCGATTATCTGATCGAGCCGGATGCGTCGGCCGCCACCTATCTCTGGGCGGCGGAAGTTCTGACCGGCGGCAAGATTGACCTCGGCGTCGCGGCGGAAGCATTTTCGCAGCCGGATGCGAAAGCCCATGAGGTCATCGCCAGCTTCCCGCATATGCCCGCCGTCATCGATGGTTCGCAGATGCAGGATGCAATCCCGACGCTCGCGGTGCTCGCCGCCTTCAACGAAACGCCGGTGCGCTTCGTCGGCATCGAAAACCTGCGCGTCAAGGAATGCGACCGGATCCGGGCACTTTCGACCGGTCTGACGAATATCCGCCCGGGTCTCGCCGTTGAAGAAGGCGATGACCTGCTGGTTGCCTCCGACCCGGCGCTGGCGGGCCAGACGCTGCCGGCCGATGTCGACACATTCGCCGATCATCGCATCGCCATGAGCTTTGCCCTGGCGGGCCTGAAGATCAACGGCATCACCATTCTCGACCCCGGTTGCGTCGCCAAGACCTATCCGCGCTACTGGGACGAACTCGCCTCGCTCGGGGTCGCCTTTACGGGTGATCGCCCGTAAGCATCGGTAACAGCATCAGAATGAACGAGGAGGGACCCACCGCATGAAACACCTGATTGCGATATTCGGTTTCCTCCATCTCCTCTTCCTGATGCTGCCCGGTGCCGCCCGCGCCGACGAGATCATCACCGCCTACCGCTCCGACATTAGGGTGGCGAAAAGCGGCCTGCTGACGGTCAGCGAAACCATCACCGCCAATGTGGAGGGCGACCAGATCAAGCGCGGCATCTACCGCGACTTCCCGATGACCTTCGTCGATGACAGCGGCCGCACCGTCCGGGTCGATTTCAATCTCGTCTCCGTCGAGCGCGACGGCGTTACCGAGCCCTATCACACCGAAAGCATCAGCGGCGGCATCCGCATCTATACCGGCGACAAGGATGTCCTCCTGCCCGCCGGCCCGCATACCTTCCGGATCACTTACGAGACCGGCCGCCAGATCCGCTTTTTCGACGATCATGACGAGCTTTACTGGAATGTCACCGGCAATGGCTGGGTGTTTCCGATCAACGAAGCGTCGGCGACCGTCACCCTGCCGCCGGGCGTGCGTGCCGACGATATGGCCGTCTTCACGGGCGCGCAGGGTGCCACGGAAAAGAATGCCAGTTTTACGGAGATGGGATCGAAACTCGCCTTCGTCACGACCCGTCCGCTCGGCGCCTATGAAGGACTGACCATCGCCGTCAGGATGCCGAAGGGCAGTATCGATCCGCCCTCCGCCTCGCAGGCGCGCGGTTGGTGGCTGCAGGATAACCTGCCGCCGATCCTTGCCATCACAGGCTTCGTCCTTGCGGCACTCTATTATTCCCGCATGTGGCTGAAGGTCGGCCGCGACCCGGCGCGTGGCGTCCTCGTTCCGCGCTGGGATGCGCCCGAGGGCATTTCGCCGGCGCTGGTCAATTATATCGACAACAAGGGCTTTTCCGGCGAGGGCTGGACGGCCTTGGCGGCGGCGGCGCTCAACCTGGCGGTCGAAGGCTATGTGGTGCTGGAGGACCTGAAGAATTCCCTGGTCATCACCCGGACAGCCAAGACGCAGCCGCCTTCACTGCCCACGGGCGAGGCCGCGCTCCTCTCGGCCGTGCAGAGCCGTGGCGGCAAGCTGACGATCGACAAGGCGAACGGACCGACCGTGCAAAAGGTTGGCATGGACTTCCGCAGTGCCATGGAAAAGGAACATCGCAACAGATATTACCATGCCAATACCGCCTATGTGGTCGGCGGCATCGTCCTGTCGGCGCTGTTCGTCGTGGCGGTCTTTATCGCCGGCATTCTCAATGAAACCACGGTTCTGCTGGTCCTGCTGCCGGTGCTGGCCTCCGTCTTCATTTCACTTCTATCGGTCAGCCTCGCCAAGCTCCTGAAGCGCAAAGGCAGCCTGTTTGCCCGGATCGGCGCGATCATCGTCGTCACCTTCTTCGGCTTCTTCCTGATCGCGGCGGCGCTCAGCGCGCTGGCAGTCGTCGTTACCACCGCGCTTTCCAGTCATCAGGTGCCGTTGCTTCTGGGTGTCGGCGGCATCGTGCTGGTCAATATGCTGTTCTTCTACCTGATGGGCGCCCCGACACCGCTCGGCTCGAAAATGATGGATGGCATCGACGGGCTGCGGCAATATCTGACGCTGGCCGAAAAAGAGCGGATGAACATGGCCGGTGTGCCGAACATGTCGCCGCAGCATTTCGAAAAGCTCCTGCCCTATGCCGTGGCGCTCGGCGTCGAAAAACCCTGGGCTAACACCTTCGACCGCTGGCTGCTGGCCGCCGCCGCCGGCGTCGCCGTCTACCAGCCCGCCTGGTATTCCGGCAATTCCTTTAGCTCTGGCTCCTTCGGTGACCGCATGGGTGGCTTCGCCGGCTCGATGGCGGGCACCATGACCTCGTCTCTGCCACCACCGCCGAAAAGTTCTTCCTCCGGGTTTTCCTCCGGCGGCGGCTTTTCGGGCGGCGGTGGTGGCGGAGGTGGCGGAGGGGGATGGTAGGGGCCAAAGTCAGCCCGTTTGTATCGTGTCGTGATACTTGATGTCTCTGCTTTCGTGTATCATTCTCTGATACAATTCGGAGGCGAGGATGATCCGTTCGTTCAAGGATAAACTTTCTCTATCCGTGGCGAACGGTAGCGTGAAGAAGGGGTTTCCTGCGGACCTCGTTCGGCGCGCGCAGCAGTTGATGGCGCTATGGGCAAGACCGCGATTACCACGGATACGGCACTGCGCCTTGCACGCTTCTTCAACACGACGCCGGAGCTCTGGATGAATCTGCAGGTGGGCTACGACTTGACAATCGAGGCGGAGCGAAATCGTGCGGAGATTGAGCGAATCCCGTCCGCGACGCTGCATGAGACCCCGACTTTTCACCATTGAATGGATGACTTTTGCTGTTGGGCTTGCTAAGTCCCCCGCAGTCCATCGATCCTTCAGAAAAGCATCCGTCCATGCCCGATCTTCTGCTTGAACTCCGCTCCGAGGAAATCCCGGCCCGTTTGCAGCGCAAGGCTGCCGGTGACCTGAAGAAGCTTCTGACCGATGCATTGGTCGAGGCGGGGCTGGTCTATGAGGGCGCGCGGGAATATTGGACGCCGCGCCGCCTGACGCTCGATATCCGCGGTCTCAATACCCGTTCCGCCGATGTGCGCGAAGACGTCAAGGGGCCGTCAACCTCCGCGCCCGAACAGGCGATCCAGGGCTTTCTGCGCAAGGCGGGTCTTGCCTCGATCTCCGAGGCCCATGTCCACTCGGATCCGAAGAAGGGTGATTTCTACGTCGCCCATATCGTCAAGCAGGGTCGGCCGACCGAGGAGATCGTCGCCGACGTGATGCCCGGCATCATCCGAAATTTCCCCTGGCCGAAGCCGATGCGCTCTGGCGCTGCGTCCGCAAAGCCCGGGTCGCTGCGCTGGGTGCGGCCGCTGCAGTCGATTGTCTGCACCTTCGGCCCGGAAAATGAGGAAACGCAGGTCATTCCGTTCGAGGTCGATGGCATCGTCGCTTCCAACATCACCTATGGCCACCGGTTCCATGCGCCGGAAGCGATCACCGTGCGTCGTTTCGGCGATTACATCGAGAAGCTGGAAAAGGCCAAGGTCGTGCTCGACGGCGAGCGCCGCAAGGATATCATCCTGCATGATGCCCGCGACATAGCCTTCGCCAACGGGCTCGAGCTCGTCGAGGACGAAGGCCTGCTGGAAGAAGTGTCCGGCCTCGTCGAATGGCCGCAGGTGCTGATGGGTGCCTTCGAGGAGGATTATCTGGCGATCCCAGCGGAAATCATCCGCCTGACGATCAAGACCAACCAGAAATGCTTCGTCACCCGCAAGCAGGGCGATGAAGGTCTCTCGAACAAGTTCATCCTCGTTTCCAACATCGAGGCAACGGACGGCGGCAAGGAAATCGTCCACGGCAACGGCAAGGTGGTTCGCGCGCGTCTCTCGGATGCCAAACATTTCTGGACCCGCGACCAGGGCAATCTGCCAGACCTCGAAACGCTTCAAGCCTCCGCCGCGAAATTCGACCTCGACCTGAAAAAGCCGCTCGACCAGCGCATGGCCAAGCTGGATGC
>NZ_DATJDJ010000012.1:0-60480 GCF_035497515.1 Pararhizobium sp. | reverse complement strand
GGCAGCAGTGCCGCCGACATGGCAGCCTTCATCGTGCGGCGGCATATCAGCAAGGAAGCCGAGCGCAATGCGCTGGAAGTGCTGCAGATCGAAAAGGCCCGCACCGCGCTTGCCATCCAGACCCGCAAGCCGCTGTCCATCGAGTGCAAGGACCCGCGCATTCGCGCCGTTCTGATCATCATGGAGCAGCATGTCGAGAGCACCTTGCCGATCGAGGAACTGGCCTCGTCGGTCGGCCTGTCGCGGCGGCAGATGGAGCGGCTTTTCATGAACGAGACCAAGAGTTCGCCCGCTCTCGTCTACCGGCGGGTGCGCATGGAGCGGGCCAAGCAGTTGCTCACCAGGACCAAGGCGCCGCTGATCGAGGTTGCGCTCGAGGTCGGCTTCGAGAACGCCTCGCATTTCTCCCGCGCCTTTTCGCAGGCCTTTGGACAGAGTCCGACGAAACTCCGGGCAGCGCTGGCCGCCATTGAGGATTGAGCGGAACGGTCAATCCTCGAACCGGCCTTCGTTTTCACGGTCGCGCTCATAAAGCCGCGTTGAAAACGGCGGCAGCCAGGATTCACGGCGGATCGTCCAGAGCTCGTATGTCGGCTGGAACTGGTCGGGAGCGTCGAGTGATCCGAGATTGACCTCGATCTCGTCCCCCGTGCGGGCAAAAACCGGCGAGCCACAGCGCGGGCAGAAGAAGCGGCCGGCATAGTCACGCGTCTCGCCTTCGATCGCCACCGCATCCTCGGGGAAGATGGCGGACGCGTGAAACAGCGCGCCGTGGTGCTTGCGGCAGTCGAGGCAGTGGCAGATGCCCACCCGGTATGGGCTTCCGGTCGCGACGAAGTGGACATCGCCGCAGAGGCAGCCGCCTGTAAATTGCTTCATGATGCATCTCCTCATCGAGCCGGCAATGTGCCTGGCGAAGAGCACCGCAATTGCCGGCTGCAGTCAAGAATGCAGCCGGAAAATGGAATACGAGATCTCACTCGTTCGCATAGCCGGAAAGCGTGTCGGGCAAGAACGTCGCTGTTGAGCGCTCTTGCCCGACTGGCCGGTGGAGGGAGATTTCCACCAGGTTATTGTAGGGCTCCTCCATCGCGCCGAAGCGTCAGGCCGGACGCCTTGTCAAACAGGTGGATGCGCGCCTCATCGAAGGAGAATGTCAGCCGTTCACCAGTCTTGGGGCAGGATGCGGCATCGACCAGGGCGCCGATTTCCTTGCCGCCGATCCTGAAGGTCACCAATGCGTCGTTGCCATGGAACTCGATGAGATCGGCGACGCCGGTCAGGACATTGCCGGCGGTTGAAGGCGCCTGAACCAGATCCGGCGGGCGGATACCCAGCACGGCCTCCTGACCGGGTTTCAGGTCAAAACCGTGCCCGGAAATACGGATATCGGTTCCTTCCGTCCGCAAGAGCCAGCCGGTCTCCTCCCGAGCAATGGTGACATCGATCAGGTTCATGTTGGGCGTGCCGATGAAGCCGGCGACGAACAGCGTGCGCGGCTTGCCATAGATTTCGGCCGGTGTTCCCACCTGCTCGATCGCACCGCCCTTCATCAGCACGATGCGGTCGGCGAGCGTCATCGCTTCCAGCTGGTCATGGGTCACATAGATCGTCGTCGTCTGCAGCTTCTGGTGAAGCCGCGCGATCTCGACGCGCATGTGGTGCCTAAGCTTGGCGTCGAGGTTTGACAGCGGCTCGTCGAACAGGAACACCTTTGGCGTCTTGATCATGGCGCGTGCGATCGCCACGCGCTGCTGCTGGCCGCCGGAAAGCTCGGCCGGTTTGCGCGCGAGATAGGGTTCCAGTCCCAAGGTGGCGGACACGGCCTTGATGCGCTGGTCGATATCGGCCTTCGATATCTTCATTCGCTTCAGGCCGAAAGCGATGTTGTCGTAGATCGACATGTGCGGATAGAGCGCATAGTTCTGGAAGACCATGGCGACGCCGCGGTCGCGCGGCTCCAGTTCATTCACCGTCGTGCCGCCGATCGAGACCGTTCCGCCGGAGATTTCCTCAAGCCCGGCGATCATCCGGAGCAAGGTCGATTTTCCGCATCCGGACGGACCGAGGAAGACGATGAATTCGCGGTCGGCGACGTCGAGGTTGAAATCGCTGATGACATTGACGGCGCCATAGTTCTTGTCGACGCCGGAGCAAACGATATTCGACATCTCAGTGTCCTCCCGCTTCCATGCGGATATGCAGTTTCACATCCGTTGGCCGGCCGGCGGCGGCCCGTTCGAACGCGGCGATGCTCTCGGCGAAATCGAAGGTTTCGGTGATGAGCGGCCTCAGGTCGACCTTGCCCGAGGCGATGAGCTGGAGCGCCCGGTCGAAGATATTGGCATAGCGGAACACCGTCTCGATGCGCACTTCCCGGGCAATGGCGCCGGAGACATCGAAGCTCACCGGCTGGACCGGCAGTCCGACCAAAACCACCGCACCGCCCGGCCGGACGAGATCGAACAAGCCGGAATAGGCCTTGGCGCTGCCGCTGGCTTCAAAGACGATATCGGCACCCCAGCCGGCGGTGCCGGCCTGAACGGCGTCGTTCAGATCCTGCCCGCCGATATTGACGGGAATGATCCCCGGATAGCGGCCTGCGATCGCCAGCTTTTCCGCGCTGAAATCGGAGACGTAGACGCAGGCGCAGCCGCCGGCCAGCGCCGCCAGCGCCACCATGATGCCGATGGGTCCGCAGCCGACGACCACGGCGACATCGCCGGGTGATATCCGCGCGCGCGCGGCGGCCTGCATGCCGATCGCGAAAGGCTCCACCATCGCACCTTCGGCGAAGCTGACATTGTCCGGCAGCTTGTAGGTAAAGGCGGCGGGGTGGACGACATAGGGCGTCAGCACGCCATGGATCGGCGGCGTTGCCCAGAACCGAACATCCGGATCGACATTGTAGATCCCAAGTTTTGACGCGCGTGAGGAAAGGTTCGGAATACCCGGCTCCATGCAGACGCGGTCGCCCACGGCCAGACCCTGCACATTCCCGCCGACCTCCACCACCGTGCCGGCGGCCTCGTGGCCCAGAACCATCGGCTCGCGCAGAACGAAGGGGCCGATCGCGCCATGGGTATAATAGTGCACGTCGCTGCCACAGATGCCGACCGTATGGATCCGGATCCTGACATCGTCGGGGCCGATGTCCGTCGGCAGGTCGATATCCCTGAGGGCAAGCACGCCCTTTTGCTCCAGAACGAGAGCTTCCATCTTGTGATCCTTTACGATGACTTACGCTTGAAGGCGCTGTTGAGCATGCCGCTCAAGACTCCGATGAAGAGCAGCGGCGGAATGGAAAGAAGAACGACCGACGCATTCAGGATGCCCCAGGGAACATCGCGGCCAAGCTGCGTCAGTTCCGAAGCGACGATCGGCAGCGTCTTGGCGTCGGAGGTCGTCAGCATCAGCGCGATCAGGAATTCGTTCCAGACCAGCACGAAACTGAAGGCGACGGCGCCGATCAGCGACCGCGAGGCGATCGGCAGCGCAATCAGGAAGAAGATCGCGAACGGTCCATAGCCATCGACGCGCGCCGCCTCCTCGACCTCCTTCGGCACGCGGCTGAAGGCGGGCACGCTGAGCCAGACGACGGTGGCAAGCGTCAGAAGGGTATAGGTCACGATCATCGACAGCCGCGTGTCGTACAAGCCGAAATCCAGCCAGATGACCATCAGCGGGATGGCAACGGCGACCGGCGGCAGGAAGCGCAGCGACAGGACGAAGAACTGGATATCCTTCGACCAGCGGTTGGGATAACGCGCGATCGCATAGGCGGCCGGCAAGCCGAGGACCGCACCGATCAGCACCGCCATTCCGGAGATGATCACCGAGTTGATGAGGCCGGCAAAGACGCTGCCACGCCCCAGCACATAGGCGAAATTGTCGAGCGTCGGGGTGAAGAAGAACAGCGGCGTCGGCGTGACGATATCGACGCGGTTCTTGAAGGCGTTGAGAATAGTCCAGAAGACGGGGAAGACAGCGGAAAAGGCGGCCAGCGCAAGGATAACCTTTCCGGCGGTGCGGCCGAGGTGACGCGAACTCATATCCTGGCCCTCTTCCAGAGAAAGGTGAAGGCGACCGATGTCGCGATCATCATCAACACGGCCATGCTCGAGGCATAGGAAATCCGGCCGGATTCGATGAAGCCTTGCGAAAAGGCGTACATATCGAGTGTTTCCGTCGAAATGCCGGGTCCGCCGCGGGTCATGACATAGATGAGGTCGAAGGCGCGCAGCGACTCGATCATCTTGACGAAGGCCAGCGAGATCAGCGGCGCCTTGAGCATGGGCAGCGCGACATAGGCATAGATTTCCCAAGTCCTGGCGTGATCGAGCCGTGCGGCCTCGAAGGGCTGCGGCGGCAGAGTTTCCAACAGCTTCAGCACGATGACCGAGAAGAACAGACCCCATTGCCAGACATCGACCAGCGCGACGGTGCCGAGCGCCGTCAGCGGATTGGACAAGAGGTCCAGCGGTTGCCCGGTGATCGCCTTGTAGGGGTAGGTGATGATCCCGTAGAGCGGATGAAAGGCGAATTTCCAGACGAAGGCGGCAGAGACGCGCGGTAGGATCACCGGCACGAGGAACAGCAAGGACAGGATGTTGCGCATCTTCGGCGTCGTGCATTCGAACAGCAGGATGCCGAGCCCGATCGCCATCAGTAGCGTCAGGCAGACTGTCAACACTTCCCAGGTCAGGGAGACCTGAATGGCATTGATGAAGCGTCTGTCAGAAAAGAGAGATAGATAATTTACCAGGCCGACGAACTGGCCATCGGGGCGGCTAAGCTCGCGGTCCTGAAACGAAATGACGATGGCATAGACCGTCGGCACAAGGGCCAGCACGGCCAGGATGGCCATTGCAGGCGTCAGGAAGACTGCCGGCAAAACATGTTTGGCTTTCATGGGGTACCCCTCCGGCGATGAAACGCCGATGGACAGAAACCCCGGCGGACGAAGGCCCGCCGGGACACGGAAAGAGGCAGCTTTCTTTATTGGCTGCGCGCGACCAGATCCTTGGCAAAGCCGTCGAGCTCGTCGAGGCCATCCTTGATGTCGGTACGGGTACCGGTGATCAGCTCTTCGAGGATGATGCCCCAGCGGTCGCCGAGATCCGGCCATTGCGCGTTCTGCCAGAAATTCACCGCCGTCACCTTGCCGGTTTCGGCCAGAGCCTGGCCAAGATCCGGGCCATAGAGTTCGGCGAACTTGTCGCTCGTCATCACGCTCGTGCGGTTGAGTTCGCTGAACTGGCCTTCCTCGAGGCGGCGCTGCTCATTTTCCTTCGACGTTGCCCAGCCGATGAAGAGGCCGGCGCATTGCTTGGCCGCATCGTCCGCGTTCGCCTTGGTGCCGATGGCAAGACCATGGCCGTAACCGCCGCCGGTCAGCGGTGTCGGTGGCGGTAGGTATCCGATCTTGTCGGCGACCTGGGACGACTTCTTGTCGAGCGCCATGCCGACCAGCGGTGTCGATTCGATCGGCATTGCGACCTGGCCCGAGGTGAACGCGCCGACGGCCTCGTCCCAGCCGCCCGTCTGGCTGCCCGGGGCCGAGTATTTGAAGATCTTCAGATAGGCTTCGGTCGCCTTGACGGCCGCTTCGCTGTTGAATACCGGCGTCTTGCCGTCGAACCAGTTGCCGCCGAAGCCCTTGAAGAACGGCATCCAGCGCCAGACATTGGCGCCGGAACCGCGCTGGCCGCGAAGCGCCGTGCCATAGATGCCCTTGTCGGGCTGGTTCAGCTTTTCGACGGCCGCGACATATTCGTCGAGCGTCTTCGGCGGCTGGATGCCGGCGGCTTCCAGCAGGTCCTTGCGATAGACCATCAGGTCGCCGCCGCCGGTCAGCGGCGCGAACCAGACCTTGCCGTCATAGGTTGCGACCTTCTGGCGGCCGGGATCGAAATCCGCGTAGTCATAATCCTTGGGGTAATAGTCGAGCAGCGGCGCGACCCAGCCGGACGACGCGAAAAGCGCGACATTGGCCTCGTCAATATAATACACATTGTATTTGCCGATGGTCGAGGCGTCGGCCTTGGTCTTGGCGCGGCGATCGTTCTCGTTGAGATAGTCGATCTGGAAATCCGCCCCGCCTGACAGCTTGGTGAACTCGTCCTTGTAGTTCTCCAGCAGGGTCAGGCCGTCCCGCGGCTGGGCGAGGACGCGGATAGTGCCGGAGCACTCTGCGGCATGGGCTGCAGGGATTGCGGCGCCGAAAAATGCGCATGCGATAGCGATGCTCGAAACGAGCGATTTGATGATCATGATGTCCTCCTAAAGGTCCCTGACGCAGACGATCTCCCAATCGTTCTGCGCCTCCCGGCGATGTTGATCGCGGGCAAATAGTACGATCCATGGCGCAGACTACTAGCGCGTTCCATGCATCGAATCTGTACTTTAATGCATCAAGGAGATTGCCCCTCAAGCGATCGGACGGGGCGTCGCCGGCTCGTCAGCCTGCGATAGGCGGACGGTGTGACCTTGTGCTGCTTCAGGAAGGTCCTGTTGAAATTCGATATGTTGAGATAACCGACCTCGAAGCAGATATCGGTGATCGGCATATCGGTCTCCGACAAGAGCTTGCAGGCCTGCCAGATCCGGAGCTTGTTGACGTGATCGGTAAAGCTGTTGCCGGTGTTCTTCTTGAAGAAGCGCGAGAAGGCGCTTTCGCTCATGCCGGCAAGGTCGGCCACCTCGTTGATATGAATGTCGGATGCGAGATGCTCGAAAATATAGATCAGCGAGCGCTGCAGGACATCGAGATTCCCGGCGTCGAGTTTTGGCGCGAATTCGGGCGAAGACAGGATTTCGTATTCATCCGAGGATGAGAGCAGGTCCAGCAACTGGATGAACAGGGACAGACGTGCAAATCCCTTCATATTGCCCATCCGCTCGATCATCTCGGCGCCATCGCGCCGGGTGTTTCCGGTGAACACGAGGCCGCGCTCGCACCGGCTGAAGAAGGCGTCGAGCTGGTTGAACTCCGGCAGGGTTTCCGCGATCGTCTTCACGCGGGCCGGATCGAACTGGATAACGACATCCCTGCCCGCAATGATCTCGCCAGGCTCCGTCGCAGTGACCCAGTCATGCGGCAGGTTGGGGCCGACGACCGTCAGGTAGCCCGAATGAAATTCGCCGATATGGTCTCCGACAAAGGCCATGCCGCTGGCGTTGCGGATCAGGTGGACCTCGATTTCCGGATGAAAATTCCAGACATTGCGCTCCCAGGGATAATCATCGACCCGCCAAAGGAAGGTCTCGTTCACATCGGTCACGATGTGCTCGTAGGTGGGAAGATTGCCCGCAAGCGACGCCGTCTTCACGCCCAGGGCGCGTTTTGCTGCGGACGGCTTGTTGTTCTTCAGCATGACGCTCCCTCACTCTTCGCTCTTCGCTCTTCGCTATAACATGGCGCGTGACGGCTTTGGAGACCGGCAAGCAGGACGCACGCCCCTCTCGTCCGGCCCGGCACGCGGCTGAAATCACAACGCCTGAGCGAGACAACCGCTTCTCAATCCTCAACCTTCCAGAATCCCGCATGAAGTCGAGACCGGCGGCGAATGCACCGATGCAACAGTCCGGCGAAAGAATCGATGCTGAAGAGTTTTCTGTTGTGGCAGATAAAAAATCTGATTTACTGCCATCAGGCTTGTTGGCCTTCAGGGGGAATGCCGATGGTTTTGACTCGCAGAAAGACTTTGCTTGGTGGTTTGGCGTTACTAGGCGCGAGTGCGGTGCAAAAACCGGCTTTCGCGGCGGCAGCGTCCTATTTCAACGGCACGACTGTCGATAACGGCGTGACCTACAAGGCGACGAACTTCGCCAAGATCGATCCGAAATGGCACCGTCAGGTTGTCAAATATTTCAGCGCCGAGCCGATCGGCACCGTCGTCGTCGATACCAGGCATCACTTTCTCTATCTGATCATGGAGAACAAGACGGCGATCCGCTACGGCGTCGGCGTCGGGAAAGAAGGCTTCAAGTGGTATGGCCGCGCCACGATCGACAACAAGACGCTCTGGCCGAAATGGACGCCGCCACCGGAAATGCGCAAGCGCCATCCCGAGCTTCCGGAATTCGTCGAGGGCGGCTCGCCGAAGAACCCGCTCGGGCCGCGCGCCATGTACCTGCTGCGTGACGGCGTCGATACCGGTTACCGGTTCCATGGCACGTTGGATCCTGGCAGCATTGGCAAGGATGCCTCCAGCGGCTGCATCCGCATGTTCAACGAAGACGCCATCGACCTTTACCAGCGTTGCCCCATCGGGACGGCCGTGCAGGTTCTGCCGCACATTGCCGACCAGGCACCCCAGGTCAGCAACGCAACCCAGGTCGAATAGGAAATCCCTGATGTCTTCCATGATTGGCTTCACGAGGCGCCTTGCCGCCGCGGCCGCTCTTCTGGCGCTTGCCGGCTGCACGACACCCGATATCGCGGCTGTCGAAGAGCCCGCCGCCGTGCCGATGACCGGCAACACCAACGATCCGGCTCCCGGTTTCGAGACGGTTTCCACCGGCAGCGAGCAAGAGTTCATCCTCAATGTCGGGCGTCGGGTCTATTTCACCCAGGATTCGGCTTCGCTCGATTCCGTCGCACGGACGACATTGGACAAACAGGCGTCCTGGCTCAACCAGAACCCGAGATGGCTGGTCAAGCTGCAGGGTTTTGCCGACGATTCCGGCTCTGCGGCCAGCATGACGACGCTGTCGCAGAAACGCGCCGACGCGGCGATGGCCTATCTCGCTTCGAAGGGCGTCGATCCCAAGCGCATGTGGGCCAAGGGCTACGGTAACGACCGCGAGGTCCGCGATTGCAACGACCGCTCCTGCAAGGTCCAGAACCGCCGCGTCGTCGTCAACCTGCGCACCACGCGCGATTAGGCTTCATCCCGAAGTCCAGCGCTCGGACACAGAAGAAAAGAACCGGGCGTCGTCATACGCCCGGTTTTGTTTAAGAACGGCATGGATCCAGACGGGTGACGCGGAATGTGCCCCATGCAAACCTCTCGCTTCACACTTCCAGCTTTTCCGGCGCCGAGCTATTTGCGGCTTCGGGTGTCGGCGCGCTGCTCACCGGCAGTGGCGGCGTGTCGAGCAACTTGCGGATCGCCATGATGCCACTGGCCGTGTCCGACCAGCTTTGCCGCCAGACCAGCAGGCCGACGCTCGACACAGTGGCGATGATGAAGGCGGCCGGTCCGAGAAACCAGAGGGCGGCGGCGGCGGTGAAATAATAGGATCGGACACCGACGCTGAACGACCGGAGCGCCGGATTGACGACGAGCGTCAACGCCTCCGCCCAGGCCTCGATATCGCGCTGCTCCTCGCGCGAAGGGCTGGCACCGATGGCGGCGAGGCAATAGTTGATCTGCCGCACGGCCCATATAAAATCCGATAGGCCGCGCAACAGTGTCGCCATCACCAGGACGACCTTGCACTGGAACAGCCAGATCGGGGCCATCGCCGTGACCTTGCCGATGATGCCGGCCTCGACGCCGACGCTGGGTTCCACGAAGAGCGCGCTGCTCATGCCGACAATGACGATCAGATTGGCGGAGCCGAAAAACGAGGCCGAATTGATGGTATGGCCGAGGATGGCAGCGTCGCCAATGAAATTGTTGTCGCGCGTCAGCACTTCGCGCATCCAGGCCTTGCGAACCCGCATCATGTCGAGAAGAAGGCTGTTTGCCCGGCGCGGCCAACCGATCGCCATCATCGGCTCCATGCCGATCCACGTCACCAGAAACAGGACGATGGCAACCCAATCCAGATACTGCACAGACGATCTCCCCAGCCTCTCGACGGCAATAGAGAGCCGTGCAGCGGCGGCGTCAACGGCGAACGTGTTCGCCTCCTGCATAATTAAAGTGTTACAGCGACCTTTGCGCGTCATATTTGACGCGCGGCGCTGTGATTGCGGAGGCACTCGACAAGGCATGCCCGAGGCAATATTCGTCGTGACGACAAAGGGAGATGACGATGGCCACCGGACTGATAGCACTACTGGACGATGTGGCGGCGATTGCCAAGCTTGCGGCGGCGTCCCTGGACGACGTGGCGGCCCAGACGGCAAAGGCCGGCGCCAAGGCGGCCGGCGTGGTGATCGACGATGCGGCGGTGACGCCCCGTTATGTCGTCGGCCTGTCGCCGGCACGCGAACTGCCGATCATCGCCAGGATCGCGATGGGATCGCTGAAGAACAAGCTGCTCTTCCTGCTTCCGGCCTGCATGTTGCTTGGCTATTTCGCGCCCTGGCTCATCACGCCCCTCTTGATGCTGGGCGGCATCTACCTTTGCTACGAAGGCGCGGAAAAACTCTATGAGGCCTTGATGCCGCATGCGGCGCATGCGCATGAGGAGGCGGTTTTCGGTCCGATCGATCCGGTGGAACTGGAGAACCAGAAGATCAGCGGCGCGATTCGGACGGATTTTATCCTCTCCGCCGAGATCATGGCCCTGACACTTGCCAATGTCGCCACGTCGAACATCTACACGCAGGCTGCGGTGCTGGCCTCCGTCGGCATTCTCATCACGCTTGCCGTCTATGGCGTGGTCGCTATGATCGTCAAGGCGGACGATGTCGGCCTGTCGCTTGCAGCCTCGTCGGTTGGCGCATTGCGCGCCCTTGGTCGCGGACTGGTCATCGGCGTGCCCGTCTTCCTGAAAATTCTCGCCGCCATCGGCACCGCCGCCATGCTCTGGGTCGGTGGCAGCATTCTTGTCCACGGGCTTGCCGAACTCGGCTATCACGTGCCTGAGCATCTGATCGAAAGGATCGCCGGCATCGTCAGCGCGGCGATCGGCTTGTTGTCGGGCGCTGTCCATTGGCTGGTGACATCGGCGATCCAGGCTGTTCTGGCGATTGCCGTAGGTGCCGTGACGATCGTCGGTGTGCATGCCGCATCCCCGGTCCTTGCAACATTGCGGCCGAAGAACTCGTGACGGCAAAGGCCTCCCATCAAGACACAAGACGCAATGGCTGAATCCGGCTCACCGGCTCAAAACGCAAGTCCGATCCTCACTGTGTTTGTCGACGGGTGCTACGAGCCTCGGAGCCGGCAAGGCGGCTGGGCGTTCGTCGTCTATCGGCAGGCAGACGAAATCGCGTCCGGCTTCGGCGGCGTTGAAGATGCCGCCAACAATACGATGGAACTCATCGCTTTGCTCAACGCAGCCGAATGGATCGGGGCCAATGCCGGCCGTGATATCGTGGTCCTGTGGACCGATTCCGCCTATGCGCTGAACGGCTGCAATCGCTGGCGGCACATCTGGAAGAACAATGGCTGGAAGAAGATCAGCCCGAACGCGAAAGCCCGAAACCGGGCGATCCCGGATGTCGATCTCTGGAAGGCCATCGACGCTCAACTGGCCCGCATTCCGTTGGTCACCGTCTCATGGTGCAAGGGCCATTCCGGCCTTCCCGGCAATGAGCGCGCCGACGAACTGGCCGAAAACGGGCGTCTGCGCCGCGCATAGGCAACCAGACATGGCCTCCTCGATCAGACTCGGTGGGCGCGACAATATTCGATGATCTCGGTTTCGATCTCGGAGCAGATCATCTCGTACTCTCTGACGACCGAACAATTGTCCTCGCCCGGCGCCGCGCGCAGTCGCTGAAGCGCGACGCTCGCATCCTCATAGGCTTCGAAAAGACCGGTGACGGGAACGGATTTGGTCGCGAGCGCCTGAAGCTTGCCGCGCAATCGCGGCAATCGTAGCATCAGCCTGGAGAGGCCCCTCCCCCCCGCGCCGCGCGGCAATCCTTCGCCGCTGATTTCCAGGTTCATCAACCCACCTCCGGTCGAACGCAACTGGCGCATTCTATGTCCCGGGTGACGTTTGATAAGTACGTTACTGTAACAATGACTGGACCAATCCCGATGTCCGACGATTACGGAGCAAGCGAGCCGGGTCGCCGCTCCGTAATCGGTGTTATTCAGCCGAACGATTTGTCAGTGCAGTCCGAACAGTTTCAACAGTTCCTCGCGGTGGCGGACGAATTCCGGCGAACTGCGGTCGCGCGGACGGGGCAGATCGATCGGGATCAGGCGCGGTTCGCCGCCCTTGCCGCGTGGCAGGATCAGGATCCGGTCGGCAAGATAGATGGCTTCCTCGAGATCGTGGGTAACTAGAATGGTCGTCACATCCTCCTCCTGCCAGATGCGGGCGAGTTCCTGCTGCATCTCGATCTTGGTCATGGCGTCGAGTGCGCCAAGCGGTTCGTCGAGAAGCAGGATTTCCGGCTGTACGGCCAACGCCCGCGCGATACCAACCCGCTGCGCCATGCCGCCCGACAATTGCCGGGGATAGGCCGTTTCGAATGGCTGCAGCCCGACCAGCCGGACATAGTGGCGGGCCCGGCTTCTCGCCTGCTCACGGGACAGCCCGCCCGTTTCCAGTCCGAAGGCGACGTTGTCGAGCACGGTGAGCCAGGGCAGAAGCCGGGGCTCCTGAAAAATGACGGCTCGCTCCGCGCCGACACCCTTCACCGTCTTGCCATCGACGAGAACCGTGCCGGCATCGGCCTCCTCCAGCCCTGCCAGAACCCGCAGCAGGGTGGTCTTGCCGGAACCGCTCGCCCCGACGATGGCAAGGCTTTCACCGGGGCGAACATGGAGACTGATATCCTTCAGCACCTGAAGCGCTGAACCGTTGAGGCTGTAGGATTTGGAAAGGTGACGGATCGACACCTCCCCCCGGCGGGCTTCCTGCGTGCTGGTCATATCCGGTCCTCAGTTGCTGGCTGATTTGCTGTCGGTTGAAAGGAGGATGTCCTTGGCGGCCAGTTGACCCTCCTTCAGCTTGCCTTCGCGAACCAGCACATCGATCCAGAACTGGACGTCACGCTCGACCGGCAGACCGCCGGCACGCACGCCGTAGCCACGGAAGTACTGGGCGATATCCGGATTTTCACCACGCTCGGCAAGCGCCTTGGCGAAGATCTTCCTGGTTTCTTCCGGATGCTCGCGGGCGTAGTCGAGGGCGCGCGCCGACTGCTCGACGAAGATCTTCGACGCTTCCGGATGCTTGTCGGCGAAATCACGGCTCAGCACCACGAAACCGCCGGCAATCTCACCGAGCACATCGGTATCGTCGAAGATCGCCCGCAGACCGCCGTTCTTACGCGCCACACCCTCGAAGGTCGTTTGCCAATAGCCAAAGGCAGCAATATCGACCTGCCTGGAGCGCAGCACCTGCTCCAGTTGCGGCCCCGGAACGACGACCTGGTTGGCGGCATCCGTCGGCAGACCGACGGAATGCAGCGCTTCGCGAATGGTGTAATCGAGATGGGCGCCGAGCGTGTTGACGGCGATGCTCTTGCCGGCAATGTCCTTGATATCCTTGATCGGGCTGTCGTCGAGCACGTAGAAGATCGATTGCACGTCACTGTTGATGCCGTTCGACGGATAGGCCGCGACGAAATCATTGCCGCCGATGATCGAGTTCAGGACGGCCGCCGACGCAGCACTGCCAATTTCGACATCGCCCGATGCAAGGGCGATCAGCGAGGCCGGACCACCCCCGGCATAGCCGATGTTTTCGAGCGTGATGCCGGTGCCATCGAAATAATCGAGTTCCGCCGCCAGTTCATAGGCCGACAGGCCACCCTGGCTGGCAAGGTAACGGAGCTTCACTTCGTCAGCGGCGGCTGCGGGCGTCGATAAACCGACGGCGATGGCGGCAGACAGGAGGAGGTTGCGCAAATGGAATGTCATGGCTGTTTCCTTTGATAGGTGAAAATCGGGAGAGGAGGGTCACGCGCCGGGCTGGGACCAGCGGCACAGCCTGCGTTGCAGCAGGACAAGCAGCGCATTGGCGGCGAGCCCGAGAAGGGCAAGCAGAAGGATCGCCGCGAACATCAGCGGGATCTGGAAGTTGTACTGGGCGTTCATGACCTGGAAGCCGACGCCCTTGTTGGCGCCGATCATCTCGGCGGCGATCAGCAGCAGAAGCGCCGTCGTCGCAGAGAGACGCAGGCCGACGAAGATCGCCGGCACCGAGGCCGGCAGGATGACACGGCGGAAAATCGTCAGCGGCCCGGCTCGGTAGGTCCGCGCCATCTCGATCAGCTTTTTGTCCACTTCCTTGACGCCGCCGATCGTAGCCAGCAGGATCGGGAACAGCGTCGCCCAGAAGATGACGAAGACCTTTGACATCTCGCCGAGACCCAGCAGCAGGATGAAGACCGGATAGAGGGCGAGTGCCGATGTCTGCCGGAAAAGCTGCAGGATCGGATCAAGCGCCTGCTCGACCACCCTGATCTGCCCCATGAACAGACCGAGTGGAATGCCCACCACGACGGCGGCGACAAAAGCGATGCCGGAGCGCTGGAAGCTGATGGCGATATCATCCAGAAGCGCGCCGCTGGCAATGCCGTGCCACAGTGCCGACAGGATCATGTCGAGCGGCGGAAACACGGCCGGGTTGACCCAGCCGTGGGTGCTCGACACCTGCCACAGGATAAGGAAGCTGAGGATGACGCCGTAGCGCGCAAGAAACTGGCGGAGCATACCGCGAACACGGGATGCCAGAAGCGAAGGTGTACGATCCCCGCCTTGCAGGCCAAGACCGGCCGGGAGAATGGAAGTGACGTCGAGCGACATATCTGCTTCTCCCTATTCGGCGGCCTGGAGGACGGCATTGGCCGCCCAACGATTGACGGGGAAAGGCAGGCCGAGATTTTCGCGCAGCGTCTTGCCCTCGTAAGCGGTGCGGAACAGGCCACGGCGCTGCAGTTCCGGGATCACCAGGTCCACGAAATCGTCGAGCGCTGTCGGAAGCCAGGGCGGCAGGATGTTGAAACCATCGGCCGCTTCGTTTTCGAACCAGGCCTGCAGCGTATCGGCGATCGTCTCGGGCGTGCCGACGATGGTGTAGTGACCACGAGCCGACGCGATCCACTGATAGAGCTGGCGGATCGAGAAATTGTTTTCATCGGCGATCTGGCGAATGAGCGCCTGACGGCTCTTCATGCCCTCGGTCGGCGGCGCCGGCGGCAGGGGGCCGTCGAGGTCGTATCCCCGCAAATCGAGCGTTCCGCCGGTCAAGCCGTTCAACAGGCCGATCCCGTCTTCCTCGACGATCAGCGAGGTCAGGCGATCGTATTTCTCGCGCGCTTCCTCCAGTGTCCGGCCGACAAAGGCGGAGACGCCGGGCATGACGAGGATATGATCGGGATTGCGGCCAAGCGACCGGGCGCGCGCCTTGATGTCGCGATAGAATTCCTGGGCGGTCTCGATGTGCTGGTGGGCGGTGAAGATCACCTCGGCCGTCGCTGCCGCCAGTCCACGCCCGTCCTCGGACTGCCCGGCCTGGACGATGACAGGATATCCCTGCGGCGACCGCGAGACGTTGAGCGGACCGCGCACCTTGAACTTCTCGCCGCGATGGTCGGTATCGTGCAATTTGTCGGGATCGAAGAAGACGCCGGTTTCCTTGTCGCGGATGAAGGCATCATCCTCGAAACTGTCCCAGAGCTTCTTGACGACTTCGACATGCTCGCGGGCGCGGCGATAGCGCTCGGCATGGGGAAGCTGCGTCTCGAGATTGAAGTTCTGCGCCGTCAGGTCGCCCGTCGTCGTCACCACATTCCACCCCGCACGGCCCTTTGAGATGAGGTCCAGCGAGGCGAATTTGCGGGCGGTCGTGTAGGGCTCCTCGTAGGTGGTCGATGAGGTGGCGATGAAACCGAGATGGGTCGTGAATGGCGCAAGGGCCGAGAACAGCGTCACCGGCTCGAAGCCCGCCACCTTGGCATTGCCACCTTCGCGCGCGCCGCCAAAACCGACGGCGAGGTTGTCGGCCAGGAAATAGGCATCGAACAATCCACGTTCCGCCGTCAGTGCCAGTTGCTTGTGGAACTCGAAACTGGTGGCGCCATCGGCCGGCTGATCTGGATGCCGCCATGCGGCGACATGCTGCCCTCCACCGGGAAGAAATGCTCCAAGCCTGATCTTGCGTGTCATGACGTTTCCTCTCTTTGCTCGCATCCGAGGCACAATCGATGCCAATAACCAGAGCGTACTTTGTCTATATTTTTAGTAGAGAAATGGCGTTCGGTGTTTTGTCGCAGCGGTAAAATGATTTTTCGCGCATGAGGGAAATATGAAACGAATGGACGCATCGGAAAAACTTCGCGGTCCTTGAAGCCTGCCTGCAGCAGAAGCCCACCGGTATCGCTGAAGCGGCAATGACGGTTCACTCCCTCCCCGTCCGCCGTTCCGGAAAATTCTGCAATTTTCCTCTTGCACCTCTAGCCACTAGAGCATGTATTGGATGGATCCTGACAACAGGAGCCGATCATGACCACGAACGCGATACAGTCCCGATACCGGGTGGATGGCATGGATTGCGCCAGTTGCGCGTCCAAGATCGATACCGCGATACGCCGCATGCCGGGTGTTTCGGATGTTTCCGTATCTGTCACCGCAGGTACGATGACCGTTCGTCACGACGCCAGCAGCGATCTTGCGGCCATTGCTCGGAAGGTCACCGGGCTCGGCTATCCCGTCTCGCCGCTTGGCCAGAAGGATGCCGCTCCCACGATGAAGGGATCCTGCTGCGGCCCTGATCACGGCAGCCACGACCATCACGGGCACAGTCACGCTCACGACGCCCACGAAGGCCACGATCATGCAAAGCCGGTCGTGGCCGAAACCATCGGGCTTCACGGCCATGATCATGGTCCGACCGACGGTTCCTGGTGGAAGAGCCGCAAGGGCAAGCTGACGATCGCCTGCGGCGCGGCAGTGGTCGCCGCCTATGGCATCGGCCATCTCGTGCCATCGATCGCGTCTGTTCTCTTCATCGCAGCCATGCTGGTCGGGCTGATCCCGATCGCCCGCCGCGCCATCATGGCAGCCATGGCCGGCACGCCTTTTTCCATCGAGATGCTGATGACGATCGCCGCCGTCGGCGCCGTCTTCATCAATGCCGGCGAAGAAGCCGCCGCCGTCGTCTTCCTCTTCCTCGTCGGGGAATTGCTCGAAGGTGTGGCAGCCGGCAAGGCGCGCGCCAGCATCCAGGCGCTGACAGCACTCGTTCCGAAGACTGCGCTTCTCGAAGAAAACGGCCAGACCCGCGAGGTCGCGGCCGACAGCCTGTCGATCGGCGACATCATTCTGGTACGGCCCGGTGACCGCATTCCCGCTGATGGCACCATTGTCTCAGGCGAAGGCGCGATCGATGAATCGCCGGTCACAGGTGAAAGCACCCCGGTCAACAAGGGCGTGGACGCCATCGTTTTTGCCGGAACCATCAACGCGGTTTCCGCCCTGCGCATCCGGGTCACGGCTGCCGCCGCCGACAACACCATCGCCCGCGTCGTCAAGCTGGTCGAGGAGGCACAGGAATCCAAGGCGCCGACGGAGCGCTTCATCGACCGGTTCTCGCGTTATTATACGCCCGGCGTGGTCGTCGTCGCCGCGCTTGTCGCGATCGTGCCGCCGCTGCTTCTCGGCGGGATCTGGAGCGAGTGGATCTACAAGGGCCTCGCCATTCTGCTGATCGGCTGCCCCTGCGCGCTCGTTATTTCGACGCCGGCGGCGATCGCCGCCTCGCTGTCATCCGGCGCCCGGCGCGGATTGCTGCTGAAAGGCGGCGCTGTCCTGGAAAATATCGGCCGCGTCACCGCCGTCGCGCTCGACAAAACCGGCACGCTGACCGTCGGCAAGCCGAAAGTCACGGAGATCATCGCCTTCGATCGTTCCGAACGGGACGTGCTGGTGTATGCAGCAGCGCTCGAGACCGGATCGAGCCATCCGCTGGCCATGGCAATCCTGGCCAGGGCCGCGGAAGAGAACCTCACCCTTCCGCCCGTCAACGATGCAAGGGCGCTTGGCGGCAAGGGCGTGACTGCGACCGTGAATGGTGCGGAGACCTTTCTGGCTTCGCCCAAGGCCGCGAGCGAACGCCTTGCACTCTCCGGCGAGCAGATGGCGCGGATCACGGCGCTGAACGACGACGGCAAGACCGTCTCGGTGCTGTTCATCGGTGACATTCTGGCCGGCGCCATCGCCATGCGCGACGAACCGCGCGCCGATGCCTTGGCCGGCCTGAAGGCGCTGACGGATGCCGGCATACGGACGGTGATGCTGACCGGCGATAATGCCCGTACGGCCCAAGCCATCGGCAGGCAGCTCGGTATCGAGGTTCGCGCCGAACTGATGCCGCAGGACAAGCAGCGCATCGTCGGTGAACTGAAAGCCGAAGGCCTCGTCGTTGCCAAGGTCGGGGACGGCATCAACGACGCACCGGCGCTCGCCGCCGCCGATGTCGGCATCGCCATGGGCGGCGGCACGGACGTCGCGCTCGAAACGGCGGATGCCGCCGTGCTGCACGGCCGCGTTGCCGACGTCGCCGCCATGATCGGCCTGTCGAAGCGGACTATGGCCAATATCCGCCAGAACATCACCATAGCGCTGGGCCTGAAGGCGGTCTTCCTCGTCACCACCATTCTCGGCATCACGGGGCTCTGGCCGGCTATTCTGGCTGATACCGGCGCGACGGTGCTGGTGACGATCAACGCCCTGCGGCTGTTGCGGCCCATCGCCACGTCTTGAAATGGCAGACGGCACGGATCACATCACAGCACCGCGCGTCGAGAATGACGCGCAAAGGTCGCTGTAGAACATTAAATATGCTGACGGAAACGGAGTTGCAGCATGCTGACCATCGGTGACCTCTCCCGTTCGACGGGCGTCAAGATCCCGACGATCCGCTATTACGAGCAGATGGGGCTGCTGTCCCATGCCGAACGTTCCGACGGAAACCAGCGGCGCTATTCCACGCGCGAGCAGGAGCGCCTATCCTTCATCCGCCATGCCCGCGATCTCGGCCTCACCATCGATGCGATCCGGGAACTGATCGATCTCAGCCAGCATCCGGACCACCCCTGCGCCGATGCCGACCGGATCGCCGAGACGCAGCTTGTCGAGGTGCGCAGCAAGATCGCCAAGCTCCGCAAGCTTGAAACCGAGCTCGAGCGGATCACCAGCCATTGTCACGGCACGCAGGTGAAGGACTGTTACGTCATCCGGGCGCTCGCCAACCACGATCTCTGCGAGACCGATCACGGCTGACAGGGGCGCAGGGAACCAGGGGCACGGGGATACAATCCAGCCCCCCCGGCGCGCTTCAGTCCGCGGTGACGTCCCAGTTGTCATCCGGATTGAACGTCTTGATGCCGGCCGCGATCTTCTCGGTATCGTCGCCCAGGTCCGCCTGGTAGACGGTGCCGTTGGCATTGATCTCGAACGTGTTCACGCCGGTCTCGCCATAGCGGATCGGCCAGGCGATCAACGCGAAGCCGGCGATCATGTTGCCGTTGATGATGTAATCAAATTTGCCACCGGCGATGTTTTGCCCCTGACTGGTGAGAATGCGATACCGATAACCGAAATAACCGGCACCGGCTTTCGCCTTGGACAGGGCCTCGTCGCTCTCGAAAGCATCGCCGGCGGGGCTGTCGCCAGCGCCAAGATCCGGCGACCAGTAGAGGCCATCGGTCTTGCCATCGCTGCTGAGCAGCTTCTGGGCATATTCCATGACGCCGTCGTCATCATGATCCGCCGAGGCATATTCCTTCTGTGCGTCGACATATGCGCGCAGCGTGTCGATCGTCTGGAGTTCGTTTTCACCGACGCGGCGGTTGATGATCTCCTCGAAGCCGGCAAAGGTATCGAAAGCCCACTTGCCGTCGTCACCCTTGACGATGGGGAATGGCAGGGTCCAGAGCTGATCGCCGATATCGAGCAGCTTGCGGCCATCGACATCGCGGACGATAAGCTTCTTTTTGGCGCCATCGCGGATCTCGGCATAGGTGTCCATGACCCCTTCCGCCGTCTTCGTCCTCCCCGGATCAAGGCCGAGAACCGTAGCGAGCGTGTCAAAGTCATCCGCCGCCACCGCCGCCTTGAAGGCATCGACGGCCTGTTCCGGCGTATCGAACAGAGGTGGGGCCTTCTCGGAAGCGTAACCGGCGATCACGGAATCATCCGTTGGTTCGGCGGCAATCGCAAACCCGGCGACCGAGCCCAGAAGGACGGCTGAAAACACCGAACTCAGAAGCAATTTTTTGACGGAAAGTGTCATGACTGTCTTCCTTGTTCCACACATTACCGGCGACGTCCGCCACCGCCGCGACCACCGCCGCCGTGATGTATCTTCCGCCCGCCGCCGCCATGGACCTGTCGTCCTCCGCCGCCGCGATTGCCGCCGCCCATCGATTGCCGGCCGCGGTCGGACTGGATCTGCGTGCGCCGGCCATTGTCGACATTGCCCATTGCCGAAGGTTTCCTGGGGCGATTGTCGACCCGGCCCGCCGGCTTCGGCTTCGCCGCCGGCCGGTTGGCTTTCACATTGCCCTTGGCCTTCGGCTTCGCATTGGCCGCGCGGTTAGCGGCCTGGCCCTGCTTCTTGCCGGCCGCCGCTGCGGCCTTGCCGTTGCCGGCCTTGTTGCGCGCGGTCGCCTTATCGCGCGCGGCTGCCTTGTCGCGGTTGATCCGGTCCGCATCGATCTTGCTGTTGCGGACGTCCTTGACCGAGATATTGCCGGGCTTGTTGCTGATATTGCCGACGCGATCGTTGCTGATGTTGTTGGCTCTGGCCTTGAAGCTGTTGCGACCGTCAGCCTTGATATTGTTCTTGAAAGCGTGGTGGTCGATCTTGTTGAACTGGTTCCGGTCGAAGTTGATCTTGTCGCGATCGACGTTTTTCCAGTCGACATCGCCGATGTTCACCTTGCCGTTGAAGTCGCGATTGTTGAAGCAATTGTTGCAGTCGATATCGACGTCGCCGTTCCAGCGGCCACCCCAGACGCCCCAATCATCCCAATCGACGACGGAGGCCCAGATCGCGCCCGTCACCGCGCCAGCGAAGAAGGTCGCGGTCGGCAGGTAATAGCTCGGATAGGGTTCCGGATAATATGCGATCGGCGCCGGCACATAATCCGGCTCGTAGAGCATTTCCGGCGGATATTGCGGAACGTAGATCTTTTCGCTGCTGACCGATTGGATCAGGACGTTGTCGTTTTCATGGACCACCTTGATCTTGTCGTCGGTCTTGATGATGTTGTCCGCGACGGCCTTGTCGCGCAACTGCTGGATGGCGATCAGCACGTCCTTCTGCTGGTTCGTCAGCGCCTCGCCGAGCGACTGCGTCCAGTCAAGATCCTCGCTCATCATCTTGACGATCTGAGGATAGTTCAGAAGCGAAACGATGCTGCCGTCCCAGGTGGACTTGGGCTTCAGGTCGGGCTTCTTCTTCAACTGATCCAGATAGCGCTGTGCCTCTATGATCTGCAGCGGATAAAGCGATGCGGAGGTAACCAGCGCGACCAGTTCGTCCGGATAGAGCGCGATGCGGGCCACGAGAACCTCGAGTTCCTCATCGGTCAGTGGCTCGGTCGTGTCGTCAGCCGCCGAAGCATCCGCGGTCGCCTGCGCGAAGGCGGGCGAGAAATGCACGGGCATGACCGTCGATATCGAAAAGGCGAGCATGAGCCCAAGACCTGCGGCGAGGCGTGATCCATAGATCAGAGGCATGTCTTCAATTCCCTTTTTGAGCGGAGTGGCATCCCTTGCAAATTCATGCGACAGGTGTCCGGCTCGCGTGACGCTGGTCGGCGGAATGGCAAACTGTCTCCATCGGCCGATTTCGTGTCGCGACATTCTCTCCGGGCCTGGGGCAAAGTATAGTTGGACTTAAGGCCAATTGCACCCATAATCTCAACCTTGCCTTGTCTGGATGAGAGGTGGCTCTGCAACGAGATGCCAGCTTGAAAGCGAACTTTGGAGCGGATACTGAATGAAAGCAGCCGGCGTGGTGTGACGGCTTCAGGAGGTTGGATTGCGTCTTATCCTGCGTGCCATTCTTGTCATCGCCCTTCTGTTGATCGTCATCCTGACCTCCGCCTGGGCCAGCCTGGCGCTCTGGTACCGCTTGCCCATGGCAGACATTCCGAGAGGCGTCATCGCGGGCCTGTTCGCCGTTCTCGGGCTTTTCACAGTGGTGACGCTGTTCGGACGCCGGCGGCTGAAGGCGATGATCGTCTACGCCGTGACATTCGCACTGGTCTGCATCTGGTGGAGCACGATCCAGCCGGACAGAAATGCCGACTGGGCGCCGGATGTCGCCCGGCAGGTTACCGGCACCGTCGATGGCGACATCCTGACCTTGACCGACCTGCGCGACTTCGGATGGCGCAGCAATACCGACTTCACCGAGCGCTGGGAAAACCGCAGCTACGATCTCAGCAGGATAGAAGGTATCGACCTGTTCATGTCCTATTGGGCGGGGCCGGAAATGGCGCATTTCATCCTGAGTTTCAGCTTCCAGGGCGGGGAACAGCTGGCCTGGTCAGTCGAGGTGCGGCGGCGAAAGGGCGGCGCCTTCTCACCCCTCGCCGATCTGTTCAAGACCAACCCTTTGGTGATTATCGCGGCCGACGAGCGCGATGTCGTCGGCGTTCGCTCGAACGTGCGCGGCGAGGACGTGCAAATCTACCGCCTGCGCGCATCGCCGGCGGCCGCGCGGCGCCTGCTTCTGGAATATGTCGCTGACGCCAATGCGCTGGCGCGAAAACCGGAATTTTACAATTCGCTGACAACCAACTGCACCACGACCGTCGTCAAGATGATGCGCGCCGTCGGCAGCGCCATCCCGTTCGACTGGCGATTGATCGTCAACGGTTATATTCCGGACTATGCCTACGATCACGATGCCGTCGACACATCTATACCACTGACGCAGTTGCGTGAGAGCGCGCATATCGCCGAACGCGCCAAGGCCGATGGCCTGTCTGAGGATTTCTCGAAGGCGATTCGCGTCGGCGTACCCGCGCCGGCCAGGCGGACGGCACCGTAAGTCATATGACGGTCAGTCGTCCCAGGACGCGGATGCGACATAGGTTGCGGCCAACGCCTCGATGCCGTCCCGGTCATCCTTGTCGAAGCGGCCGGGCAGTGGGCTGTCGAGATCGATGACGCCGAAAACGCGGCCGTCGCGCAGCAGCGGCACGACCAGTTCCGAGCGCGAGGCGGCATCGCAGGCGATATGTCCCGGGAAGGCATGCACATCCTCGACCAGTACCGATTCGCCCTTGGCAACAGCCGCTCCGCAGACGCCGCGACCGACGGCGATACGCACGCAGGCCGGCTTGCCCTGAAACGGTCCGAGGAGAAGCTCGTCCTCGCTGTGCAGGAAATAGAACCCCGCCCAATTGAGATCCGGCAACATCTGGAAGATCAGCGCCGATGTATTGGCGGCATTGGCGATCGGATCGCCTTCGCCCGACAGCAGGGCCTGCAGTTGCGTTCCAAGCTCCCGATAGAATGCCGGCTTGTCCGTTCCCGATATCGCTGCTGCTTCGAACATGGATTGTCATCCTTCTTTTTGGAGGCCTCGAATAGCACAGGCCAGCGGCGGTGTTAATCGCTTGGCGGCACGCTCCCGAACGGTGGAGAAACCAAACAATCTCCTGCCGCTTCAAAATCTTCGTTTCAATTGTCCGAAAAATCTGCGACACGGCTGATATCCGCAAGGATCGGACGCGACTGCTATTAACTTTAGAATAGGGTCGGGCGGGCAGATTGACGTCTCTCTCGCTGCCACGAAAGAACGTGGCCGTCCTGTTTCGCGATCCGCGCTCCACCCTCATCCTGCCGCGCCGTGCATCAAATATGACGCACAAAGGTCGCTGTAACACTTTACTATGAAACGGTGGTCGGGCGCGCCAAGGCGAAGCTTTCCCCGAACATTTCGACGTCGCTCAACTCCCGCCGCGAACGGAAGCCTTTTCATCACGCGACTGAAGTTTGCTTGCCGAAACCTTCGTCCCCGTTGGATTGCCGATACGAAGCAGTGCAATCGATGCTACAGCTTGCGGCACCGAAGGCACATCGTGCCTTGTCCAGCGGCGTGCCATCAAGAGCGCTGCCACGACCCGAAATCCCGAAAGGCGCCGATCATGGCCGAGAAGTTCATTGTCCTTCCCTATCGCAAGGTGCGCGGCAATCTCGTGCCCGGCGAGATGCGGCAAGCCTCGAATGCCGTCAGCGCCGAGAAGATCGCAGGTGCCATGGCCAGCCGCTTCGCCGGCGTCGCCGCCTATGCCGTCGAGGTCGATGAGGAGTCCGGCGACATGACCAGTCCGCGATTGCTGGCACAGTTTGGAGAGATCGCGGAATTGCTTTCCTCCTGAGCCCCTCGTGTTAGCCATGACTTTTCAAGGAACATTCGCCTCACCAAGACGTTTAGAGCCCAGTTGCCCTCAACGCTTGATGGCACAGGCACCATTTCTCGAAAGGATGTGAACGCCATGAATCAACGTTTTGACCCCACCGACCGTCCCACGGATCCGACGGCATTGCCCGCCGATCAGGCCGGCCAGCGTATCGATCCGGTGACATCCCAGCCGGTGAATGATCCGCTTCTCAACCAGCGCCGGCCCGAAGACGTCGAGGTGCGTTCGTCCCGCTCGACCTGGCCTGTGCTGATCATCCTGCTTGCAGGCCTCGTTCTGGCCCTGCTGGTCTGGCTGCCGACCGAAATGTCCACAGACCAGACGACCGATACTACCACACCGCCGGCTACGACCGACCAGACCACGACGGCGCCCGCTGATAACGCCACGCCGCCGGTCGACAACAGCGCGACGCCGGGCACCACTACGCCCGACACGTCGACAACCCCGAATACGACACCGGCAACACCGGATACGCAGACCCCTGCCACGGGTGCTGATCAGCAGCCCCAGACGAACGGCACGGCTCCGCAGACCAACGAGACCGCTCCGGCAAACTAATCGCCGGTCTGGACAGATGCGGAAAGGTGGAATCGCTCCGGCGGTTTCACCTTTTTCGTGGCCGGTAGCTTCAGGCTGCCGCCAGTTTCGAATGAACCAAATCCGCCGTCAGCCGTTTCTCTTCCAATCCAACCACTGAGGACAGATCCATGATCGACAGGACCACGAAAACCACGGGGCGGGAAGAGGATTATCGCGATTACGAGGATCGCGACGTGAACGAAGGCTGGCCCTATGCGGACGGCACCCCGGGCTCCAAGACCAAGGTCGGCAACGGCTCCTATGGACAATCGACCGAGAATTTCGACGCGGCCGGCAATCCCGGTTTTGAGCGGAGCAGCGATACCGCGATCGAGAGCGCCAACGGCCCCGACCTGTTCGGCGACGATACGGAGGCGGATGTCGATGACGATGGGCTGGAAGATTTGATTTCCAATGCGCTGGAAGACAGCGAGATCGAGACATCCGGTGTCGATCTCAAGGCGCATCGTGGCACCGTCAGGCTGAGCGGCACCGTCGACACGGCACAGGAGCGCCGGCGGATTGAGTCGCTGATCTATGGCATTGCCGGCGTGGTCAATATCCGCAACGATCTCAAGACAAGCGGCGTCGATGAGGGCATTCCGAAAGACTGGGACGAATGATCGCCGAACTTGATTGACCGGTTTGCGGGCGGGCATCAAGCGCCGGTCCGCAGGGAAGCTTTGAGAGGGGATCAATGTCGGGAGCCAGAGCCGAAGATACGGAAGACGCACAGGAGCATCCCGGAAGCGATGTGACTCCGGCGCGGTTCCTGGTTGGCCTCGGTCGTGGCGTCGCCGGCGCTCTCCTGTTCGCCCTGCCGATGCAGATGACCATGGAAATGTGGGCGCTCGGCTTTACCATGGATCGCTGGCGCCTCGCTCTCCTGCTGCTCCTGGCCATCCCGCTCCTGATAGGGATTTCCCACAGGATCGGTTTCGAGGAAACATTCTCACTCAGGGAAAGCGCCCGAGACGCGATGATCGCCTATGGCATCGGTATCCTCACCAGCGCGGTCATGCTTTCCCTGTTCAAACTTTTGACGGGGGATATGCCGGCACAGGAAATCGCCGGCAAGATCGCGGTCCAGGCAGTGCCGGCCAGCATCGGCGCGCTGCTCGGACGTAGCGAACTCGGCAGCGGCAAGGACGATGCCGACGACGACCCGCAGGCCGGTTACGGCAGCGAACTGTTCATGATGGCGGTCGGCGCGCTGTTCCTCAATCTCAACATGGCCCCGACGGAAGAGATGATCCTGATCTCCTACAAGATGACGCCCTGGCATGCGCTCGCCACCATCCTTTTGTCGATCGCGATCATGCATGCCTTCGTCTATGCCGTCTCGTTCAAGGGCGGCCACGAACTTGCCGACGATACACCCGGGTGGCACGCACTGATCCGCTTCACCCTTCCCGGCTATGTGATCGCACTCTTGATCAGCGTCTATGCGCTTTGGAGTTTCGGCCGGCTGGACGGCGGCTCCTTCACGCCGGCAATGATGGCGATGATCGTTCTGGCCTTTCCTGGCGCGATCGGTGCCGCCGCCGCGCGGCTGATCCTGTGAGGACATCGTGATGGCAGAGGATAAACAAGGACGGCGCAAGAAAAGGACGCTCTCTCGTGAAGCGCACTGGGCCGAATGGACCACTGGCGTGCTCTGCACCCTTCTCGTCCTCGCGATGACCGGGTGGATCGGTTACGAGGCCATGTCGTCCACCGGCGACACACCGGCACTCACGGTGCGGATCATTCGACAGCAAACGACAGCTGGTGGCCACCAGGTGTCGTTCGTCGTCGAAAACAGCGGCAAGCGAACGGCGGCGGCGGTTCCCGTGACAGGGACGCTCAGCGATGGCGACAGGATCATCGAGACCAGGGAAGTGATCTTCGACTATGTGCCGGAACAGTCGAGCGCCAGCGGTACCCTGTTGTTCAAGGACGATCCTGCCGCCCATCGGTTTGATCTTCGCGCATCGGGTTATACCGATCCCTGACCATGATCAGGCGCCGCGTTGCCCAACGGCCAATCTCGGCACTGCGGAAGCGGCATTCCAGCCAAACTGGCTTTCCGACGGGTCACCGTCGCCAGGGCTCCAGAAACTCGCGGATGGCATGGTCTGACCGGCCTTCTCCGACAGAAGCGCAATGACGGCCCGCCGCGCCTCGGCCGGCCGGGAAAACATGCGCCCGTCCAGGCTCCAGACGCTGAACTTCACCGCCATGAACCGGAACCGCTCGCCGTCCGGTACCAGCGCGCCAACGGCATCACCGTTGAATTCGATAACCTGTTTATGCATGAGAACTGCTCCCGCTGCCGTGTTTACGGCAGTCATTTCCATGTGTCGCGCATGGCAAGACAGACCGAACCCTCGCTTCAGCCAACCTGATAAACGGCTGGGATCGACATTGGTTCCGTCATCGGGAGAATTGTTTTAAGTCGGCGCGCAAGGCAATCGCGCCCGCCCGAGAGCGGAACGCGTTGACGGAAACTGGCGGGGGCGTCCCGAAAGTCTGAATCTCAGGCGACGAAGCGGTCGGGGCGATACGGCTTGATGTCGATTACCGTCTTTTCGCCCGTCATCTTCTCGGCGAGCGCGCGGCCGGTCACCGGGCCGAGTGTCATGCCGTGATGTGCGTGGCCGAAGGCGAACCAGAGACCTTCGTGGCGCGGCGCCTTGCCGATGATCGGCATCATGTCCGGCGTGCAGGGACGCGCGCCCATCCACGGCTCTTCGTCGCGCCGCTCGGCCAGCGGGAAGAATTCCCGGGCGACGCGCTCGGCGCGGGTCAGTTGCACCGGCGTCTTCGGCGCATCGCGATTGGCGAATTCGGCGCCGGTGGTCAGCCGAATGCCGCGCAGCATCGGTGCGAGGAAATAGCCCTTCTCCGCGTCCAGCACCCAGTTGTTGAGCTGGGCACCGTCCTGCATACCGTAATGCATGTGATAGCCGCGTTTGACGGCAAGCGGGAAGCGGTAACCGAGCTTGCGGGTCACCGTATCGGCCCAGGGGCCGAGCGCCACGACGACTTCCTTGGCCTCAAGTGGACCTTCCGGTGTCGCGACACGCCAGCCGGCGCCTTCCAGCACATGTTCGAGCGTCGCGGCATCGCCGGATACAAGACGTCCGCCAAGCGACTGGAAATAGATGAGATAGGCCTTGTTGAGGCTGTGGGGATCGCGGATCGACCACGGATCGGTCCAGCGCAGGCCGCCCGTCAGATCAGCCCTGATCGACGGTTCCATCGTCTTCAATTCGCTGGTCGACAGTTTCTGGTGGTTGACGCCGAAGGTCGAAGAGAGTTTTTCGGCATCCTTGTAGGCGGCGTCGCGGGCGGCTTCCGTGCGGAAAACCTTCATCCAGCCGTCCTTGCGGATAAGATCGCCGGCGCCCGACGCGTTGATCAGGTCCTCGTGCTCGGCAATCGAGCTCTCGATCAGCGGCGCGTACATGGACGCGATGTTCTGGTGCTGGGTAAAGCCGGAATTCCACCAGTAGCGGATCAGGAAGGGCACGAGGCCCGGCAGCGCCCGGAAATGATAGTGCGCGTCGATCGTATTGTTCAGCGCATAGCGGAATAGAGCGCCGAAATCATGCGGGAAACCATAGGGGAAGACGCCTTCGCGCTGGATCAGGCCGGCATTGCCATAGGACGTCTCCTCGCCGGCGCCGCGGCGATCGAGCAGCACGACGGACTTGCCGCGCCGCGCCAGATGGATGGCCGTCGACAGGCCAACGATACCAGCCCCCAAAACAACGACATCTGTCTTCATGCCCCGTTCTCCATTCTCGGCTTGACGCCATTTTACTTTTTCAGCTTGCCCATGATCTGCTCGAGAAAGCCGAGCATCAGGGCGGACACGACGAAGGCGAGATGCATGATCGTCGCCCACATCAGTTGGTCATTGGTATATTGCTGCGTATTCAGGAAAATCTGCAACAGATGAATGGACGAGATCGCCACGATCGAGGAGGCCACCTTGATCTTGAGGCTGCCGGAATCGAGCTTTCCAAGGAACGAGACTTCCGCGTCCGCCTCGTCGAACCGGCTGACGAAATTCTCGTATCCGGAAATCATCACCATGACGATCAGGCTGGCGACCAGCGCCGCATCGATCAGCCCGAGCATGGCGAGGATCATGTCCGCCTCGTCATAGGTGAATACCATGATCGCCACCTTGTAGAACTTGTAGGCAAAGGACACGCCATAGAGCGCGAGAGCGGCGACAAGTCCGAGGTAGAAGATCACCAGCAGCCAGCGGCTCGACAGGATGATCCGTTCGACGATGAGTTCCAGTGACTTCATGCTGCGGGCGGCTCCCGTTTGTGCGATTGCGAAATGGTCAGGCCCTGAATAGCCAAGCCATCGTCCTTCGGCAAGGCAAGGACCGCGACAGGTCGTCTCAGTGCATAAAAAAGGGAGCGATGCTTTCGCAACGCTCCCTTCATTCGCATTCCCTGAGAGGGGAGATGGGATCAGGTTCTGCGCATCAGCCCGACCACCAGCGAGATGACAAGGAAGGCCAGGAACAGGAAGAACAAGATTTGCGCGATCCCGGCGGAGGCGCCGGCGATGCCGCCGAAGCCCAGGACACCGGCGATGATGGCAACAACGAGGAAGACGAGAGCATAGTACAGCATCGAGGATTCTCCTTGGTTTATTCGTCTTGCCATAAACGTATTAGGAGTAGTTTTGTTCCAGCCGCTCCCCAGCGCGCCGTACCAAGGCAAATCTACATCTTTCCTTAACCATGATGGGAAAATTTGGCCCAATTTGACACGGTTAAGCCACGTCGTTCGCGGAACATTACCGACACAGGCGACGTTGTGAAGGCATATACATCATGCGAGATAGTAAAATGACCGTATCGACATCGAATATCTGGAAGTCGGCAGCAGCGGCAGTCCGGCAGCCCATCCTGGCGCGGGACAAGAACTTGCATATCGGCAAGACGCTGCGCGATCTCTACTTCAGGGAAGACATGCCGAAGACAGAAGGATATTTCGCCGATCTTCTCAACGAGCTCGAAGCGTCCGAACGTAGCGACGACAACTAGGGCTCAAGACCGTGACGGACAGGCAAACGGCGGCCAACTGGCCGCCATTTTTATGGCTGCTTCAAGCCGGGTAAAAGGCCGGTACGCCTCGTCGATACCGGCCCCGGTCATGCGTTTACTTGGACGGCGCACGCAAAAGCACACCAGCCGGATTCGCCTTGTAGGCTGTCTTGTCATAGGCAACCTGGCTTTCCAGTTGCGCCTTGGTGAAGGGCGAATAGATGGTCATCGTTCCGCTGGCATCCGCCATGACCTGAACGCTCTCGGCACTCATCGCCACAGGCTTCTCGCCGATTCCGAGAAAACCGCCGACGTCGATAACGTAGGCTTCGACCTTGCCGTTCTGACCGACCAGCACGTCGCGGATCTCGCCGACCTTCGTGTCATCGGCAACCTTGACCTGCGTGCCGATCAATTTGTCGGTGCTGATCAGGGCCGGATCGATCAGTTTCATTTCCGGTTCGGTCGATGCGGTCGTGTCGGTATCGAGCGGCAGGACCGCATCCGGATCCGTCATCTGCGGCGTGGTCCCGAGGGTCGGCTGCGTCGATTGCGCGGTCTCGTCCTTCAAGACCGGCGGATTTACAGGAGCGGCATCGGCGTTCCTGTTCTCGGCGTTCTGGTCTTCTGGAAGCGAAGCCAAGGATTCATCCATCATGGCACCACGCTCGAATTCCGGGGCAGCCTCCAGCTCTTCCTTCGTCGCCGAGACCACGATGATGCGCTGGCCATCGCGATCCGACCAGGACACGCGATCGAAGCCGACAGCGACATCCTTTTCACCAAGACCGAGGAACCCGCCGACACCGACGACCAGCGCCTCCGCTCCGCCATCGGCATTGATCACAACGTCATTGACATCGCCGATCGCTTCGCCCTGTTCGTCGGCGCCGGTGTAAACTGTCTTGCCGAGAACGGTGGTAGCCAGAATCTGCTCGGGCGCCGCAGAGAAATAGCCGCTCGGACCTTGTTTCGTGGCCGGGCTTGCGTCCTTTGCAGGATCGGCCCGGTTGGCAGCGTCCTGCGCAACCGCGCCGGATGCCAGTGACGCCGCAAGGACCGTCGTCGCCAGGAGGATACGGATCATGGTGGACTCCTTCATGTTGTATCGGGGATCAATCCGGCTGGCGCACCATCATTGACCGCCGCTGGGAATACCGTCCGGGAACGGCGGTCGCCCCGTGTTTGTTCCGATCTTTTCACAAGGCCGGACATGGGAACGGCACGCGGGGGAGATTCGCGTGCCGTCATTGGTCTTCACTTGAAATGTCAGTGGCGCGACGACCACTCGTCGATCTGCCGTTCGGCTTCATCCTTTTCGACGCCATAGCGAACCTGGATGCGGCCGGCCAATTCCTTGCGGCGGCCGTTGATCACATCGAGATCGTCGTCCGTCAGCTTGCCCCATTGGGTCTGGGCCTTGCCGCGATACTCAGTCCATTTACCTTCAATCATATCCCAATTCATTGTGGTGCTCCTCTGGTTGGTATGAAATCAACGTCGCGTGCGTGGAAAAGGTTCCCCTTGCGGGAGTAATCAATTGCTGATCACGTCGTTGCGGTCGCTCTTCCCGGCGACCATCATCGGTGCGGTCGGATCATCGAAAGTGATCCGTACGTCCAGTTCCTTGGATGGCGTGATATCCCAGGTGATCGTGGCATCTTCGATAAAAAGGGCCGGATCGACCGCCGTGCATTTCCCATAGACGACCTTGTGACCGCCGCGCGCCGCGTGGATTGCCGGCCTCAGCAGTTCCTGACATTCCTCGGCGGTCTCGAACCCCACGGCCGGGGCGGGCAACTCCGTGCACTGAATATTGCCCGGACTGCACCCGACCAGCATCATGATTGCTGCAATGTGTTCCATCGTCATGCTCCCTGCACAATGATTCACTTGAGAAGACAACGGACATGCACGCCGGGATGTTCCCGAAAAAATGCCAGGAACCTTTGCGCCGATCCAGCGTTTCATAAGGGCGTCAAGGAATGCCCGGCGTGACTTTGGTGAACCCTGATACCCGCGCCGCAAATGGCCGCCCGCCCCAGACAACCAACCTCCCCAGGCAATGACTGATGACGTTCGTACAAGGAATGTCAGCCATGTTGCATCCACCTGCTGCCCATTGGTTATCCGAGGATACCGGCATGCGAACCGTGCTGATTCACGGCATGGTCATGGGGCCGTCCTTCTGGAGCAGCTTTGCCCCCAGTATCGTGAAAGAGGGTCGCTCGGTCGCCTACCCCCTGCCCGGACACAGTCCGTGGACGCTGCACGATTTCGGCGGAATTCTGAGAACCGAGGATATTGTCGATGCCTATGCGCAGGCGATCGAACGGGATTTCGACGGCGAGCCGGTGACCCTCATCGGTCATTCGACCGGTGGCTTCGTCTCGCTGCTTCTCGCGCGGCATCGGCCAGACCTGGTCAGCAATGTCATTCTGATGGGCGCTTTTGCCTGCGGGCGCTTCGAAGGCCAGGAGCGGATGGCGTCGCGCATACTGCGGCTGCCTCTGCTGGGCCGCCACCTGTTCATCCGGCTCTTCACACGCTGGATTTCCACACGCGAAAACTTCCGCTGGGGCTCGCTCGAAACCGTGTTCGACAAGAACGTTGGCTGGGAGACAGAGGAGACCCTGGCAACCATGGAAAAGGTGCGCCGGCATCTGCTGAAATCGAATGCCGACGAGATCGCCGCCTTTGTCTCCTGGATGTCACGGACATCGGTGTTCGCCGAACTGTCGCAGATCGATGTGCCGGTCCTCAACATTATCGGCGCCCGCGACGCGATCGTGCCGCCGGCACATCAGATTCATCTGTCCGGCCGCCTGCCGCGTGTCCATACGGTCATCCTCGACAAGGTCGGCCACCTGCCGATGGCCGAGGCGCGCGACAAAGTGGACCGGTTGATCGGCGCCTTCCTGCTGCTCGGCCCGCTGACGCCAAAACGTAACTATAAACTTACCGATATTTCGCAAGCCCCCCCCTTTGCCAGCCCCGTTCCGCGTGGACTTTGAACAGGGCGATATGACGCTGGAACAAAATCGCGTTACAAGAGTTTTGCCAGCGGAACCCGTGGCCCCAAAGGCCTTGAACCTGAAGAGGAAATACGATGCTCGGTACGATTCTCCTGATTGTCCTGATCCTTCTGCTGATCGGCGCATTGCCGACCTGGGGTCACAGTCGCAGCTGGGGTTACGGCCCCTCGGGTGGCCTCGGACTGATCGTCGTCATCCTCCTCATCCTTGTGCTGATGGGTCGGATTTGACCCGCAACGTTCCGCATTCCATCATCATCCAGACCTTTGAAAGGAAGCCACTCATGAAAAAGATTCTCCTCGCAATTGCTCTTATCATGCCTCTCGCAGCGTGCACCGCCACGGAAAAGGGCGCAGGCATAGGCGCTGCATCCGGTGCCATCATCGGCGGCGCTGCAACGGGTAACGTCCGTGGCGCGGCGGTCGGTGCGGCTATCGGCGGTGTAGCCGGCGCCCTGATCGGCAATGCCAACGAACCGGGCAAGTGCTACTACCGCGACCGCTATGGCCGCCGCTACATCGCAAACTGCTGATCGCCAGCGTCACATTTCAGAGGGCGTCACAGTGCAGACAAGGGAAAACGGGCTTCGGCCCGTTTTTCATGTTTTTGCCATCGGATGGACTGCGAGACCGGGCCTCGATCAGGCGCGGGATTTCCCGCGTTGTTCTGCCTGATCCAGTTGTTCCAGGAGATCGAGGAATATGTCAGGGATCGGCTCTTCCTCGACCGCCGTGTAGAGCGCCTTCAACTTGGCGGCGATCTGGGCATTCGGACCCTTGGGAGAACCGTTGGCGTTCCGCGCCGGTCCGGCACGCCGATGATTTTCGGGGATGTCACTCATCGACAGTTTTGCTCCTGAACCCGCGGCAATCACCACAAAGCCGCCACGCTTTCCTGCGTCTATTTGATACACGCAAAGTCTTGCCATATTCCGAATTTTTACGGATTTTTCGGCGTCCCGACGGAAATTGGATCTGCTTCAAAACTTCCCATAAAGTATAAAACATGTTCAAACCGATGCCATGGTTCGACTCGGAATAGCGTCGTGCATCGGCAGCTTTGCCCGGCATCATACTAAAGGACGTCATAAATGTCACTTTCCATGCGGATCGCAGCCCACCTGCCCTATCTCCGGCGCTTCTCCCGCGCGGTAACGGGATCGCAGACCTCGGGCGACGCCTATGTGGCGGCGGTGCTGGAAGCTCTCATTGCCGACATTTCGCTTTTTCCCCAGGGCCGCAATGACAGGGTGAACCTGTTCAGGCTGTTCTGCTCGCAGATGGACAAAATCAGCATCGACCTGCCGGAAACCGCCTCTCCCTTCAGCTGGGAAAAGCGCGCGGCGGCCAACCTGTCGCTCATCCCGCCGGCCGCCCGCAAGGCTTTCCTGCTGGTTTCGGTCGAGGGCTTCACCCCGGCGGAAACCGCGGAGGTCCTGGATGTGAGCGAACCGCAGGCGGCCGAACTCCTGCGCGAGGCATCGGAGGACATTTCCCGTCAGGTTGCCACCGAAATCCTGATCATCGAGGATGAACCGCTGATCGCCATGGACATCGAAGATATGGTGCTCAGCCTCGGTCATACGGTCGCCGGTGTGGCAAGAACCTATGACGAAGCGATCATGCTCTTCGAAAAGACCAAGCCGAAGATGATCCTTGCCGACATCCAACTGGCCGACGGCAGCTCCGGCATCGACGCCGTCAACCAGATCCTCAAAAGCGTGACGATTCCAGTCATCTTCATCACCGCCTTCCCGGAACGCCTGCTGACCGGCACCAAGCCGGAGCCGGCCTTCCTGGTGACGAAGCCGTTCAATCCGGAAATGGTCAAGGCGCTGATCAGCCAGGCATTGTTCTTCGACGAAAACGCCAGGGCCGGCCGGGCCTGATCCAGTCTCTATTTTCGTGGCGCAGGCCGTTCGATCGCGAAGGCATCGAACCAGTCCTGCCTGTTGCCGGCGCAGAGTTCGGCCAGAATGCGCGATGCCATGAAGCTGAAGGTGATGCCGTTGCCGCCATAACCGTAGGCGGCAAGGATACGCGGCATGCCGGCTACCGCACCGATCAGCGGCAGGCCATCCTCCGTTTGCCCGAAAGCGCCGGACCACGCCAAATCGACGTCACGGTTTGCGGCTGGCCACAGACCGGCGAGGGTCTCGACAAGATGCGCCGTCTTTCGCGGCATCTTGGCATCGCGTAAAGCAGGATCGACTGTATCGTCGTCACCGCCGCCAATGATAATCCGGCCATCTGGCGTGGTACGGGCATAATGATAGTTTTCCGACGCCTCCCAGATCAGTTCCCCGCCCGGCCAGAGGTTTTGCGGCTCTTGTCGCACCGTCGCTATCGCCCAACTCGACGATGTCCGGTGGATTTCCGCGTGCACGAAATCGGGCATGACATAGCCGGTGGCGAGAATGACCTGCCGTGCCTCGATCACGAAGGGGCCGTCCGTCTCGACCGTCACCGCTCCTGGCGCATCGTGATAGGCGATGGCCATGGCATCGATCAGCCGTGCGCCTCGGGTGGTCGCATCGGCGAGAAGCCCCCAGGACAGAAGCACCGGATCGGCATCGGCCGAGCAGGGAGAGGCGATTGCCGCAGCCCGATCGATACCGGTGCGTGACAGGAGATCGGCATGATCGAGCAGCGTGCCCGGCAGGCCTGCCCGCTCCCGCAACAGATGTTCCTGGCGCAACATCTCCGGCCCGGCGCTGCCGGTGGAGATGTAGAGGGTCGAACGCGGCCGGAAGGCGCATGACAGGCCGAGCGTGCCGACGAGATTGCAGAGGCCTTGCACGGCGGCGATGCTGTGCCGATAGAGGGAAGCGGCCTGATCGAAGCCGTAGAACTGCGTCAGTTCCCCAAGCGTGCGATCGATTTCCCATTGCAACATGGCTGTGCTGGCGGCGGTGCTGCCAAGACCCGGCTGCTCCTTGTCGATGACGGCGACATCCACCCCGCGCGCTGCCAGATGCTGTGCGGCCAGCGATCCGGTAATACCGCCGCCGACGATCGCCACATCGGCCTTGAAGCTTTGAGTAAGCCGTTCCTTGCGTGGCGGACGGGCGCTCCTGCCCCATGGAGTTCGGCCGCCATGGAGATCGTCCTGGGCGGTGTGGTCGCTATCAAGCATCGGCGGCATGCAAGGGCTTTCTCTTCGGGCTACGCAAACAATAAGCGGCTGAAAGCCGTTGTCTCTTGTATCGGCCGGCCCTGTCAGCCCGGCAGCTGCCGTTCCGGCGGTTGGGTGCGGACCTCGTTAAAGATCGTCATGGCGATCAGCGACAGCGGCAGCGCCAGCATCGCACCGACGGCACCCCACATCCAGGTCCAGAAGATGATCGCGATGAAGATCAGGAACGGGTTGATCTCCAGCCGATGGCCGAGGATCGCGGGCGTCACGATATTTTCCATCACGAGATGAAGAATGAAGAAGCCCGCCGCCGGCGCCAGCGCCAGGAGGAGCGCATCATGGGTCATCAGGCCCGCGCAGAGCAGTGCGATCGTCATGATGGTGACGCCGAGATAGGGGATAAAGCTGGAGACAAAAGCGAACAGGCCCCAGACCGGAGCCATTGCCAGCCCCCCGACAAAGGTGATGGCGGCGGTGATCGTCCCGAGCACCAAGTAGATCAGGCTTGCGGTGGAGAAGTAAAAGCCGACGGCGTTTTCGGTGGCATTCATGATGCGGATCGCGGCCAGCCGGCGTTCCCGCGTCGCGAAGGCCAGGATGATCGTCTTGCGCAGATGCGCGCGCCCGACGAGGAACAATCCCAGCGCCGCCAGGAAGATCATGATCTGGATAAAGGCCGGCGTAATGCCAGAAGCGACGAGCCCGAGCATGGCGCCGGCGTTCTGAATGACGACATCGGTCATCGCCTTCTGATTGGTGCCGGCAATGGCGAGCCTTGCCCATTCAAACCGCTGCAGATAGGGCAAGACCCGTTCGATCACCCCTTCAAGCATGGCCGGCGCCTGGCCTGCCAGCGATGTCAGTGGTTCAATGATGGCATTGATCAGGAAGAACAACCCGACGACGAAGACCAGCGCCAGGAGCAGCCCCCCAAGCACCGGCGGCAAGCCGAAATTCGCAAGACGATCGGCCGCGAGGCCAAGAACCATGCCGACAACGATAGCAAGGGTCACCGGCATGAGGATCGCTTCCATCATGTAGATCACCGCCGAAGCGAAGATGATGAAGGTGCCGACGATGCTCCAGGCAACGACGAGATCCAGTCCGGTCTTGGGCGCGGTTTGCGGTGGCGCCGCCTCCGCCGCCCGCGTTTCGATCTCCGCTTGTTTTCGCTGCTTGATCAACCCACTCGCCGGGAAGGCGCCCATTTCGTTCTCTCCACTTGCCCGGCCCGGCCAGCGGGTCGAATGACGATGATCCATGTCCGGAAAATGCCGCGGACGGTCGGCGCTTGGCCTGTCCACGGCATGACACCGGTTAACGCATCGGTTGCGAAAAAGTTCCTCGGGGCGGGCCGATGCAAAAGTGCGGAACCACACTGCGTCCGGACGTTTCATCTGTGGAATATCGGCGGCCCGTGAAAGGAAGAGGAGCAGAACGAAACGGCGCTCGACAGATCATCCTCCGATGGGATGCTACCCGAAGTCGAGGACCAGCCAATCGTCGTGATCACGTGGCGCTGAAGGCAGCGACAAGAAAATGCCGGCAGCGAAGCAATATCCGCTCGACACGCATTCGCCGTGGGAAAACCGTCCGGCGTTTCCAATTTCAAGCCTGGATTTCATCCGGGATCGGGAAGATCAGCCGGGCGCGCGTGCCGGCCACATCCTTGTCATAGACAAGCGTGCCGCCCACCGTCGTCGCCATCGAATTGAGGATCTTGGTTCCGAGCCCAGTTCCCTTGGCGGGCTGTTGCGGATCGATGCCGATACCATCGTCTTCCACGAGCAGTTCGATCATACGGCCATCGCGACGTGATAGCCGGACCCTGATTTCGCCGGTGTGCCCGCTCGGATAGGCGTATTTGAAGGCATTGGTGACGAGTTCGCTGACGACGAGCCCAAGTGCGACGACCTTGTCCGTCGGCAATTGCGTGGCCTCCACCGAAAGAGCGACCGTATGCGGTCGCGCGTCGTCTCGCATCGAGGACTGGAGTTCGTCGAGCAGACTTTTCAGGTAGTCGTCGATATCGATCACGCCGACCTGGTTCTTGGCATAGAGATGACGATGAACATTGCCGATCGCGTGAATGCGGACCTGGGTTTCCTGCAGGGCAGCCAGGGCCTCGGGATCGGTGACCAACGAGGCTTGCATGCGCACAAGCGAGGCCGCGAGGCTCAAGCTGTTGGCGACGCGGTGATTGACCTCGCGCAAGAGAAGCCTGGCCCGGTCGCGTTCCTGATGCACCGCTTCCTGCGCGGCCGTCGTTTCGCGGCGAAACCGCGCCCGTTCCAAGGCTTGCCTCAGCGCCGTTCCGAGCACATCGAAAAACTCCGCCGATACGCTCTTCGTCACATAGTCGTCTGCCCCCCGTTTCAGTGCCTCGACCGCGATGCTCGCCTCGCCGGCCCCCGTCACATAGACGACCGGCGGATGGTCCGGGATCGCGATGATGGCGGGCAGGATATCGAGGCCGGTTTCGCCAAGGAGGTAATGATCGAGCGCGATGGCGTCCACATTCCCGGATTCCAGAACGGCCATGCCCGCTTGCCGGTCGAGCGCGGTCACGACGTGGAAACCCTGACGCGTCAGGTTCTTGCGCAGGAGGACGCCAAGCGCTTCATCGTCATCGATGTACAGGATGCGCATCTCGCCGTTGCCTGCATAGCGCTCCATCAGCACGCCTCCGGCACGGTCACCACGGAAAGGAAAAGACCGAGTTGCTGGATGGCGTTGACGAACTTATCGTATTGCATGGGCTTGGCGACATAGACATTGGCGCCGAGATCATAGCAGCGCTGGACCTCGACGGGATCGTCCGTCGTGGTCAGGACGATCACCATCAGCCGTTTCAAATGCTCGCTCTCGCGCACCTGGGCGAGGATATCCATGCCGGTCATGTCGGGTAGATTGAGGTCGAGCAGGATGAGGAGTTGCTTACCCTCGTGCGCCTTGCCCGTGCCATCCGGACCGAGCAGATAGGACAGCGCCGCCGTTCCGGTCACGAAGGGGACGATTTCATTGGTCACACCGGCACGGCGGATGTTCTTTTCAATCAGGCGAGCGTGGCCTTCATCATCCTCGATCATGATGATGACAACAGGCTGTAGACCAGTGCTCATTGCTCCCCCCTTTCCTTCACAAACCGCAGATCCGTCGCGAGGCTGACGACGAATGTCGTTCCTTCGCCCAGGGTCGATTTGACGACAACGTCTCCTCCGAGACGGCGGACCAACGCACGCACATGCGCCAGACCTATGCCTTCACCCGGCCTGTCTTGCGGACCCGAGCGCCGGAACAGTTCGAAAATCCGCTCCATATCCCGCTGCGCGATCCCTCTGCCGTTGTCGCTGACTTCGATCACGACCTGATCTCCGGCAATCGTGCCCGTCACACGGATCACCGGCGCGCGGGGCGCATGCGCGTATTTTACCGCATTGTCCAGAAGGTTGCCAAAAATTTGCTGCAGGGCAAGTCGATCGGACGAAATATGCGGCAGGTCCGGCGCGACGTCCACGCTGGCATTCGTTTCGTCGAGCCTGTGCTGAAGGTTGGCGATCGTCTCGGACAGCACGTCCGCAAGGCTGAGCCGCTCGGCCACCAGTTGCCGGCTGCCGGCTCGCGCCAGCCGCAGGATCTCGTTTATCAGATCGTCCATGCGCTTCATCGAGGAGCGGATGAACCCCAGCGCTTCGGGAATATCGACATCGGCGGCCTCGCACGCCTGCTTCTCGATCAACGCGTCGCGCTCGCCTTCCGGCCTTTTCACGAAATCGGCAAAGATAGCCGATGCCCGCTCCAATTCGGACGTGAAACCCATGATGTTGACCAGAGGCGCCCTCAAATCGTGACCGACAATATAGGCATAGCTCTGCAATTCACGATTGGCGCGTTCCAGATGCCGCGTGCGCTGGCCGATCCTGACTTCCAGCGTTTCATTCTGGTCGGCCAGCGCCCTGCGCGCTTCTTCGAGCTGAACGGTGTAATTGAAGATGACCCAGATAGCGCCGCCGACGAGCGCGACAAGCAGAACCGCGCCGCCGGCGATCGTGTACATCAACCATTCGGTGGCGTTGCTCAGCGCCCGGCGCCTCTGGAAACCGATATTGCCGGTGACGGCGTCGATCCGGGTCATGATCTGGTGGATCTCGTCCATCGCCAACTTGCCGGTGTCGGCCTGAACGACCGCGAGAGCCTCGGCATCGCGCCCCGCCGTCTTCAGCGTGATGGTGTTCTTCATTTCTTTGAACTTGACTTCGATCAGCAATTTCAGCCGATCGACGGTCGTGCCACTGATACCGACCTTGAGCATATCGCCGGTAATGCTGAGAAACTGGAGTTGGACGAGGACCTCAGCCCGCTTAAACGGAGAAAGATACTTTTTCTCACCGGCGAGAAGGTAACCACGCTGGCTGGTCTCCGCATCCTGGACGAGATTGTAGAGCAGTAGGGCGCGCGCATTGAGCCGCGATGCTTCAAGCGCCTGTTGCGAATGCTCGCGGGCATCATAGGCAAAGCGCAGGGAGATGAGCACAAGTCCGAGGAGAAGAACGGCGCCGGCAAACAGGATCAGCAACACGGTTCGGGAAAAGACCGAACGCCCGACCATCACCACCTGCCCCCACGCATGACGGTCAAGTCCCTCTCCCACCCGGATATTCCGTCTCGCTCTCGGCGCGAACGGATTAACCGAGCAATCCCCATGAACGTCTAGATTTTGAACGTACAGCGTCCGGAAAAAAAGAAAACCGTTTTATGTGCCGATTTGATCGGCACCGTCAGTATCTTTCCGGCGGGAAGACATGCAGCGTGAGTGAAAACAGGCCGAGGCCGAGAATAACGACGATGAGGGTATTGGCGACATCTTCCGAAGTCGCGGGCAGAACACCGAGACCGACAACAGCGCCGATCAGCAGGAACAGACAAATCCTTGGCAACCAGTACAGCATGACACGCCCCTTTATGATTGAAGATCATCCCGAGGGACCGTTCTGTTAACGGGACTGGCTCGTATTTGTTCCGCTTTATTGGCCTCGCAAACAAGAAACATTTGGAACGAGTTCCAAGTGATCCATCTCTCCCTCGCCGCGTATCGATCCGTATCAAACGACGGAGACGGTCATGAAGATGTTCATTGTTGACTGCCTCGGAATGACCGTGTCCGGCATGGCGCTCGCGGCCGAGGCGCACCAGTTGAAGGAAGCGGAGATCCGCAGCCAGATCATCGGCCGGACGATCTGTCTTGCCGCGCCGATGGGTGGCGAATTTCCACTTAATTGCCACACGTCAGGCGTCGTGGACGGCAGCGGCAAGGCGCTCTGTCCCGGCAAACTCGTCCAGCCGACCGACGAAGGCCATTGGTGGATCCAGTCCGACAAGCTCTGCCAGCAGTTCAAGGCCTGGTATGACGGCTCGAAGATGTGCTTCGACCTGACGGAAGCAGGCCCGGACAAGGTCAAATGGGTTCGCGACAACGGTGAAACCGGGATTGCCCGGATCGGCCACTGAACCCTGATCAATGAAAAAGCCGGCACCCCGAGAATGCCGGCTTTCTATTCAGGCTATCGCTGCGATCAGAGAGCGGCGATGACGATGACTTCGACAAGGTATTCCGGCGTTGCGAGCTTGGCTTCGCCCGTGGCGCGGGCCGGCGTATTGCCCTGCGGCGCCCAGGCGTCCCAGACAGCGTTCATCTTCGGGAAATCGACCATGTCGGCGAGCCAGATCGTTGCCGACAGGATGCGGCTCTTGTCGGTGCCGGCAAGCGCCAGAAGGCGATCGACGGATGCGAGGGCCTGCCTGGTCTGCTCGGCAACGTCGGAGCCGGCCTCGCCGACCTGGCCTGCGAGATAGACAGTGCCGTTGTGAACGACGGCCTGGCTCATGCGCGGCCCGGTTTCGAAGCGTTTGATATCCATCTTTCCATTTCCTCGTAAAATGCGGCGGACCGCAGTCTGAAATTGTCGTGACGCTGGCGCTTTATCGCAGATCGCCGGTCGGTGGAACCGCGATTGCGACATCGCGCCGCCGATCAGGCGGCATTTTTCCGGGCAAGGCGCGCCTTGATGCTATCGACGTCGGCGCGCGGCGTGGCCGCGAACAATGTCTTGGTATAGCTGTGCTTGGGATCGGCGAAGACCTCTTCGCGGTTGCCGTATTCCACTGCCTCGCCATAGTACATGACCATGACGTCATCGGCGATATAGCGCACCACCGAAAGGTCGTGGCTGATGAAGACATAGGTCAACTGGAACTCGTCCTGCAGATCGGCCAGCAGGTTGAGAACCTGCGCCTGGACCGACAGGTCGAGGGCCGAGACCGGTTCGTCGAGCACCAGAAGCCGCGGGTTGAGCATCAGCGCCCGGGCAATGGCGACGCGCTGCCGCTGGCCGCCGGAAAACATGTGCGGATAGCGTCCGTAATGCTTTTCCTCGAGCCCGACCTTCTTCAGCATGGCGAGCGCCTTGTCGCGGCGGTCGTCGGCCTTCATGTCGGTGTTGATGATCAGCGGTTCGGTCAGGATTTCGCCGATTTTCTTGCGCGGATTGAGCGTGCCGTAGGGATTCTGGAAGACGATCTGCACCTTGCGGCGCATGTCCGGCGTCAGCTTTTCCCGGGCGATATCCACCTTCTGGCCATCGATCAGCATGTCGCCCGAGGTTGCCGCGTCGATCATGGTGACGATACGGGCCAGAGTCGACTTTCCGCAGCCGCTTTCGCCGACGATCGCCAGCGTCTTGCCCTGGTCGACCGAAAAGCTCACGCCCTTGACGGCATGAACGGTCTTGCCCTTTTTCAGCAGGCTGCCCGGGATGTGGTAATCGCGGACAAGGTTTCTGGCTTCGAGAACATGGGTCATCGAACAGCTCCTGCAAAGATCTGGTCATCAGTGAGGAATTCCGCGATCGTCGGAAGACGGTCGCCGGTGGCGTTGTCCGGAAGCGCCGACAGAAGCGCGCGCGTATATTCGCTCTTCGGGGATTCGAACAGAGAAAGCACGTCCGCCTCCTCGATCTTGCGGCCCTTGTACTGGACGATGACGCGGTCGGCGGTCTCGGCCACGACGCCCATATTGTGGGTGATGATGATCAACCCCATTCCATGTTCGGCCTGAAGCCGCATCAGAAGGTCAAGGATCTGCTTCTGGATGGTCACGTCGAGCGCAGTGGTCGGCTCATCGGCGATCAGCAGCTTCGGATTGCAGGAGAGCGCAATGGCGATCATGACGCGCTGGCACTGGCCACCTGACATCTGGTGCGGGAAGTGGCTCAGTCGCTCCTCCGGGTTGGGAATGCCAACCAGCTCGAACAACTCGATCGCGCGGGCACGCCGTGCCGCCTTGCCGAGACCCAGATGGATGCGCAGGACTTCCTCGATCTGGAAGCCGACGGTGAAGCATGGGTTGAGGCTGGCGACCGGCTCCTGGAAGATCATGGCAATATCCTTGCCGACGATCTTGCGCCGATCCGACGCCGACAGGCCGAGCAGATCGATATCGTTGAACCGCAGCTTGTCGGCGGTGACCTTGGCTGTCCAGGGCAAGAGGCCCATGGCGGCGAGCATGGAGACCGACTTGCCGGAACCGGATTCACCGACGATGGCGAGGACTTCGCCGGCATTCACTTCCATCGAGACGCCATCGACGGCGCGGAACGGACCGGCCGCGGTCTGGAATTCGACAACGAGATTTTCGACTTCGAAAAGGGACATCAGGACCTCTTCAACTTGGGATCAAGCGCATCGCGCAGGCCGTCGCCCATCAGGTTGATGGCAAGGACGGTGATGAGAATGGCGAGACCGGGGAAGGTCACGACCCACCAGGCGCGCTGGATGAATTCGCGCGCTTCGGCAAGCATCGTGCCCCATTCCGGCGTCGGCGGCTGTGCGCCCATGCCGAGGAAGCCGAGAGCCGCCGCATCGAGGATCGCCGCCGAGAAGGCAAGCGTTGCCTGGACGATCAGCGGCGCAAGGCAGTTGGGCAGGATCGTCAGGAACATCAGGCGCATCGTGCCGGCACCGGCAACCTTGGACGCAATGACATAATCCTTGGTGCGCTCGGACATGACGGCGGCGCGGGTCAGGCGCACGAAATGCGGCAGGTTGACCAGCGAGATCGCGATCATGGCATTGAGAAGGCCGGGACCGAGAACGGCGACCAGAACCAGTGCCAGAAGCAGCGACGGGAAAGCCAGGATAATGTCCATCACCCGCATGATGATCGTATCGGTACGGCCACGGAAATAACCGGCGACCAAGCCGACGAGCACGCCGAAAATGACCGACAGGGTCACGACCACGAGACCGATGAACAGCGAGAAACGGGCGCCGTAGATCAGCCGCGACAGGATATCGCGCCCGACGGCGTCGGTCCCGAGCAGATAGGTCCACTGCCCGCCGGCGGCGACCGCCGGCGGCAGGAGAAGAACGTCGCGATTCTGGATGCTTGGGCTATGCGGCGTCACCAGCGGTGCGAAGATGGCGAGCAGCAGGATGATCGTGAAGATCACCAGGCCGATTACCGCGCCCTTGTTGCGCGAGAAATAGAACCAGAATTCGGCAAGACCGGATGGCGGGGCGGTCCCGGACGCAGGAACGGCGTTTGTATCGACAACAGCCATGGGACCCTCCTCAGTGTCGGATGCGGGGATTGACGAAGCCATAGAGCACGTCAACGATGAGGTTTACGACCATGATCACCGCAGCGATCAGCATCAGCCCGCCCTGGACGACCTGATAGTCGCGCTTGAAGACGGAATCGACCATCCACTTGCCGATGCCCGGCCAGGAGAAAATCGTCTCGGTCAGGATCGCGCCGGCCAGAAGCACGCCGACCTGCAGGCCGATCGTGGTAATGACCGGGATCAGGGCATTGCGCAGCGCATGCACGCCGATGACCCGGAATGGCGACAGGCCCTTCGAGCGGGCGGTGCGTACATAGTCTTCGCCAAGCACTTCCAGCATCGCCGAACGTGTCTGGCGCGCAATGACGGCAAGCGGAATGGTCGCCAGCACGATGGTCGGCAGGATCAGATAGGAGACGGCGGACTTGAAGGCGCCCGCCTGCCCCGAGATCAGACTGTCGATCAGCATGAAGCCTGTCACCTGCGGGAAGAAATACATCAGCGAGATGCGGCCCGAGACGGGCGTCCAGCCGAGATAGCCGGAGAAAAAGATCACAAGCAGCAGGCCCCACCAGAAGATCGGCATGGAATAGCCGACAAGTGCGGTTCCCATCAGCGTCTGGTCGAGCCAGGTGCCGCGCTTCACCGCTGCGAGGACGCCTGCGGGAACACCGAGTGCGACGGCCAGAATGATGGCGCAGAGCGACAGTTCGATCGTTGCCGGGAACAGTTGCAGGAAATCGTCGAGCACCGCGCGCTTCGTGACGATCGAACTGCCGAAATCGCCCTGCAGGAGATTCACCAGATAATCGAAATATTGCCTGTACATCGGCCGGTCGAGGCCGAGTTCCGCCATGATCTGCGCATGGCGCTCAGGCGACATGACGCGCTCGCCCGACATCAGCATGACCGGATCGCCTGGCAGAAGTCGAATGAAAGAAAACGCTATGAGAGATACCCCGATAAAGGTGGGTATCAGAACGGCGAACCGTCCGACGATAAAGCGCAACATGGGAGCCAATCCCTTCTTCTTGTTATTTTTAAAAACCGGCGGCCCGAATTTCGAGCCGCCGGCCACAACACACTCTTTTCGGCGTGTCTTTCCCTAACCGATCTTATTCGGCGATATCAACACCGTCGAAGATGAAATCACCGAGCGGCGACTGGACGAAGCCCGAAACCTTCTTGCTCATCGGCACGACGGCGAGCGAGTGGTCAAGGGTATTCCAGGGAGCTTCCCTCTTGAAGACGACCTGGGCCTGCTCGTAAAGCTTCGTGCGCTCGGCCACATCCGAAGTTTCCTTCGCCTTGGTCACGAGATCATCGAATTCCTTGTTGCACCACTGCGCGCGGTTGTTTCCGCCGACAGCGTCGCAACCGAGCAGCGTATCCAGGAAGTTGTCCGGATCACCGTTATCGCCGGTCCAGCCGAGGATGGCGGCGCCGTCGCGGTCCTTCGCGGAGGACAGCTTCAGATATTCGGCCCATTCATAGGATACGATTTCGACTTCGACACCGATCTTGGCGAGGTCGGCCTGCATCAGTTCGGCAGCCCGGCGTGCATTGAGCATGTACGGGCGTGCGACAGGCATTGCCCAGATCTTCATTTTCAGGCCGGTGACGCCGGCGTCCTCGAGCATCTTCTTGGCCGCGTCCGGATCATACTTGTCGTCTTCGACGGCATCGTTATACGACCACATTGTCGGCGGGATCGGGTTTTTGGCAACCGTTGCCGCGCCCTGGAAGACCGCATCAACGATGGCCTGGCGGTTGATCGCCATATTGAGGGCCTTGCGGACCTCGACCTTGTCGAATGGCGGAACCAGCGTGTTGTAGGCGAGATAGGAAACGTTCAGGCCGGCCTGTTCGGACACATGCAGGTTCGGATCGGCCTTCATTTCGGCGACATCGGCGGCGTTCGGGTACGACATCAGGTGGCACTCGCCAGCCTTCAGCTTCTGTGCGCGGATCGCGGCGTCGGTCGTGATGGCGAAGACGAGATCATCGATCTTCTGCTTGCCGCCCCAATAGTCCGGGTTGGCCTTGTAGCGGATTGCGGCATCCGGCTGATAGGCAACGAATGTGAACGGACCCGTGCCCAGCGGCTGCTGGTTCATCAGTTCCATCTTGCCGTCGGCCTGCAGCTTGTCGGCATATTCCTTGGAAACGATCGAGATGAAGGGCATGCCGAGGTTGGCGAGCAGCGGTGCTTCCGGGCGCTTCAGGGTGATCTTGACCGTCAGGTCATCGACCTTCTCGACCTTGTCGAGGACATCCGGCAGGCCCATGCCGGAGAAATATTCCCAGGAGGCGCCAGGAACATACTTGTTCCAGGGATTGTCGGCCTTGTACTGGCGCTCGAACGAGAAGATGACGTCGTCGGCGTTCAGTTCGCGGGTCGGGGTGAAATACTCGGTCGTCTGGAACTTGACGCCCTTGCGCAGCTTGAAGGTGTATTCCTTGCCGTCAGCCGAGATTTCCCAGCTTTCAGCCAGGGCGGGCTCAAGTTCCGTCGTGCCGCGCTTGAACTCGACCAGGCGGTTGTAGACGGTGTGGGCTGCGGCGTCGAAGGTCTGGCCACCGGTGTACAGGCCCGGATCAAACCCTTCCGGCGAGGCTTCAGAGCAGTAGACAAAAGTCTTCGACCATGCAGAACCGGCCATCAGGGTGGCGATTGCGGTTGCTGCGAGGAGAGTAGTGAGCTTTTTCATGAGCTTTGCTTCCCAGTTTTGTTCTTGTTCTCATATTTTTCTGACGCAGAAGCCGTTGTTTCCGGTCAAGGCCGGATGGAACGACATTTGCCCCGGCATTGCAATAAGCATCCGGAAAAATTTGTCCAATTGGAAAAATCATCCAGATCCGACAGGAGTGACGCTATACACGACTTTTTTGAATGGAGAACTGGCGAAAGACGAATCAAATAGTTCCCCCGGAGAATGTCAATCGCAAATTGCACGGATAGTTCCAAAGCGCTTCAAGTGACATAACACATTTGCGGGGCGGGGAGGACTGCCAAGCTTTTATCTGCCAGGCGGGGATAGATGAAAGCGACCATATGCAGTCCTCCCACTCGCCGCTCTCCAAAACGGCTTCACCTCCCGTTTTCGTTCGAAAACCAGTTGCTTGTGATGAATCGCACGTTAAACTGGTAGTCGCGGATTACTGTGGAGGACGGCCGCGTCGTGGCAACTCTTCTGAAAAATCACCGGCGATATCATTTTGACGGCGATCTGGAGAAAGCGCTCAATCGCGTCGATTTCTTCCGGATTTTTCACAGCATGTCGCTGCGGTTTGGTTTCGATCATTTCGGAATCCTGCAACTGGGGAATGAGGGCGACGCCTGCATGCTGTCCAATCGGCTTGCGCTCCATGACCTGCCGTCAGGTCTTGCCGAGGAATATGACAAGCGCCATCGCTTCGGCGATTCCGGCGTGTTCAAGAGCCTCCATACGTCCACCATTCCTTCCGTCTGGAAAGCCGGCGACCCGCATATGGGCGGCGGCGGCAATCTGCTCGACCAGCTCGGCTTCGAAATGCTGATGTGCGTGCCGGTAACCGGCATCAACGGCGCCCGCTATGCCGTGCTGTTCCTGGGCGATGGCGAGGATATCGAGCAACAGCAGCATTTCGAACTCTGCTACGACGCCGTCTGCGCTTTCGATTTCTTCTATCGGCTGGTCCTGTCCAACAAGGCGGGCCTTGGCCTTACGCCGCGCGAGACGGAAATCCTGCGCTGGATTTCCCACGGCAAGACCGCCAGCGAAATCGCGCTGATCGTTTCCGTCTCGGAACACACGGTCAATTCGCACACGGCCACGATCCTGAAGAAGCTGGACGTGGTCAACAGAACCCAGATGGTCGCCAAAGCAATCCGGGAGCAGATTATCCAATAAACAGAATCACGAAGCCCGCCGGTTGGAACCGGACACGATTTTCAATAGCCATTCCACCCAACGGAACAGCCACACCATCATGACCAACCCGATCCACATCCTTCTCGTCGACGACGATCCGGCCGAAAACCTGATCATGCGTGGAATCATGAGAAAGGTGACGAGCGCCGAAATTCACCTGCATTATTGTGAAACGATCGACGCGGCCCTGGACTTCATCAAGTCCGGAAAACCGGTCTCCATGGTGCTGATGGACAATCGGCTGCAACCGCAAGCCGATTTTCGCGAAACCGTCCCCGCCATGCGACAACAGGGCTTCATCGGCCCGATCGGAGTGATTTCCTCGTCAGTCGCCGATCCCTATTTCCAGAACATCGAAGACTATGGCGTCGATTTCCGTATCGACAAGGCTCAACTCGATCCGACCGCGATCGAATTCATCCTGCGGGAATATGTGACGAAGTCTTAAGGCGCATCATCCCCGACCGAACCGATCGGACAATAAAAAGCCCGGGCGAACCGGGCTTCCTGCTTTTCAGATATCCGCCAATACAAGGCCCAGCAACACCAGGCCCGGCTATCAGGCGGCCGCCGTCTTCGGGTGGGGCTGATGATCGATACCGAGCAGGAAATTGATCTGCGGCCGCGCCTTGACCAGGTCATCGATCGAATATTGCTGAAGCACTTCGAAGAAGGCATTCAAAGCCTTGCGAAGCGCCGAGTTCAGACCGCAACTATCGACCAGCGGGCAATCGATTTCACCGGCTTCGAAGCATTCCGCCATGGCGAAGCTGTCCTCGGTAACCTTGACGATGTCGAAGAGAGTAATTTCGGATGCCGGCTTCGGCAGGCGCACGCCGCCATTGCGGCCGCGCACCGTCTCGACCAGACCCGCCTTGTTCAAGGGCTGCAGGATCTTGAAGAGGAAGAGCTCGGAAACACCATAGGCCTTGGCGATTTCCGGGACGCGGCTGAGGCGGCCGTCATTGGCGGCGCAATACATCAACATGCGGACGGCATAATTCGTTTGCTTCGTCAGGCGCATTGCTTACTCCAGACTTCATAATCCCGGTTCGCCCATTCCCGGACGATACCTCTGTGAACTCGTGCGGACCATGGATCAGACAGCGAATCTGCCAATCGTCCGACGGTCGTGTCTCTCATATAGGACGGATGCCAGTTTGGAACAATTCCAAAAAGCAGAAATCATCTGGACGTGATCATGATCAGCTTCACGTGCCCTGCCCCCCCTGCGGAATAGCAAAAGCCGATGAAACGGATCGCATTCAACAACTGCATCGCACCGGTCAGTTTTCCGCCTTCTTGCGACGCAGTTCCGCTTCATAGGCGAGAATGGCCTTGCGCCGTTCCGGCGTACCGGGATGGGAGGAGAGGATACTGGTTTCCGAAGTGTCGCCGAGTTTCTTCTCGATGATATCGAAGAAGCGGGCGATCGCCGTCTGATCATAACCGGCCTTGTCCATCAGTTCGACCGAATAACGGTCGGCGGCGGCCTCGGCAGAGCGTGAATAGGAGAGCGCCAGAAGTCCACCGCCCTGAACCAGCAAGTCCTCGACGCTGTCACCGATATCGCCGGCGATCAGCATGATCAGGCCGGCCATCCCTGCGGCGCGGTAGATCTGCCGCAGGCTGTGCTCCAGTTCGACATGGCCGATCTCGTGCGCCAGTACGCCGATCAGCATTTCCGTGTCGTTGCCCGCCAGTTCGACCAGTTCATCGGTAATGATCAAGGTGCCGTCGGGAAGCGCGAACGCATTCGGGCCGATCGCCCCGCCCTTGCGGAAATTGAGCGTATAGGCCGAGGCGCCGCGCGCGGATTTCTCGGCGATCCGGGCAAAACCATCGGAAATCGCGCGCTTTTTCGCGTCATCCAGTGCCGATTTTTCGAGAATGGTGCGGTCCATGGTTTCCATCGTGCCGGCGGACATCAGGTCCGGCACGACCGGCGGAGTGACGGCAACCGCGACCTCGACCAGGAGCGGCAGCGCGAAACGATAGACGAGACCGGACAGCAGGAAGACGCCGACAACGAAGGCGATCAGCCGCGGCCGAAAGCCCTCCAGTCCGTGGATGAAGCCGACATTGCGGCGGCCGTTCGCCCGCAGGAGCCTGTCCACCGCATCATTGTCGGTCGTCTCGAACAGCGAGCCGTCCGGAAACTGGATGCGGCGAGGAATCGAGCCGACCCGATCCGAAATATCGAGCGTCGCGAAGCTGGATACGGAGAGGCGGGTGAGATCATTATCCGCGATTGCAACGATCTCCCCTTCCCTCTGGACAAGGCGGGCCGGCACCGAACGACTGGAATCGCGCGGATGCCAGTCGCCACGGATGAACGTTTCGGCATCAGAAGCCAAAATCGAAGCCCTCGAAATCCATGAATTCGGCGCCGACGGCCGATCCTTCCTGCTCAACCGCAGCCAGGACTTCGCCGACATCGCCATCGAAGCGGATGGCCGTATGCGCGTTGACATAGCGTGCCATGCGCACTGCCGCCCAAGGGCGCATCAGGCCGAGGGTCGCGACCGTGACGATGACGTTGGAGACGGCAATCCACACATATTGGAAACGCGACAGATCGCTCTTGAGGGCATGCTTCCCGTCGAAAACCGTCGAAGACCAGGCGATGTTGCGGACGCCGGCCCGATAGAACAACGCGGCTATACCGAAGGACAAGATGATCGCGATGTAACCGGCGGCGGCGAAAAACACCAGCGACGAGGTCATTTCCGGTGTCAGCCCACTGGAGTTGTCGACCAAAGCCACGATCAGGGGCAGGTTGATGAGTGCCACGGCGCCGATGACAAGTATGCCGAGAACGATGATCAGCGCCGAGAAAAACCAGGTCTGATAAATCTGGTCGAGTCTGGGATCGGTCGCAAACGACCGGCCGCCATAACGCAGATTGTTGCCGAGATAGCGATACATCCAGCGGCTGGCGAGCGGCGTCAGGATGCCGAGCGTGACCACAGCCAACATCGGGCCAAGCATGAAGGCCATGAAGGCGCCGCCCATCTTGCCAACGAAATCGAAGCGGATATTGCGATAGCTGGTGACGCGGGCGCTGAACCGCAGGCCGCGCATGATGAGCCAGGGAAAGAAGAAAAGGACGACGACCGCCAGCGCGATGCCTGCCAGCGGAAATGCGGCCAGAAGGATGTTGTAGACGACCAGATAGGCAAAGACGATCAGGCGGCCGATGAAAATTTGCTTGCCCTTGGCGTGATATTCGAAGGCGCGGCCAAGCAGCACCGTATTGCCATAGAAATAGCGGTTGCGCCGCACCTTGGCCCAGGCGGAATAGATGCCGATCGTGATGATCGTCAGGAGAACGTTGACGATCCAGATGCCGAAATATTCCGAGGCTCGTCCGGTGAAGGACAGCCGGTGGAACTGCTGCGATGCCGGTGGCAATGTTGCTGTCTCGATCGTGCTCATGGTCGCCCCTCTTTCGTTCTGTCCGATACACGAGAAGAACGGCCGATGATCCCCCGATATTCGGCCGCCGGTTCGAACTCTTAAACGGCGATAACGGTGGGTCAACCGCAAGTAGGCGATGGCCACAAAAAAGGGCCTCCATGAGGAGGCCCAATCGGGGAGAACCTGATTTTACAGGAGCTTACTTCATCGTCGGCATAACGAACTCGGCACCGTCCTTGATGCCGGACGGCCATCGCGAGGTGATCGTCTTGGTCTTGGTCCAGAACTTGATCGAGTCCGTGCCGTGCTGGTTGAGGTCGCCGAAGGACGAGGCCTTCCAGCCGCCGAAGGAGTGGTAGGCGAGCGGAACCGGGATCGGAACGTTGACGCCGACCATGCCGATGTTGATGCGCGAGGTGAAGTCGCGGGCGGCATCGCCGTCGCGGGTGTAGATCGCGACGCCGTTGCCGTATTCGTGCTTCATCGGCAGGTCGAGGGCTTCCTCATAGTTCTTGGCGCGGACGACGGAGAGCACCGGGCCGAAGATTTCCTGCTTGTAGATGTCCATGTCCGGGGTGACGTTGTCGAACAGGCAGCCGCCGACGAAGTTGCCGTTTTCATAGCCCTGCAGCGAGAAATCACGGCCATCGACAACGAGATTGGCACCGTCTTCGACACCCTTGTTGATCAGGCCGAGAATACGCTCCTTGGCTTCCCTGGTGACGACCGGGCCCATATCGGCCTTCTCGTCGGTGTAGGGACCAATGCGCAAGGATTCGACCATCGGTGTCAGCTTGGCGATCAGACGATCGGCGGTTTCCTTGCCAACGGGAACGGCAACCGAGATCGCCATGCAGCGTTCGCCGGCCGAGCCGTAGCCGGCGCCCATCAGGGCATTGGCGGCCTGGTCGAGATCGGCATCCGGCATGATGATCATATGGTTCTTGGCGCCGCCGAAGCACTGGGCGCGCTTGCCATTCGTCGCGGCCGTTCCATAGACGTAGCGGGCGATCGGCGTCGAGCCGACGAAGGAAACGGCGGAAATGTCGGAATGCGTCAGGATCGCGTCGACCGCACCCTTGTCACCGTTGACGACGTTGAGGATACCAGCCGGCAGACCGGCTTCGATCATCAGTTCGGCCAGGCGGATCGGCACGGACGGATCACGCTCCGAAGGCTTCAGGATGAAGGCGTTGCCGCAGGCGATGGCAGGCGCAAACATCCACATCGGGATCATGGCCGGGAAGTTGAACGGCGTGATGCCGGCGCCGATGCCGACAGCCTGGCGGATCGAATACATGTCGATGTTCGGGCCGGCGCCCTCGGTGAATTCGCTCTTGGAAAGATGCGGAATACCGATGACGAATTCGCAGACTTCGAGGCCGCGGATGACGTCGCCCTTGGCATCGTCGATGGTCTTGCCATGCTCGCGCGACAGCATTTCTGCCAGCTCGTCCATGTTGTCGTTGAGGAGCTGAACGAACTTCATGAAGACGCGGGCGCGGCGCTGCGGGTTGGTGGCAGCCCATTTCGGCTGGGCAGCCTTGGCGTTCTGAACCGCTGCATCCATTTCCGCGTCGCTGGCAAGCGCCACGGTGGCCTGGACTTCACCCGTTGCCGGGTTGAAGACATTGCTCGTGCGGCCGCTGGTGCCGGCAACGCGCTTGCCGTCAATGAAATGACCGATCTCGTACATGGTGATCCTCCTGATCTCTTGATTATGGCCGGAGTGTCGCACTACAATATGCACAAATCAACACGCGATATTCAGGAACCGTTGTGCATAAATTAAAGTCAAATTTCGGAGCGTCAAATGAACAAGCAGGATGAACGGATAATCCGGATCGCGGAGTTGGAGATCGATTCGACCCAGCTTGCTGAATACCGCACGCTTCTGACAGAGGAGATCGAGGCTTCCATTGCGATGGAACCGGGCGTGCTGATGCTGCATGCCGTCGCCGAACGCGAGCGGCCGGAACGGATTCGTATCCTCGAAGCCTATGCCAACCGACAGGACTATGAAGCCCATATCCGGACATCGCATTTCCTGAAGTACAAGGAAGGCACGGCCGAGATGGTCAAGGCTCTCCGGCTGGTGGATGTAGATCCCATCGCCCTCTGTGCAAAGACTTCCCATGAACTGGGATGATGTTCGCGTTTTCCTGGCCGTCGCCCGCAGTGGCCAGATTCTCTCGGCCTCCAAGCGGCTCGGGCTCAATCATGCGACGCTCAGCCGGCGGGTGACGGCGCTGGAGGAATCGTTGAAGACGCGGCTATTGATCCGGCGGACCAATGGCTGCGACCTGACGGCGGAGGGCGAGATATTCCTGCATGCCGCCGAACGCATGGAAACCGGGATGCTGGCGGCCCAGGCGCAGATCGGCCGCATCGATACGGTGATCGCCGGGACAGTCCGCGTCGGCGCGCCCGACGGTTTCGGCGTTTCCTTCCTGGCGCCGCGTCTCGGCAGGCTGACGGCCCGGTTTCCGGAACTGCGCATCCAACTGGTGCCGGTGCCGCGCTCGTTTTCGCTGTCGCAACGCGAGGCCGACATCGCCATCACGCTGGAACGGCCCGACCAAGGGCGGCTCATTTCCTCGAAGCTGACGGATTACACGCTCGGTCTCTATGCCTCACGGGATTATCTGGCCTCCCATGGCGCACCGGAGACAGTCGAGGACCTGAAGGCGCACCGACGCATCGGCTATGTCGAGGACCTGATCTTCACGGCGTCGTTGAATTTCACCGGCGAGGTGATGCGCAGCTGGGATGCGTCCTTCGAAATCTCCAGCGCCACCGGCCAGACCGAGGCTGTCCGCTCCAGCGCCGGCATCGGCATCCTGCACAATTACATCGCCCGGCAATATCCGGAACTCGTCCGCGTCCTGCCGGAGACGACAATCCGGCGCGGCTACTGGACGACCTATCACGAAAGCGCCCGCGACCTCGTCCGCGTCCGCACCGTCGTCGATTTCCTGCAGGAACTGGTGACCGAGGAACACCATATTTTTCTGTAGGGTGGTTTCGATTGAAACGTTTCACTCAGTCTGGAATTGAGAAGGTCGCTGGCGATCGGAATCCGTCATCTTTCCCCATGAAGGGAAGGTACGATAAAATTCTGGAGGGGTGTGAGCGGATTGAAATTAGGGTTTATCAGGTTCCCTAAACCCTCTAAGTGGCTAATTTTCCAAAAGGAAAAATGGTACGGTTGGGGGGTCTCGAACCTCCGACCTCAGGTGCCACAAACCTGCGCTCTAACCAACTGAGCTACAACCGCACAAAAGAAAGCGGAACAGACAAGGTCGTGTCCGCTTTCCGGGTCCAAATACGGGCAGTCGGTCCTTTTTGCAAGACATAACTTGCGCCCGCACATGAAAAAACCGGGTGATGGCTCACCCGGTCGATCGTCAGGGCCGCGCCGTGCGGGCCAGCACTGGTAGAAATCAGGCCTTCTTGAAGCCGGAGAAAGCCTTTTCGGCGGCGTCCTTGCCGGGCTTGGTCACGGTTTCGGCGACCTGGCGGGTGGCTTCCTGCATCGACTTTGCCTGCTCCATGGCAAGCTCGGCCTGCTTGCGGATGAAGGCCGTCTGCAGTTCGAACAGTTCGGAGACGGACTTGACGCCGATCAGCGCTTCCAGGTGCGAGAGCGAGCTCTCGGCATTTGTGCGCAGCGCTTCGATGGCCTTGAGGCCGAGCGCGACGGAGCCGGACTGCGCGCTTTCGAGCGTCGCTTCGACGGTCTTGGTGGCGTCTTCGGCGGCGGTCTTCATCTTGGCATAGGCGTCCTTGGACTGGGCAGCACCCTTTTCCGCGAAGTCGCGGAAGGTTTCGGTGACCTTTGCCGGGTCGAACGAGGCAAGCGAAAAGACGTCGTCGGTTTTCTTGGTAGCCATGATCAGCGCTCCTTGTTTGGGCCCTCTCCTGAGGCACCCCGATTTGGTGATAACGATCATATAAGCGATTTCATTGTGCGTTGCAACATATTTGTGCATCGCACAATTCCATAAAATGCGCGGTATTAACCTTCCGCCGCGAAAGGCTCGTGGGGCCGGGCTTGTCTTCTGGACCCATGGCGCCGCGGCGGTTATTAATAGACTGTTAACAATCCCGTCCGCGTGGCGGTTTTTGAAGCCAGGTCAGCCGATGCCCGCAAGATCGTATCCCTTCATCGACATCGCCGTTCACGAACGGGTGCGGGAGCATTTTGCGCGCGGCGATGCCGCCGTGCTGTTTTCACCGGATATGAACCAGGTGCTCTGGTCGAATGGCGAAGGGGCGAGCCTGTTCGGCCTGCCCTCGATCTATGATTTCATCGACAGTGGCGCCAATCGCGGCGATGCTGCCTATCGCCAGATGGAGGCCGCCGCCCGGCAGCTGGAGCGCAGTGGCGACAGGCGCGGCTTCCTGATGCGCATCGCCTCGGGCTTCCAGCGCGCTTCCGTCAATGCCTCGGTCGAGATGATCACCGTGCGTCCCGGCGAAACCGCGATCCTGTTTGCCGCGCCGCGCGGCGGCAAGCCGCTGAGTGCGCAGGATCGCGCCGCTCGGATGATCTCCGGCTTCGATGATCCCGATACGCATATGGCCGTGCTCGACGGCGACGGCGCGATTCTTGCTGCCTCGCCGGGTTTCGCCGCGCTTGCCATGACGCCGCAGACCTGTCGCTCGCTGGTCGGCGCCGTTTCCCGCGACAGCGACTGGCTGCTGAAACGCCCGATCCCGACCGGCAAGGGCCACCTGCCCGCCGCCATCGGCAAGCTGTCCGACAGCCCTGCTTTGCACCTCCTCTTTGCCGTCGAAACGATCCTCGGCAATATGGACGCCGGCTCGGATTTCCAGGAGATCGACGGATCGGAAACGGCGGCTCCAGCGTCTGGGTCTGCCGTAGCTGAGACGGCATCCGCTGTCATGTCCGTGGCAACCGTGCCGGACGATGTCATTGGCGGCATTGGCGAGATCGAGGAGATCGAGGCCGAGAACGAGAATTTCGCTGAAGAGCCGAAGGCGGCGGAGACCGATGAACAGGTCGCGGATCTGCCGGGCGAAGATGTTGCCGCAGTCGCCATGTCGGACAGTGCCGAGACGGATGACAATGCTGCGGGCGAAAGACAGGGTTTTGCCGGCCTTGCAGATGAAACGGCCAAGGATGCAGCCGCAAGCATCGGCAGCACCGATGCGGAACCGATGACCGGGGAGGCTGCAGCCGAAGCTGAGGCAGACTCCGGGATCGCAGAAGAAGCAGAGAGCGCGCCAAACACGCCGATCGGGGACGTGGCTGTCTCTGCCGAGACGGAATCGCCGGAAACCGCCAGCGCGGGGGAAGGCGACATTGCGGAGGTTGTGGCGGAGAGCGACGAAGGCGTCGTCACCGATGGAATCGCGGCTCTCGACAGCGAGACGACCGAAGCCGTGCCTGTCGTTCTCGCAGGAGATGGGCCTGCTGAAACCACCGATATGACCGACAGCTTCCGCTTCAATCCGAACAGCCGGGCGATCCGCTTTGTCTGGAAGATCGACGCCGATGGTCGCTTCAGCGAGATTTCCGGGGAATTCGCCACGGCCGTCGGTCCGAAGGCGGCCGATGTGGGCGGACGGAGTTTTACCGAGCTGGCGGAGCGTTACCATCTCGATCCCGACCACACGATCGGCGAACTGTTGAAGCGGCGCGACACCTGGTCGGGCAAGACCATCCTCTGGCCGGTCGAGGGCACCAGCCTGCATGCCCCGGTCGATCTGGCTGCCCTTCCGACCTATTCTCGCAATCGTGAGTTCGATGGCTTCCGTGGCTTCGGCATCGTCCGCGTCGCCGATGCAGTCGAGGACGAATTCGCCATGGGCCTGACATTGGCGAACCTCGCCGCTCCCGTCGAGGAGCCGGCGCCCGTCACATCCGAAGAGGTGGTCGCGGAGCCGGTCCCCGAAACGGTCGAGGATGCACCCGTTTCGGAAGATACCTCCGCGAGCGAAAACCCGACAGTCGAGGAGGCAACGCCAGAGCCAGAAGCAACGTCAAGAACAGAGACAGCCGACAACCAACAGCCCCTCGATAGTCCTGCCAGCGGACAACCCGCCTTTGGCGACGAAGACCCCTTTGCCGGGCTCGACAAGACGCGCGCCGCCGCCGACCTGTCGCCGGAAGACCCGTTCCGTGGCGAGCGGCCGGCATTGAAGCTGGTTGAAACGCGGGGCCGCCGCGCCTCCGACAAGATCGTCACGCTCGACCACCACCGGCCCCAGGGCGCGGAGACCTTGACCCGCACAGAACAGGCCGCCTTCCGCGAAATCGCTCGCCAACTTGGCGAGCCCTTTGGCAAGCGGCCGAATGATGCGGTCACAGGCGCGGAAACGCCTGTTGGCGAGGGCCGGTTCGATGGCATCGCATCGAAGACCTCGCAGACGCTCGACGGAGATGATTTTGCCGATCTCGATGCTGTGGCCGCATCCGCCGAAACCGCGGCCGCCGGACCGCCGGCGCCGATCGTGCCGGCGCGCACCAGCAGCAACAGCAGCCTGACGCGGGAAATGCTCGACAATCTGCCGCTCGCCCTTCTGGTGCATGGCGGCGATGAACTGTTCCACGCCAATTCGGAATTCCTGGCGCTGACCGGTTATGCCGATCTCGACGGGTTGCGTGAGGAAGGCGGCATCGATGCGCTGTTTGCCGGCGACGAAGACGGCCTGCTCGACCAGCCCGACGGCACGATGATGGTGATCCGCAATGACGGCCATCTCGTGCCCGTCACCGCCCGGCTTCAATCGATCCGCTGGGAAGACAAGAGCGCCCTGATGATGGCGCTGTCCGCCGTGCATGAACCGCCCGCTGCCGCCGCTGCCGCCACCGAGAGCCAGCCGGCGGAGGTCGAGCCGGTCAGCGAACCCAACGCCGACATAGAGGCGCTGCGGATGGAAACGGAGGAACTGCGCTCCATCCTGGAAACCGCGACCGATGGCGTGGTCGTGGTCGGTTCCGAGGGAGAGGTCCGCTCGCTGAACCGCTCGGCAAGTGCGCTATTCAATTATGACGACGGCGAAATCCGCGGCAAGCCGTTCGCGACGCTGTTTGCCCATGAAAGCCAGAAGGCGGTGCTGGATTACCTCTCCGGCCTGTCCGGTCACGGCGTCGCCAGCGTGCTTAATGACGGGCGCGAGGTGATCGGCCGCGAAGCATCCGGCGGCTTCATCCCGCTGTTCATGACAATGGGTCGCCTCTCCTCCTCCAATGGCTTCTGCGCCGTCATCCGCGACATCACCCAGTGGAAGCGGACGGAAGAGGAACTGCGCAACGCCAAGCGCGCCGCCGAAACGGCAAACGCCCACAAGAGCGATTTCCTCGCCCGCGTCAGCCACGAGATCCGCACGCCGCTCAACGCCATTATCGGCTTTTCCGACATGATGGCGAGCGAGCATTTCGGCCCCATCGGCAATCCGCGTTATGTCGAGTATGCGGGCGATATCGGTCGCTCCGGCCGGCATGTGCTCGATATCGTCAACGACCTGCTGGATATCTCCAAGATCGAAGCCGGCGAGATGGATCTGGAATTCACCGCGGTCGAAATCAATGACGCGGTTTCGGAGGCGGTTTCGCTGGTGCAGCCGCAGGCCAACAGCCAGCGGGTGATCATCCGCACGTCGCTGTCCGGTTCGGTTCCGAACGTCGTCGCCGACAATCGCTCGATCAAGCAGATCGCGCTCAACATCCTGTCCAACGCCATCCGCTTCACGCCCTCGGGCGGGCAGATCGTCGTCTCGACGGCCTATGAGGCAAACGGCAGCGTCATCCTGCGCATTCGCGACACCGGCGTCGGCATGACCCGGGCCGAGCTTGAACAGGCGATGAAACCCTTCCGTCAGGTCACCACCGGCGCCCGCAAGCGCGGTGACGGCACCGGCCTCGGCCTGCCGCTGACGAAGGCGATGGCGGAGGCCAACCGGGCGCATTTCTCCATCAACTCGGCGCCGAACGAAGGCACCCTGGTGGAAATCGCCTTCCCGTCGCAGCGGGTGCTGGCGAACTGACGGGAACCGGCAAACATCGGAAACAGCAGGCAAAAAAAGAGGCAGCTAAAAAGCTGCCTCGATAATTGAATGCTAAAACAGGTGCTCGAGAAGGTATGACATCATGTCCGTTCCGGCATCTCTGCCGAAAGCCAACCCTCACATCGGGTGGCCTCAAGTTGAGATCACCATGCGCCGCCATTCGTAAACAAAACCTTTCCGCCGACCCCGCAAATTTTACGCATTTGCAGCAATGAAGAAACCTTTGGTTAATTCCGCAGGCCCGAAATCCTTAACAAACGGCGGTCAGCTTTCAAGCTCCACGAGGTCCGCATAGAGGTCGAGCGCCTCGGGATTGGCAAGCGCTTCCTTGTTCTTCACCGGCCGGCCATGGACCACCTCGCGCACCGCAAGCTCGACGATCTTGCCCGACTTGGTGCGGGGAATATCGGTGACTGCGATGATCCTGGCC
>NZ_DATJDJ010000011.1:0-35780 GCF_035497515.1 Pararhizobium sp. | reverse complement strand
GACCGATCCAGGCATTGCCCACCGTGTCGAAATGCGGGACGAGGTTCAGTTCCTGATGGATGAAGCGCAGGCCCATCGCCTCCGCCGCGCGCGGACCGTCGATCCTTGTCACGGCGCCGTCGATCGCTATCGAGCCCGCATCGGGCTGGTAGAGGCCGGAAAGCGTCTTGATCAGGGTCGACTTGCCGGCGCCGTTTTCGCCAAGGATGGCATGAATGCGGCCGGCTTCCACCGTCAGTTCGGCATTTTCAAGCGCGCGGACGCCGCCATACCGCTTCGACACGCCGTCCATCCGGAAAAGCGGCTGTGCCGCCTGTGGGTCTGATATCGTCATGAAAGTCCTCGGGTCGGGTTTTGGCATGTCGCGCTATCCGTGCGCGACACGCTGTCAGGCAATCCGGTTTCCGGCCCGATCTACTTATCCGCCTGCGTCTGCCCCATGATTTCCTGCGCGGTAAAATTGATCCCGCAGGTGGGGAAGGCGTTGCCGACGAAGAAATTGTCGGACTGGTCGGGATAGAAATCCTGGCCCTCCTTGAAGTTCGGATCCTCGACGATCGCCAGCGGCAGCTTGACCGATTGCGGAACGACCTCGCCTTCAAGCGCCGCGATCGCGGTCTTGATGGCGACCGCGACCTGGGCCGGACCTGTGCCTGCCGACGAGCATTTCAGGCCTTCGGCCGCATGTTTGGAGCAGAACTTGCGGAAACCGTTTTCGGTTTCGCCGCCGAAGGGCACGAAGGCGTGGCCTGCATCGATCATCGCCTGCACGACGCCGGTGTCGCCGCCCTGCGCGGTGATGCCGTCGAACTTCTTGTGCACGGCGATGGCGTCGGCGGTCGCCTTCTGCGCCGTCGGGTCGTCCCACTTGCCAAGCACCTCGACGACCTCCCACGTCTTGCCGGTCGCGTCGAGGGTTTCGTGGATGCCGTTGTGGCGATCCGTATCAACGGAAGTGCCTGCAACGCCGCGCACTTCCAGGATCTTGCCGCCATCGGGCAGATGGCTTGCGAGCCAGTTCGCCCAGAGTACGCCGAGGCCTTTCTGGTCGACATTGACGTTGATCGCATCCTGGGTGTCGAGAATGTTGTCGAAGGCGACGAGGATGACGCCGGCTTCCTTGGCGCGCTTGATCACCGGCCCGAAGGCCGTCGGGTTCTGCGCGTTGACGACGATGGCGTCATAACCGGAATCAATGAAATTGTTGATCGCGGAGATCTGGGCCGGAACGTCTTCCCCCGTCGAGACGACCTTGAATTCCTTGAGCTTGGCGGCCACATCCGGCTGTGCGGCATAGGCCTTGGCGGTCTGGATCATCTGGATACGCCAGGTATTGGCGATATAGCCGTTAGCAAGCGCGATCCGGAATGGACCATCCTTTTTCGGGAACTTGAAGAACTTGGTATCGGCCGCCCAGGGGGCGAAGCAGTCCGCCTGTGCGGCGGGACCACTGACCGTTTCCGGGTCGGCCATCGCGGTCGCGCAGGACAGCGTAAGTGTAGCGGCAGCAAGAATGCCGCCGACAAATGTCTTGAACATCGAATTCCTCCCACGTGTTGCCATGTCTGGACTGGCAGCGAAAGGCGTGGGGAACGTCGGCGACCTTATGCAGGCGGATGGCTGCAGCCGGCTGCCGGTTCGGCAAGCATGTCGATGCGCGAGTCAGATGACGTCAAACGGGCTCCTCCCCGAGCGTCACACCAAGAACGGTAGCGCTACCAATCGGGATTGTAAAGCAGCCATATGACAGCATGCTTTGTTAGGAGTTCAGCGCATCCTCGCGTTTCGTACTCTCGCGGATTTTCAGCTCGAAACCGAGATCGACGATCGGCTCATCGGGCCTTTCGCCTGCCATTGCGGCCTGCACCATGCCGATAGCCTGAAGACCAATTTCGTAGCGGGGCGTGCGAACGCTGGTAATCGACGGAAAGGCCACGGACATCATTTCCAGATCATTGAAACCGGCAAGACTGATGCGCCCCGGCACGTCTAGCCCGGCGCGGTGGCAGGCGAAGAGGACGCCCATCGCCAGGTCGTCATTGTTACAGACAAGGGCGTCGAGGTCCGGGGTTTTCGCAAAGGCCGCCCGGAAGAGGTCGCCGCCCATCGAGACACTTGAGGGCATCGTCGTCGTCGTGACAAGCGCCGGGTCGAAACAGCCAGCGGCCTCCATCACTGCTCGATACCCGGACAGACGCCGGTGCGAGCGGGGGTCCATGCGGGCGCCGAGAAACCCGATCCGCCGGCAACCAGCGTCCAGCAGATGCTGCGTCACGGTCCGGCCGCCGTCAAAATGAGAGAAGCCGACCATCATGTCGACGGGATCGGGGCCGACCTCCATGATCTGCACTACCGGGCAACCGGCCTTCTCGAGCAGGGCTCGCGTGGCCGGCGCCTGGTCGATGCCGGAGACGATCAGGCCCGAGGGATGCTGGCTCAGGAACACCCGCAGCAGCCGTTCCTCCTCGAAGTCGGAGTAATGCGTATTGCCGAACTGGATCTGCAGCCGGCTGTCGCGCAGGCCGTCATGGATGCCCCGCAACACTTCCGAAAAAACATTGTTGGTCAGCGACGGCACCAGCACGCCGATGACATCCGCACGCGCCGAGGCGAGCGCACTGGCATTGGGATTGAGCACGTAGCCGAGCGCATCGATGGCCGAGAAAATACGCTCGCGAAGCTCGGCGGAAACCCGTTCCGGGGCACGCAGGGCACGGGAAACGGTGATCGTGCCGACACCGGCGCGGCGTGCGACATCGGCAAGTGTCGGGCGGCCGCTGCTGCGCCGCGCTCTGTTCTTTACGTCTGCCGTATCCATGATCATGAACTCCGGCCGGGCGCCTTTGCGGGATCGTCGTGGTCCCCCGGACCACTTGTTTCGCTGCCAAATCCGCTGGTTGGAGGCGTCGGGCACATGTCAGGCTCATACTATGCATTGTCCGCAATATTCAATAGCCGGGTTCACTTCCGCAATGCCGTGCCTGGAGGGCACGGAAAAATCGAAGGCGGCTTTCGCCGATTTGCGGTTCGCCTTCACGGCCCGGTGTGCCAATCTCCGCCGCATGATTCCGGGGGATGAACGATTGGACAATGGATTTTTGCGGCGGGCCGAACTGTCACGTCCGGACGTGAGCATCGAAGACAGCCGCGCATTGTTTGCGACGCATTACGGTCTTGCCGGGCCCATTGTCGAGCTTGGCAGCCAGCAGGATCGCAACTACCGGATCGAGACAAGCGACGGCCGTTTCGTGCTGAAAATCTGCCGGGCGGATTATGCGACAAGCGAACTCGAAGCCCAGAACGCCGCCTTGCGCCATATTGCCGGAAAGCCCGGCTTCCCCCGCGTGCCGAAGGTCATCGCAGCCGTCAATGGCGACAGCATCGTATTCGCCGCCGTGCGTGGCCAGGACTACCAGATCCGCTTGCTTGACTATCTCGATGGCGAACCGCTGACGCGGCGAAAACATCTGCCTTCCCAGACGGTTGCCGCCCTCGGCGCGATCGGCGGCCGGCTTGCGCTGGCGCTCTCCGATTTCACCCATCCCGGCCTTGCCCGCGCCATCCAATGGGACCTCCGGCATGCCGGACCGGTCGTCGATCATCTCCTGTCCTCGGTAACGGATGAGGACAGGAAGGGGCGGATCGGGGAGGCGATCGAAGCGGCGTTGAAGCGCATGGAGCCGCTGAAACCGTCGCTGCGACTGCAGGCGATCCATCACGATGTCACTGACGACAATGTTGTCAGCCGGGCAGACAAGAGCGGACGGTTGATCCCGGATGGGGTCATCGATTTCGGCGATATCCTGCATGGCTGGCTGGTGGCGGATCTCGCCGTCACCTGCGCGTCGCTGCTGCATCACGCCGATGGCGATCCCTTCGTCGTCCTGCCGGCGGTCCGCGCGTTCGACGCCGTTCTCCCGTTGCAAACCGCTGAATTGCAGGCGCTCTGGCCGCTGGTCGTGGCGCGGGCGGCGGTGCTGGTGGCCAGCAGCGAACAGCAACTCGCGCTCGATCCGGACAACAGTTATGTCCGCGACAATATCGACCATGAACGGCTGATTTTCGATGTAGCCACATCCGTGCCCATTGCGCTGATGGAGATCGCTATCTTCCAGGCCACCGGCCGCAGACTGCCGAACAAGCCATTGCCCACCTTTGGTTCGCTCCTGCCGGAGATCGACCAGTCCCGCGTGGCTCTCGTCGCCCTCGACAGCCAGAGCCCCGCCTTCGATGGCACGCCCTGGCCATCGGCGGAGTTGGAAGAAGCGATCCTGCGACAGGCCGCCGCCGGCAATGCCGCCGCGGCCACTCGCTACGGCGAATATCGCCTCACCCGCACGATCCTTCGATCGCCGCGACCGGCGGAAACATATGCACTCCATGTCAACCTGCGGGCGCCGGCCGGCACGAGGATTGCCGCGCCTTTTGCCGGAACGGTGAAACGGACGGCCGGTGGCATTGTTCTTCTCGGGCCGGATATCGCGCTGCATCTGATCGGTGCCGAGGCATTTACGGCAGACAATGTCGCCGTCGAAAAAGATGCCACGATTGCCCACGCCGAACCGACTGCGGACGGCAACGGAGCCCTGAGGGTCCAGCTCTGCCGCGACACAGACATCGTCCCGCCGCCCTTCGTGCGGCCGGGTCACGCCGCCGCCTGGGCGGTGCTGTGCCCGTCGCCGGCCGCCTTGCTTGGGTTCGATTGTGACGCCCCGGCACCCGAGAGTTCGGAGCTTCTGGCTCGCCGCCAGCGGCATTTCGCCCGGCCGCAGAAGAACTATTACCAGACCCCGCCACAGATCGAGCGCGGCTTTCGCGAGCATATGGTCGATGTCGAGGGGCGCAGCTATCTCGACATGGTCAACAACGTCACCATCCTCGGCCACGCCCATCCGCGCCTTGCCGATGCCGTTCACCGGCAATGGCAGCGGCTGAACACCAATTCCCGCTTTCACTATGCCTCGGTCGCGGCCTTTTCCGAGCGACTGGCGAGCCTTGCGCCGGAAGGGCTCGACACGGTGTTTCTGGTTAACAGCGGCTCCGAAGCCAATGACCTGGCGCTGCGGCTCGCCTGGGCGGCAAGCGGTGCGCGCAACATGCTCTGCCTGCTCGAAGGCTATCACGGCTGGTCGGTCGCCAGCGACGCGGTCTCGACGTCCATCGCCGACAATCCGCAGGCGCTGACCACGCGGCCGGACTGGGTGCATCCGGTCATGTCGCCGAACACCTATCGTGGCCCGTTTCGCGGCGAGGGCTCGACAGCCGATTATATTGCGGCAGCTCTGCCGACACTGGAAAAGCTGGACGGGCAAGGGCAGGGCCTCGCCGGTTTCATCTGCGAATGCGTCTATGGCAATGCCGGCGGCATTCCGCTGCCGCCCGGTTATCTCGCGGAACTCTACGCGATGGTGCGCGCCCGTGGCGGTGTCTGCATCGCTGACGAAGTGCAAGTCGGCTATGGCCGCCTCGGCCACCATTTCTGGGGCTTCGAGCAGCAGGGCGTGGTTCCCGATATCATCACGGTCGCCAAGGGCATGGGCAACGGCCATCCGCTCGGCGCCGTCATCACCAGCAAGGCGATCGCCTATGCGCTGGAAAAGCAAGGCTATTTCTTCTCATCGGCCGGCGGCAGTCCGGTGAGTTCAGTGGTCGGCATGACCGTGCTCGACATCATGCGCGACGAGGGGCTTCAGGAGAATGCCGGCGTCGTCGGTGATCATCTCAAGCGGCGGCTGGAAGCACTCGGCGAGCGTTTTCCGCTGGTTGGCGCCGTGCATGGCATGGGCCTCTATCTGGGTCTCGAATTTGTGCGTGACCGCGAGACGCTTGCGCCGGCGACCGAGGAAACCGCCGCCATCTGCGACCGGCTGCTCGAACTCGGGGTCATCATGCAGCCGACAGGCGATTACCTGAATGTGCTGAAGATCAAGCCGCCACTCTGCCTTTCACGCGAAAGCGCTGATTTCTTCGCCGACATGCTGGAGCGGGTGTTGTCTGACGGCTGGTAACGAATGAATCCGATCCGGTTGAATTGCCGCGCTCGGAGCGGGCAACGGGGTGGTCATGGGCGAGGATGGCCTGGCGACCCGGACCGTCATCGTCAAGCTGTCGTCACAGACCGTGCCCATCGACGCCGTCCTCGACCAGGCGATCATCCGCGTGTTGCGACGGATTTCGAGCGTCGATCTTTAGCCGGTGCGGATGCGATGGCGCCCGCTTCGGCGGCATCCTCGGGACTGGCTTCCGGCGGAGCGACCGGCCAGCGGACCAGCGCCTCGATACCCGTTGCCGTCAGCCCATAGATGCCGTGATCGATGCGCTCGAACCAGCCATAGACATTGCCGCGCAGGATCGTCGCTGCCGTTGGCGTGATGGCCTTCAGGTCGCGTGGCCGCAGCGGCCCCGTCTGGAGGGCCGCGGCGCAGGCGAGCGCCTGCTGGCGATAGGCCGTCATGATCGGTGCGCGGGTGCTGCCTCCCGCCGTCGGGTCGCCCTTGCGGCGTTTGTGTTCGTTGACGAGGCGCGAGCGCTTGCGGTTGTTCTTGCGGGGCATCAGGCCAACCGGGCTGACCAGCACGTCGACGGTTCCATTGTCGGAAACGGACAGCATGCCGAAACCGAGCCGCCGGCAGAGATCACGGTAGCGGCGATCGCTTTCGCGGCCCTTTCCCTTTGCCGAGACCTTGGCAGCGATCCACACCTCGTCACTCGCGGTTGCCCGATCAACCGCCTGCAGGATGAGTTCGAGATTGAAACTGAGCTTCAGCTCGCAGATCACCACGACCGGCGGCTCGTCCGGGCTCAGACCCACGAGGTCGCAACCGGCAATCTCCCCCTTGACGGTATAGCCGGCCGCCTCGAGAAAGGCCTTGATCGGCTGATAGAGCGTGGTTTCCAAATCATGTCCTCGTCGCATCGTCGGATATGGTCTTGCCGCGATTTATCGCCCAGATCAACGAAGCGTCGCGAATTTCGGCGCCTTGTCCGAAATCAGCCGATCCCGAGCGTTCGAGACCTTGTCGCATCGGCAGGCCGTTGTTCCAGACAACGACCGAGCGGGAAGAGACAGCCAATGATCAGCAATACACAAATATCCGGCTTCGGGACCGAACCCGAGACGCTTGGCAAGGCGTGGCGCGCCACAAGCTGATCCGCATGGTCTACAATCTCGGCATGGATGCCGTCATTGGCGCGATCCCGGTGCTGGGTAACGTGTTCGACGTCTATTTCAAGTCGCACAAGCGCAACATCCAGCTGATCCTCGAACATCTCGGGATGGACCGCGCGGATTTGGGCTGACGGTTTGCGGATCGCCCTTTCCGTATCAATCAGGCTTTTTCTTGAGTTTCGTTTGCCGATCGCGAATGAGATGTTCCACCTTGCCGTCCACAACGTGCTCGGGCTCGCTTTCTGCCGCCGTTTTCAAGAGCCGGGTCAGCCGCGTCAGCTCCTTCTCGTCCAGATGCTCGATGCCCATAAAGCGGTTTTCCGCCTGGCTGGTCAGGATGAGTTCATCGAGTTTCGCCTGCACCGCCTTGCCGTCGCGGTTCTGGGAATTCTGCAGCACGAAGACCATCAGGAACGTGATAATCGTCGTTCCCGTGTTGACCACGAGCTGCCAGGTTTCTGAAAAGCCGAAGAAAGGGCCGGTTACCGCCCATAGGACGATGCCGGCGACGGCCAGCACGAATGTCACCGGTTTTCCGGCGATATCCGAAACGGCGCCGGAAAACTTCGAGAAGAAACTGGGTTCTGCGGACATGGCATTTCTCCGGGCGCGGGGCTTCCGGAGAAATTCATTATTGGCTGGGAAGTTCCGGCCATCCGCCACCTTCCGCAAAAGAAAGCGGCGCGGTCATCAGAGATCCAGTTGCAGGACATCCGTCCCTTCAGCCGGGACGGCGCAGCAGATCAGCGCCTCGCCTTCCGCTATGGGCGCAGACGGACGCTTGGCATAGGTGACGGAGCCCGAGACGACCTTGGTGCGGCAACTACCGCACGTTCCCAGACGACAACTGAACTCCGGGGAAAGCCCGCGCGCCTCCGCCAGTTCCAACAGGCCGCCGGAGCCCGGATTCCAGCGGGCCTCCTTGGCCGATTGCACGAACTGGACGGCGACCGGGATTGCCGACGCGCTTGCCAGCGGTTCGACTGCTTTCACCTTGTCCGGCGTCCGGGCCAGCGAGGCCGGTCCAAAAGCTTCCGCATGAATGCGTCCATCGGCTATATTGAGACCACGCAGACCGTCATAGAGCGATTGCATGAACGCCGGCGGGCCGCAGAGATAAAAATCATAGTCGCTGAAGGGCAAGACCTTGCCGAGCAGCGCTGTATCGATCCGACCTTGGACATCATAGTCCTCACCGGCCGCAGCACCGGTGACATCGCTCAGCACGCGGACCAATCGCACAACGCCGCCGGCGGCAGACACCAGATCGGCGATCTCCCGATCGAAGGCGCGGTCGTCCTTCGTCCGTGCCGACACGATCAGCCAGGTCGGGCGCATCCGCCGCTTTCTCAGGCCCTCGTAGACGATGTGGCGCAGCATCGACAGAATCGGCGTCACGCCGATACCGGCGGCGAGCAGGACAGCCGGCCGGGCCTCGGTCGGATCGATGGTGAAAAGACCGGCAGGCTTGCGCACCTCGATCAGATCGCCCTTCTTCAGTTTATCATGCAGGTACCGGGACACCAGCCCTTCACGCTTGACGCTGATGCGATAGACACCGTCCGATGGCGCAGTCGAAAGCGTATAGGTGCGCATGACCGGGGCGTCGCTGCCGTCCGGGGCCACCCGGATCGGCAGGTGCTGACCGGCCGCATGCGCAAGCAGGCCGAGACCATCGGCCGGCTCGATGTGGAACGAACGGACCGTGGCGCTTTCCTGGACGATCCGGGCAATGCGGAAAGGCCTCCAGGCCGCGGTCGCGTCCTGCGCCTTGATGCGGGCGGCCGCGTCATCCCAGTTGCCCGTCATCAAGGAATTCGGCGATTGTCCATCGCGGCGCGACGACCAGCGCAGGGCAAGTGCCTCGGGACGGCGCACAACATGCCGTGGCGTAAAGCGCCAGAGCCGCTCGGCCCCTTGGAAGGCAGCGATCTCAGGCGAATCCAGCACGACTTCCGCATCGCCGGAAAGCTGCAGCAGTTCGCCGGTCTCGAAATCGGAAAAGACCAGCCCAGCCTTGCCGTTGGCAAGGATGTTGCCCAGCGTGTTGAAGAAGAGATTGCCGGCAAAGTCGGGGATGGTGAGGATGCCGTTCTCGTCCACCCGGATGAAACCCGGCTTGCCGCCGCGATGCGACGCGTCGACCTGCCGCTCGCCCGTTTCGCGATCGGCATAGGAAGCGACGAAGACCGTGTCGGCAGCCGCGATCATCTGCCGCGCACGTTCATCGAGATGGTCGCCGACAATCGGCTTCACATCCGTCTGGATCGACGGATCGCGGGAAAAGCTGAAATCGCGCAGCTGGATATATTGCGGGCAATTGCCATAGGACTGTCCGACACGGACGTCGAAACGCCCGGAGCCATCTCTCATGATCGTGCCGTTGAGGCGGTTGCGCCGGCGTGTATGCAATTCGATACCAAGCATGCCGACCGGCTGGCCATCGTCCATGCCGGCATCGGCGGGGTCGGCGGCCTCCCGTTCGAGGTTGACGCTCAGTGTCTGCGGATCGGGGCTTTGCAGGAAACCCGGGACAGAGGCGCGCAGCGTCGCCCAGGCGTTCCCATCCGCATCGACGCTGCCGAGGACGATGAACGGAAGCTGCGGGTAGAAGGCGCGATGCTGGTCGATCAGGTAATCGCGAAGCACGCGCCGACCGACGTCGTCCATCCGCTCGGCAACGCCGACCTTGCGCTGGAGTTCGATCTCTCCGGCGTGCCAGGGAGAGCCGGCTGGAATTGCATTGCTGGCGGCCAGCATGGCGGAAATCCTTTCGAGGGAAACGGAGAGCAACACTTGGCCGCTCTCCGAATGGCGGGCTCAGGCGGCTTCGGGAATGCCGATTTCGGTCTTCTGGAAGGGAACGAAACCGGGCAGCGCTTCAACCCGCCGCAGCCAGGCGCTGACATTGGCATAGGCCGAGCGGTCGACATTGCCTTCCGGCGCGCGGGCGATGTAGCTGTAGAGCGCGACATCGGCGATGGTCGGGTGGTCGGCGGCAATCCACTGACGCTGGCCAAGTTCCGTTTCGATGCGTCCGAGGATGACATGGGCGCGGGCGATCACTTCGGTCGCGCTGAAGGGCGCGTTGAAGACGGTGATCAGCCGGGCTGCGCAGGGGCCATAGGCGATCTCGCCGGCGGCGACGGACAACCAACGCTGTACGGCGGCGGCACTCTTCGCATCCTCCGGCAGCCAATCCGTCGCGCCCTGCTTCTTCGCAAGATAGACGAGGATGGCATTGGAATCGTTGATGATCGTGCCGTCGTCATCGAGCACTGGCACTTGGCCGAAAGGGTTGAGCGCGAGGAAATCCGGTGCCTTGTGCGCGCCGGCAGCGAGGTTCACCTCGACGAGTTCAGCCTCGATGCCGAGCAGCGACAGGAACAACCGGGCGCGATGCGCATGACCGGAAAGGGGATGATAATAGAGCTTCATGGCATGGTCTCCGAAGGTTGCGCGTTATCGAGGGGACTATCTTTCTTTCCAAGATCGAACTGAAGTGTGATAAAGAACAAGACATCATTCCACTTTTCGGAATAATCGAGGAAACGCTGATGGATCGTCTTCAAGCCATGCGGGTTCTGGTGAAAGTCGCCGACAGCGGCAATTTTGCCCGCGCAGCCCGTGACCTGAACATGAGCCCGCCGGCCGTCACCCGGGCGATCGCCCATCTGGAGAACCTGACGGGCGCTCGCCTGTTCCTGCGCTCCACCCGATCGGTGAAACCGACTGCGGCCGGTAGCCGCTACATCGAGGACTGCCGCCGCATCCTGACCGATATCAACGAGGCGGAAGCTTCCGCCGGCGGCTCGCATGCCACCCCCTCCGGCCTGCTGACGGTGACCGCGCCGGTCCTCTTCGGCCAGATCTACATCATGCCGCTTGTGACCTCGTTCCTGACGCGGCATCCCGCCGTCACCGGCCGCGTGCTCCTGCTCGACCGGGTGGTGAACCTGCTGGAAGAAGGCATCGATGTCGCCCTGCGTATCGGTCACCTGCCGGACTCGGGTTTCAGCGCCATCCGCGTCGGCAGCGTCCGGCGGGTGATTTGCGGTGCTCCGTCCTATTTCGAACGCTGTTCCATCCCGAAGGTCCCGGCGGATCTGATCGATCACACCGTCATCGCCAGCACCGGATCGTCAGCGCCGATCGACTGGCGGTTTGGCCAGAACCCGAGAGCCGGCTTTTCCCTCCAACCTCGCCTGTTCTGTAACACAGGCGAGGCGGCCATTTCGGCAGCAGTCAGCGGCTGGGGCGTGGCCAGCGCGCTTTCCTACCAGGTGGCACCTGCTATCAGCGAAGGCCGGCTGCAGATCGTCTTGGCCGACCACGAGGAACCTGCCATTCCGATCCATGTCATGCATGCCGAAGGCAGGCATATCTCGGCCAAGACCCGCGCCTTCGTCGATCATCTCGTCGGGCACTTGCGGGCCGACCGACACGTCCAGGCTGCCGCATAATGGGACAGAGCCCGATTGCCGCAGTTGACAAAATTAACATTTCGATTTACGACTGACGAAATTCAAAAATCGTCAGTCGTAAATCGAAAGCCGGTATCATGGTCGAAAATGCCGAAATCCTTGATGCGACGCGTCAGGAAAACATCACGCGGATCCTTGATGCCGCCGAAGCGCTGTTCCGGCACTACGGCTATTCGAAGACCAATGTCGCCGACATTGCACGCGATCTTGGCATGTCGCCGGCCAATATCTACCGCTTCTTCGCCTCCAAGACCGAGATCCACCAGGCCATCTGCGGCCGCATGCTCGGTGCCAGCTACCAGCAGGCGCTGGAAATATCCCGCCTGCCGATCAGCGCCGCCGATCGCCTGAGCCAATACCTGCATGCCCAGCACCAGCTAATCGTGACCGCCATGCTCGATCATGAAAAGGTGCATGAAATGGTCATCGTCGCCATCGAGCGTGATTGGCATGTGATCGAGAAGCACATCGATCGCATGAACGACGTGGTCGAGACGATCATCAAGCAGGGCATTGCCGCCGGCGAATTTCCTGTCCAGGATTCCGCCGTCGCCGCCCGATGTTTCTGTGCCGCGACGGTGACCATGTGCCACCCGCAGATGGTGGCGCAGTGTCTCTCCAAACCGAACAGGGCCACGCCGGAAGAACTCATCGCGTTCGCCCTCAAGGCCCTTAGATAACGCCGCCAAGGCCCCGTCCATATTCTTCAGTCGTTGCCAGGAGCGCGAAAATGACTTCGCTCAACCATACCCTTGTCCGCTTTTCCCCCGCCGTCCTTCTGACCGCCGTCGCCCTCGTGCTCACCGGATGCTCCGAGGAGAAGGCCGAGATCGTCGAGGTCATCCGTCCCGTCAAGACGGTCGAGGTCGCCAAGGCGGACGAGACGCGCATGCTGGATTATTCCGGTTCGGTGCGCGCCCGCACCGAGATGAATCTCGGCTTCCGCATCAACGGCAAGATCATCGAGCGGCTGGTGGATATCGGCCAGCGGGTCAAGTCCGGCGACCTGCTCGCCCGTGTCGACCCCGCCGATTACCAGCTCTCCGTCCGCAGCGCCGAGGCCAGCCTCGATGCAGCCGAACGGCAGGTCGAGACTGCCGAACTGGTGCGCAATCGCGCCGAACAGCTCTATGCCAAGCAGGTCGCGCCGAAATCACAGCTGGAACAGGCCGTGCTGAGCTACAATCAGGCCGTCGCCACCCGTGATTCCGCCAAGTCGACACTGGATCAGGCCAAGAACCAGGTCCGCTATGCCGATTTGCGCTCGGACCAGAATGGCATCGTCACCGCTGTCAGCGCCGATGTCGGGCAGGTGGTCGGCTCCGGCACCCCGGTCGTCACGGTCGCGGTCGATGGCGAAAAGGAAGTGATGATCGCGGTGCCGGAAATGGACATCGCCCAGTTCAAGCCGGGCAAGACGGTCAAGGCGGGCTTCTGGTCCGATGACGCGCTGACACTGCAGGGCAAGGTGCGCGAAGTTGCCGGCAGCGCCGATCCGCAATCGCGCACATTTGCCGTGCGCGTCAGCCTGCCGAACGACCCGAACGTGCTGCTCGGCATGACCGCCACGATCGAGGCCACCGCCCTCAATGCCAAGCAGGCCGTCTCCATTCCGCTGACCGCGCTCACGCAAAAGGACAAGCAACCGATCGTCTGGACGGTCGACCGCTCCGCCGCAACGGTTCACGCCCGCCCGGTCACGGTCGGCGACTTCACCGGCGATGGCGTGCGGATTTCGGACGGTTTGAAACCCGGCGATCTCGTCGTGTCCGCCGGAACGCAGTTCATGACCGAAGGCCTCAAGGTCAAGCTCGACGCCCCGGCCGGACAGCAGTCGGCATCCGCCGACGATATGCAGGGCAGCGCCCAGCGCCTGCGCTGATCCCCGATCCATCGAAAGCGGAACCACGCCGATGACCTCCACCACCGATCAAAAGCAGTCATTCAACCTGTCGCGCTGGGCGATCGCGCATCCGAGCATCGCGCGCTTCCTCTTCGGGCTCATCCTCATTACCGGCGTGCTCGGCCTGATGCGCATGGGCCAGAAGGAAGACCCGGATTTCACCTTTCGCGTCATGGTCGTGCAGGCGATCTGGCCCGGCGCATCGCTCCAGGACATGGAAGACCAGGTCGTCAACAAGATCGAGCGCAAGCTGCAGGAAACGCCGCATCTCGATTTCGTCCGCTCCTACACCCGCGCCGGCAGCGCCATCATCACGCTGCAGGTCAAGGGCGACACCAACTCCGCTCAGGTTGCCGATGCCTTCTATCAGGCGCGAAAGAAGGTCGGAGATATCGCCAACGAGCTGCCGCAGGGCTTGCTCGGTCCCTATTTCAACGATGAATTCGGCGACACCTTTATCACGCTGCATTCGCTGAGCGGCGACGGCTACAGCTATCCGGAACTGAAGCGTTTCGCCATCCAGGCCCGCGACATGCTGCTGACGACGCCGGGCGTCGAAAAGGCCGTGATCATCGGCGACCAGCCGGAAAAGATCTATATCGACATCTCCTCCAAGGCACTGTCCGAACGGCACCTGACGCTTCCCGACATCCAGAACGCCCTGAAGGGCCAGAACAATGTCGATCCGGCAGGCTCCGTCGATACCGGTCTGCGTTCGGTGCGCATTTCCGTCGAGGGCAGCGTGACCAGGGCGGAGGACATCCGCGAGCTGCGGCTGCGCGCCGGTGGCCAGGTCACGCGTCTCGGCGATATCGCCACCGTCTCGTCCGGCCTTGAGGACCCCTTCCAGCGGAAGTATCGCTACAACGGTCATGACAGCGTCCAACTCGGTGTCGTCATGGCCAAGGGCTTCAAGGTGACCGATGTCGGCGCCGCCGTCGAGGAGACCTACCAGCGCTTCGAGGCTGCTTTGCCTTATGGGGTCGCCGTCGATCAGATCGCCAACCAGCCGGAAGTCGTCACCGACGCCGTCAGCGAGTTCATGCATGCGCTCGGCGAAGCTTTGGTCATCGTGCTGGTGGTTTCCTTCCTGTCGATCGGCTGGCGGTCCGGCCTGGTGATCGCGATTGCCATCCCGCTCGTCCTCGCCGCCACTTTCGCCATCATGTACGAACTCGGCATCGACCTGCAGCGCATCTCGCTCGGTGCCCTGATCATCGCGCTTGGACTGCTGGTCGATGATGCGATGATCGTCGTCGAATTGATGGAGCGAAAGCTGGAGGAGGGACTGGTCAAGCTCGATGCCGCCAGCTTCGCCTATTCCTCGACCGCATTCCCGATGCTGACCGGCACGCTGATCACCACGGCCGGTTTCATCCCCGTCGGCTTCGCCGCCTCCACCGCCGGCGAATATGTGCGCTCACTGTTTTACGTCGTCGGCATCGCGCTGGTCGTCTCCTGGTTCGTCGCAGTCTATTTCACCCCATGGCTCGGCTACATGATCCTCAAGCAGCGCCATCATGCCGGCGAGCATCACGACGTCTTCGATACGCGGTTCTATCGTCGCCTGCGCGGGACGGTCGGCTGGGCCGTGCGCCACCGGATCGTGGTCCTGTCGATGACGCTGGTTATCTTCGCAACCAGCCTCTGGGCGTTCCAGTTCATCCCGAAGAACTTCTTCCCGCAGTCCTCGCGGCCGGAAATCCTCGTCGATCTCTGGCTGCCGGAAGGCACCAGCATCAAGGAAGTCGAGAACCAGGCCAAGGCGCTGGAAGCAAAGATGATGGACGACAAGGACAAGAAGTTCATCGCCACCTATATCGGCGAAGGCGCGCCGCGCTTCTTCCTGCCGCTCGACCAGCAGTTGCGCAATCCGAACTTCGCCCAGCTTCTGGTGATGGCCAATGACGAGCCGGCCCGCGAACGGCTGATCGTCAAGCTGCGCACCATTCTGGCCGAGGACTTCCCGACGATCCGCGGCAAGGTGGACCGTCTTTTCCTCGGCCCACCGACCGGCTGGCCTGTCCAGATGCGCATCATGGGACCGGATCGCGCGGAGGTCCGCCGCATCGCCGACCAGGTGAAGGCGAAGTTTGCCGAGAACCCTGAGATCGGTGCGCTTCACGACGACTGGCTGGAGCCCGTCACCGCCATGAAGCTGGTCATCGACCAAGACCGCGCCCGTGCACTTGGCGTCACCTCGCAACGGATTCGCCAGATCCTGCAGGCCTCGATGTCCGGAGCGCCGCTCGACGATTTCCGAGATGGCGAGGAGACGGTCTCGATCGTTGCCCGCGAACCCGAAGCAAGCCGTCACCTGCTGTCTTCCGTGGATTCGATTTATGTACCAACGGATTTCGGCGGTTCGGTACCGCTCTCCCAGGTCGCCAAGGTCGTCCCGGTTCTGGAACAGGGTCTCGAATGGCGCCGCGACCGCCTGCCGACGATCACCGTGCGCGGCACCTTGCCGGATGGCGTCCAGCCGAATGATGTGGCGATGAAGATGTACGCGGACATGAAGCCGCTACGCGACAGTCTCGCTCCAGGCTACAAGGTCGAGATACAGGGGGGTGCCGAAGACGCCGCCGAAAGCCAGCAGTCGATCGCCGACAAGGCGCCGATCATGCTTGCCGTCATCGTCGTGTTGCTGATGATCCAGTTGCAGCATTTCGGCAAGGCGATGCTGGTGCTGGCAACCGGTCCGCTCGGGATTATCGGTGCAGCCGCGGCGCTTCTTATCAGCGGTGCACCCTTCGGCTTCGTGGCAATCCTCGGCGTCATCGCGCTGCTCGGCATCATCATGCGCAACTCGATCATCCTCGTCGACCAGATCGACCAGGATATCGCCGCCGGCATGGACCGGACGGAGGCGATCGTCGGCTCGGCCGTGCGCCGTTTCCGGCCGATCGTGCTCACCGCACTGACCGCAGTCCTGGCCTTGATCCCGATTTCGCGCGGCGTCTTCTGGGGGCCGCTCGCCTATGCGATGATGGGTGGTATCCTTGTCGCCACCGTGCTGACCATCGTCGTTCTGCCGGCCGGCTACGCGCTATTCTTCGGCAAGGAGCCGAAGAAGACCGATCCGGCACCGGAAGAGGCCGCGGAAGAGGCGGACAACGAGCCCCACTATCCGACGGCGATCGCCGCCGAATAGTCGAAAGCCGATATCAAATCACGCGGCGCCCTTCGCCATCGAAGAGGCGCCGCTTTTCGTTTTCGGACGACAGTCGCACCGTGCTGCCCGCCTCGATCGGCTCGGCCCCGCGATGTTCGGCCGTGATCGGCTGGCCATCGGCAAGCTGGCAATAGAGATATTGCGTGCCGCCAAGATATTCGAAGAAATCGACCCTGGCGTCGAACCCTTCGGCGCTCTGCCCCGATACAACCAGATGTTCCGGGCGAATGCCGAAACTGACCGCGTCGCCGGTGCGCAAGGTCTCTGCCGCGACTGGAATACGCATCTCCGTCTCGCCGATCCGCACCTTGCCGTTGCCGATCCATTGCCCATTGAGCAGGTTCATGCGCGGCGAGCCGATGAAGCCGGCGACGAACAGGTTTGCCGGGTTCTCGTAGATTTCGCGCGGACTGCCTGTCTGTTCGATGCGGCCGTCGCGCAGCACGACGATCATGTCGGCCAGCGTCATCGCTTCCGTCTGGTCATGGGTGACGTAGATCATCGTATTGCCAAGCTCGCGGTGCAGCCGGGCGATCTCGATGCGCATGGATACCCTGAGTTCCGCATCAAGGTTTGACAGCGGCTCGTCGAACAGGAAGACGTCCGGCTTGCGCACGATCGCCCGGCCGATCGCCACACGCTGGCGCTGGCCGCCAGAGAGCTGCCCGGGCCGACGCTCCAGCAGCGGGTCGATCTTCAGGATCGCCGAGGCAGCTTTCACGCGGGCCTCGATCTCCGCCTCCGGCGTCCGCGCCATCTTCAGCCCGAACGCCAGGTTTTCGCGCACGCTCATATGCGGGTAGAGCGCATAGGACTGGAAGACCATGGCGATGCCGCGGTCGGACGGATCGAGATCGGTGACATTGCGTCCTTTTATTTCGATCTCGCCGTCGGTCACTTCCTCCAGCCCGGCGATCATCCGCAGCAAGGTCGATTTCCCGCAGCCGGACGGGCCGACGAAGACCACGAAGGAACCCTCCGTGATCTTCAAATCGATGCCGTGGATGACCTCGAGACTGCCAAAACTCTTTCGGATGTCGGTGAGCACCACACCGGTATCGGTCATCTCATTCACCGTTCAGTTCGCCTGCTCTGATCCAGACGAGCATTTCGCCGGGTTCGCGGTTGTCCCAGAAAGGATAGGGCACGAAACGCGCCGTTGCCTTTTCCGTCTTGGGCGGTGTCGTGCGATACAGCGCACTGCCCCAGTCGGTTTGATCGCGCATGACCTGAATATCCAGTGCCACCGCGCCGCCCAGTTCAGCAATCGCCGTCGTCTTTGCCGCGGAAAGGTTACCGGTCAATTCGATCGCATTCAATTCATGGCCATTGTCCGTTGCCTCGACACAATAGACCATCGGACCGCGCATCAGCGCTACACGGCCGGCGTCCTGGCGCACCAGCGGGTTGGCGAAAAGTGCACGGGGTGCCAGCGGAATATCGAGATCGACGTGGTCGCCGCTTTTCCATTCGCGCTCGATCCGGGCATAGCCGTCGACCATCACCGAGGCGAGGTCGATGGCCTCACCGTTGACCTTGATTGTCGAACCCGCGCCCCATTCGGGAATACGTAGCGAGAGTGCAAACCGGCTGGCCTTGTCTGCCTTGATGTCGAAACCGATCGCACCATCCCATGGGTAGTTTGTCTTCTGCTGCAACTCGATCGCCAGACCACCGATCTCGAAGCGAGCCGTGCTCTCGCCATAGAGGTGCACGGCAATCTCGTCTTCAGCGGCCGCATACATGTAGGAGCCGATGGAAGCGAGAAGGCGGGCGATGTTCGGTGGGCAGCAGGGGCAATGGTGCCAGACCCAGCGGTGATGTTTACCACCGCTTTCCAGCGGATTTTCATAGAAAAACGTCTTGCCGTCGAGCGACAGGCCGGCCATCGCGCCATTATAGAGCGCCTGTTCCATGATGTCGGCATAGCGACGGTTGGGGCCACGGCCGAGCATGCGGTTGGCCCAGAAGACGAGGCCGACCGAAGCGCAGGTCTCGGCATAGGCGCTTTCGTTGGGCAGGTCGTAATAGTCGGTAAAGCCCTCGTTGGACACCGCCGGGCCGATGCCGCCAGTGACGTACATCTGCTTGGTCGTCAGGTCGTCCCACAGCGTTTCAAGTGCCGCCGTCAGGCTGTCATCATTGTATTCCGTGGCAATATCGGCCATGCCGGAATAGAGATACATCGCGCGAACGGCATGGCCGACAACCTTCTTCTGCTCGCGCACGGGCTGATGCGACTGGCTGTATTCATAGGTTTTCTGGATGAATTTGGCGGGATCGCGTCTGTCGCGGATGGTTTCCTCGGTGAAGTAATGCGGTTCGGTGCCGCGCTCGTCGATGAAGAATTTGGCAAGGTCGAGATATTTCTTCTGGCCGGTGACGCGGGCAAGCCGCACCAATGCCAGTTCCACTTCCTCGTGTCCGCAATAGCCGCGCTTCTGGCCTTCGCCGTGCCCGAAGACCGTGATCAGGTAGTCGGCATAACGGCACATGATATCGAGCAGCTTGCGCTTTCCGGTTGCCTGGAAGTAGGCAACGGCCCCTTCGATCAGGTGGCCGGCGCAATAGAGTTCGTGATGATCGCGCAGGTTCGTCCAGCGCCGCTCCGGCTGGACGCGCTGGAACCAGGCATTGAGATAACCGTCTTCATCCTGCAGCTTCTCGTACATCTCGATGATCTCGTCGACGCGAGCCTCGATCTTCGGATTGGCGCGGCGATAGAGCGAGTACGCCACGGTCTCGATCGACTTGCCGAGATCCGAGTCCCAGAACATCTGCGTCGTGCCGCCCCAGGGCTGGATCGGAATGACGACGCCGGGGCTCGGTTTGCTGGTATCGATAGCCCTGATCATGCCGGCCTCGGCACAACGGTCGAGCAGGGTTTCGGCCGTCGTATCGCAGATCGCATCCTGCCGGTCTCCGAACAATCCCTGGATATCGACGCTGGGCACGGGCAGGGGGCGGAACTGGCGGTCTCGTTTCATCGTGTTCATGGCTTCATCCGTTTTTTTCAAGATCATTTCACCGCGCCGGCCATCAGCCCGCGCATGTAATAGCGTTGCAACAGCAGGAAGACGATCAGGCAGGGCACCGTCATGACGGCGACGCCGGCCTGCACCGCGCCCCAGTTGACGGCGCCGAGACGACCGGCGCGCACCGCCATCATCAGGACCGGCAGCGTGTATTTATCGTTGCTGGAGAGCAGGATCAGCGCTGCCAGAAACTCGTTCCAGGCGTTGAGGAAGGCAAAGATCGCGACGGTCGCCACGCCCGGCAGCACCAGCGGCAGCAGGACGCGGACAAGCAATCTGAGATCCCGCGCACCGTCGATGCGGGCGGCTTCCTCGATCTCCTTCGCCACTGCGTCGAAGGCGTTGCGCATCATGAAGACCGAGAAGGGCAGTTGCAGCGTCACGTAGACCAGCGTCAGCCCGAGCAGCGAATTGTTCAGCCCGAGCTTGGCGAGGATGATGAACAGCGGCGTCAGGATCGACTGGAACGGGATCATCAGCGTGGCGATGATCAGCACGAACAGCACGTTCTTCAGCGGGAACCGGTAGCGCGAGAAGCCGTAACCGGCGAGCAGGCTGACGGCGACGGTCAACACCACGGTCGCGAGCGACACCAGCAGCGAATTGATCGTGTGCTGCCAGATGCCTGAGCCGAATGTGTCGAGCGACAGGTAGGAATCGATGCTCAGACCGCTGGTCGGCCATGGTGGCAACGGCGGCAGGCGAGCTTCCGTCCCATGCCGGAACGAGGCCAGGAAGGTGATGACGAAGGGGGCCAGGAAGAACAGGCAGATGGCAATGCCCGTCGCGTGATAGGCGCTGTTGGCGCGGAAGGCCCTGGCGGCGCGGCGTTGTTTCGACAGGCTCATGGTCGATGTGTTCATGGCCGTTCCTCCCCGACGCGCAGCAACCAGAGCTGGACGATGCTGATCGCGACCAGGATCGCGAGAAGGGCGATCGAAAGGGCGGCGCCATAACCGAGATTGAAGGACACGAAGGACTGGTTGAAGATGTAGTAGACCACCGAGATCATCCGGTTCTGCGGCCCGCCCGCCGTCATGATGTAGAACTGGTCGAAGGCGAGGATCGAGCCGGTGACGGAGATGATCAGCGCCAGCGCGATCGTCTTGCGCATCAGCGGCAGTGTCAGGTGTCGAAACCGCTGCCAGCGACCGGCGCCATCGATGCGGGCCGCTTCCGTCAGTTCGGCCGGAATGGCCTGCAGACCGGTCAGGAGAATGATCATCGTGAAGCCGGCGATCTTCCAGACCACCATGATGATGATGGTGAGAAAGGCGCTGTCGAAGGTGGCGAGCAGGTTCGGGCTCTTGTCCACCCATCCGAGCGCCTTCAGCGCCGGACCGATGAAGCCGCTGTCGACATTGGCAAGCCAGACCCAGAGCAGCGAGGCCGTGGCGAGCCCGACCACCACGGGCAGGAAGATGATGGTGCGATAGGCGCTGACGAAGCGCCGCTGTTTCTCGACGAAAATCGCCAGCGGAAAGGCCACGGCGAAGATCGCGATGGTGACGATGACGGTATAATAGGCGGTGAACTGCAACGCCGACATGAAGCGGGCGTCATGGAACATGCGGACATAGTTCTTGAAGCCGATCCAGCGCGTACCGCCCATCAGCGGCCAGTTGTGCAGGCTCATCCAGCCGGTGAAGATGACAGGCATGACGAAGAACAGGAGGACGAGCGCCATCGCCGGCGCGATATAGACAAGGCCGCGCCAACCCGATCTGCGCCGCCTTTTACGCCGAGGCGACAGGGTCGCCGAACCGGAACCGGTCATCGAAAATGCTCCGCATGAATTCAGGAAATTGACCGGGAGGTGGCTTTACCTCCCGGCCACAGCAGCCGGGGGAGATTACTGGCCGCTGTCGATGATCGACTGCATTTCGCCCTGGGCATTGGAGAACGCGCCATCGACGTCATCGCCGAAAATCGCGGCATTGGTGAAGCTCGCCCAGGGGCCATTGGCGCTGTTGATCAGGTCGTTGAACTGCAGCGTATAGGGGGTCTTGGCGACCGCGATCGCCTGGATGCCGACCTGAAGACGGGGATCGAGACCTTCCAGCACCTTGTCGGCGATATCGCCGCGGGTCGGCAGGCTGCCGTATTTCGCCATGATCTTCTGGCCGTCCTCGGAATAGATATATTCGAGGAATTCCTTCACGGCAGCCATTTTCGGCGTACCCTTGGTGATGACGAAATTGTCGCCGCCGGCAAAGGAGGATGTTCCGCCTGTCGCGCCGGGGATCAGCGTCACGCCGAAATTGATGTCCGGATGCTCGGTGACCAGCGATCCGATCGCAAAGGCGCCGAGGCTCTGCTGGCCGATCTTGCCATTGGTGAACGACAGGAAGTTTGCGCCGTTGTCGCTGGCGGCGCCCGCCGGAACCAGATCCTTTTTGACCATGTTGCGATAGATGTCGATGGCCTTGCGCATTTCCGGCGTGTCGAGCGTGGCCGTCTTGCTGTCGGCCGACAGGATATCGGCGCCCGAGCCCCAGACGAGCGGGGTGAAGGTGAAGATCATGCAACCGCCGCAGCCGCCGCCGGAGAAATAGAAGCCGTAATTGTCGTCACCGAGCGCGCGGATCTTCTCCGCATTGGCGGTGATTTCGTCCCAGCTCGTCGGCGCCTTTTCCGGATCGAGACCGGCTTTTTTGTAGAGGTCCTTGTTCCAGGCGAAGACCGACGTTTCGACCGACAGAGGCAGGCCGTAGATGCGGTCCTGGTAGGTGCCGAGCTTGACGTGCGAGGGCGACAGCGAACTGAAATAGGGCAGGGACTTTGCCCAGTCGGTCAGGTCCTCGAGCTGGCCTGCGGCGGCGAACGCCGGATTGTAGATCAGGTCCATCGACAGCGCGTCGGGCGCCTGTCCGCCGGCGATCGCGGTTGCGTATTTCTGCACCAGTTCCGAGAACGGCACTTCGGTCATCGCGACCTGGTTTTCGTGGCTGGAATTGTAGGCTTCGACAGTCTTCTTGAACGATTCGCCGATGCCGGAACGAACCCACATTTCGACCTTTTCGGCCGCCGATGCGCTGGCTACCAGGCACAGGGTCGCGACGCTGGTCGCCGCCAATAAACGCTTGATCATGACACTCCTCCCAATTTGACGCCATCTCCTCCGGCGCCCTTGTTCATTCCCTTGGGGTTTTACCCCCGCATGACTGCCGGACGACCAGCCGGCATGGCAGTTTCCTCACTCCCGGCTCGACGGGCCGCCCCTCTGCGAGCGCCAACACGGTCAATCCCGCCTGCCGCCCGAGTTCCTTCAGTTCCATATCCACCGTCGTCAGCGGCGGCCGCGTCTGGGCCGCGACGATCTCCCAATTGTCGAAACCGATAACCGACACATCCTGTGGCACCCGGATACCGCGCTCGCGCAGGGCATCGACAGCACCGCGGGCGATCTGGTCATTGCCGCAGAACAGGGCGTCCGGCTTTTCCGTCGCACAGTCCCAGAGCTGATGGACCGCATCGTGACCCCAGCTTTCCGACCAGACGCCATAGAGAACCTGCTCGCCTTCCGCCGCCGCCTTGTAGGCATCGGCACGTTCCCGCACCGAAAAGAATTCCTTCGGCCCGGTGACGTGAACGATCCGGCGCCGCCCAATCGACTGCAGCCACTCGATCGCAAGGGTTGCTCCATGCGCATCGTCCGACCGGAAGGTGACGCTATCAGGCGTGCCTTCCGTGAAAGCGTAGACGACCGGCACCGGCAGGTTTGACAGATCGACCGGCAGTTGCCTGTCCAGGCGCTTACCGCTGGCGATGATGCCATCGACCTGCTTGTCGAGCATGGCTTCCACATGGACCTGCCCAAGCGCCGGATCATCCTCGATAGCACAGAGAAAGACCGAAACACCGTGATCCACCAGCGCCTCGGAGACACCAGCCATCACCGGCAGGGTGAAACGGCCGTAGGTGTCGTTCGTCAGCAGCCCGATCGTGAAGCTGCGCTTGCTGAGCAGGCCCCGGGCAAGGGCGTTCGGACGGAAGCCGATCTCGCTCGCCACGCGTTTCACCCGCTCACGGGTCTCGTCTCCCATGCGCCCGGTGTTGTTCAGCGCCTTGGACGCCGTCGAAATGCTCACACCTGCCGCAGCCGCAACATCATGAATCGTAATCCGCTTTTTGCTCCCCCCGGTATCCAGTCTCATGTCCTCCTGTTGTTGTGAGAAAACCTTTTACCAAGCAGACTGTCAACTGGGAAAACGTTTTCTCATGATTATTTCTGATATCGGCAAAACGAGGTCTGGATTCGGAGAAAAGGAGAAGGAGGCGACTGTGACGAACGTTACGCAGGAAAACCGGAGGCTGGCGAGCCATCTGTTGCGCGCATAGCGCATGGCTGCATTGCAAAATTCTGCCTATGATTTAAGCGAAATCAATATATAGTCAAATTATCGAAGCGATGCACCTCCTCCCGCAGAGCTTCGATATTGTAAGTGTCCTCGCTCCTCCTCCCAGAGGGCACTTGCGGAATGGCAACACTCCTCCTCCCAGTTGCCGTTCGGTTCTATTCGAAAGCCTGCCGCACCTCCTCCCGCGGCAGGCTTTTTCGATTCCGGGACCTTTTCGGGTCGCCTTGGCTTTGCTGCGAATGCTCACAAGACGGCAGCCAGGTAAATGGCGGATGGCTCCGTTTCGGAAAGCTCTCGGCATCAAACCGGCAAATGCAAGCGACTGTTTTGCTTTGGCGCGGCCTAGATTGCTCACAAATTATTCTCCGAAAAATTTGAAAGTCTTTCGCTTCGGGCGTCGAAATGGACGGCTAGCGATCTGCGGCGCGAAAACGCACAATCATGAAACCGTAAATAAGGTGTGTCCGGCCTCCCGCCATGGGAGCCGGTTCCTGATCGGGCAGAGACCCCGGCAAGTCGAGACGGCTTGAAAATCGGTAAATGAAGGCCGCGACCGGAGGAGTACGGCGGGGCGGCCATGGCGTTTGCCGGGATCGGAGATCCTGGCCAAGGGAGGAACTATGTTTGAACGGCTCTTCAAGCTGACTGAGCACAACACCACGATCCGCACCGAGCTGATCGCGGGCCTGACGACATTCCTGACGATGTCGTACATCATCTTCGTCAACCCGGACATCCTGTCGACCACCGGCATGGATCGCGACGCGATCTTCGTTGCAACGTGTCTCGCCGCGGCGCTTGGCTCGATCGTCATGGCGCTGGTCGCCAACTGGCCGATCGGCATGGCGCCGGGCATGGGGCTCAATGCCTTCTTTGCCTTCACGGTCGTGGCGGCGCTGGGGTTCACCTGGCAGCAGGCGCTGGGCGCCGTCTTCATCTCGGGCCTGATCTTCGTTTTCCTGACGGTGACGGGCATCCGCAGCTGGCTGATCCAGGGCATTCCGCATTCGCTGCGCAGCGCGATCGCCACCGGTATCGGCCTTTTCCTCGGCATTATCGCGCTGAAGAATGCCGGCATCGTCGTCGACAATCCGGCAACGCTCGTCGGCCTCGGCAGCCTCAAGGAGACCGGGCCGCTCCTGGCGATCTTCGGCTTTTTCGTCATCGCCGTTCTCGATGCATTGCGGGTGCGTGGTGCGATCCTGATTGGCATTCTGGCCGTCACCGTCCTGTCCTGGATCACCGGCGTCAGCCAGTTCCAGGGCATCGTCTCAATGCCGCCGAGCATGGCACCGACCTTCCTGCAACTCGACATCGTCGGCGCCCTGCATGGGGGTCTCATCCATGTCATCCTGGTCTTCGTTCTGGTCGAGGTGTTCGACGCCACCGGCACGCTGATCGGCGTCGCCAAGCGGGCGAACCTGATCCAGGAAGGCAAGCCGAGCCGTCTCGGCCGCGCGCTTCTCGCCGACAGCACGGCAATCGTCGCCGGTTCGCTGATGGGCACCAGCAGCACCACCGCCTATGTGGAAAGCGCGTCCGGGGTGCAGGCCGGCGGCCGCACGGGCCTGACGGCGCTTGTCATCGCCATCCTCTTCCTCGCCTCGCTGTTCATCTCGCCGCTTGCCGGCTCCGTGCCCACCTATGCGACAGCCCCGGCGCTGCTCTACGTGGCCGGCCTGATGATGCGGGAACTGACGGAAGTCGACTGGGAAGACCTGACGGAGGCTGCCCCGGCAGCGCTCACGGCACTTGCCATGCCCTTCACCTACTCGATCGCCAACGGCCTCGCCTTCGGCTTCATCAGCTATGTGATCCTCAAGGCCTTTACCGGCAAATGGCGGGCCATCCACCCGGCAACCCTGATCGTCGCGGTGCTGTTTGTTATCCGCTTCGCGTTTTTTGCGGAGTGAATGAAGGGATGATCTGCCGACCATTCACCTGCAAGAACGGGCCGAGCCGCACAGATTGCGGTCCGGCCCGTTCTTGCAGGTGAATGGTCGGCACTCTCAGCCGCCGCGCTTCGCCATGTAGGGCAATGCAAACAGGTAAAGCCCGGTGAACAGCAGCAGGAACAGCGGCAGGAGCGGCGAATAGACGATCCACGCGGGCGGTTGTCCAAAGGCCATAGTGGCGAAATTGGCGGCGACGGTCAGAGTGAAGATGATCGATATCCAGCGATGAACCTGCCGCAGAGATTTGTTCCAGTTCATGACTATGGTCTCCAGATGGTTCGATAGAGGTCAATCAAGTGTCGCGACAAGCGTGTCCAGCTTCGCCAGGAATCCCTGCCATCCATGCCGGGCGCCATGGAAGGCCTGCTTCTGCTCGGGCAGAAACCCCGACTGCTCCATGCGCAGATGCGTGCCCTTGGCGGTTGGCGTCAGGGTCAGCGTCACCACGCTTGTGAGATTATAGGCCCTGTCCTCGTGGACGTGGTTCCAGGTGTAGGACAGCCGCTTGCTCGGCTCCACGACCAGCACTTCACAGTCCAGTACGCCGCCCCATTCGCCCCGCAGGCTGAACCTGTGCCCGACGACAGGGGCAAAATCGTTGTTCATTAGCCATTCCGCGATCAAATGCGGCTGAGTCAGGGCACGCCAGAGCTTTTCCGGCGGATGCGCCAGTTCGCGCTCAACGGTCACGGTGCGGGTTTCGGTCAATATGCCGGTCATTGGTCCATCCTGTTCAGCAAATTTTCGAGGGCATCGAACTTCTTCTCCCAGAAGCTCGTCATTTCCTGTGTCCAGTCGGCGAGAGGGGCCAGCGCGGCATAGTCCGCTCTGTAATGCGTCTGGCGACCCTCATGACGGTCACGCACGAGACCCGCTCTTTTCAGGGAAGCGAGATGTTTGGAAACAACCGGCTGGGAGACGCCGGCGCCGGCGGTCAAGACGCTCACCGTCCGCTCGCCTTCCCGGCAAAGCCGCTCGAAGATCGCCCGTCGCGTGGGATCGGCGAGCGATCTGAAAATCTCATCGCGTGTGGTCGTCATGTCGATCCATACCCATTTGACTATGAATTGATACATAGCCAAACAGCTATGGGTTTGTCAACGGAGGATGAAAGGAGAGTTTGGCGTCGCGACGGGCCCGGCAGCCCTCGCGGTCGGGAGCCTACCCGATCAAAAACGGCGTCTCGTAAAAATGCTCTTCCAGATTGACGCCCTCGCCGCCGCGATCGATGACGGCGAAATCGGAAATGCCGTCGAGCGGCGTCAGGATGCCGTGCCAGATGTTGCGACCGATATTGACGCCCTGTCCGGGTGCCGTCCTGAAGGCGATCGGGTCGCCGGGACCATCGGGGGTTTCCGCCGCAACGACGACGAGGAACGGGTGCCGACTCAGCGGAATGAAGGCCTGGCTGCCGAGCGGATGGCGTTCGACCATGCCGAGTTCCAGGGGCAGCGGATAGGGTTCGCCGCGCAGCAGGCTGATCATCGGCCGGGCCTTCTCGCCCGTCGTCTCGATCCTGGCAAGATCATGGTAGCGCATACATTTGCCGGCGTTGATCGGAAAGTTCGGTGCACCTTCGGTTTCCAGCACCTCGCCAAACGGTGCGAAGGCTTCGCGGGTCAGCGGCTGGATATCGATCGTCTTCATCGTCGCCCTCTCAGTTCGGCAGCATGTCTGTCAGGCGCAACAGGGCGATCCGCTCGACCTGGCGGCAGGCCGTCGAGAATTCCGTCTGCCAGTCATTGCCGATCCGTCGCTTGAAGGCTGCCAGAATATCGTCCTTGTCGAGGCCGCGCACGGCGATGATGAAGGGGAAGCCGAAGGTCTTGACGTAGCGGCCGTTGAGAATGTTGAACTGCTCCCGCTCCGCATCCGTCAGCGCATCGAGCCCGGCGGAGGCCTGTTCGCTGGTCGAACTCTCGGTCAAGCGCTTCGCCTGCGCCAGTTTGCCGGCGAGATCCGGATGGGCGTTGAGGACCGCCAGTTGCTCCGCTTCGGTGGCACCGCGAAAGACCGATGTCAGCGCCGCATGCAGGCCGATGGCCGTATCGTTGGCCGCGCCGAGTTCGCCCGCAAAAGCACGCCGGGCGATCCAGTCTGAATGCTCGAAAACACCGCCAAAGCGGGCAATGAAAGCCTCTTCCGAAAGACGCGTAGGGCGATCTGCATTCGGCTGGAATGGAAATGCCTTTGCCCAATGCTCCGCAACATCGATGCGGCGGGCGATCCAGACCTTGTCGTGGCTCTTCACATAATCGATGAATCTTGCAAGTGCCGCGGCGCGTCCCGGCCGTCCGGCGAGCCGGCAATGCAGGCCGATATTCATCATTTTCGGCGCGCCGGCTGCCCCTTCGACATAGAGCACGTCGAACGTGTCCTTCAGGTAGTTGAAGAACTGGTCGCCGCTGTTGAAGCCTTGCGGCGTGGCAAAGCGCATGTCGTTGGTATCGAGCGTGTAGGGAATGACCAGAAGGTGGCCGCCGCCGTACTCGTGCCAATAGGGCAGGTCGTCGGCATAGCTGTCGGACACGTAAGCAAAACCGCCATCCTCGGTCACCAGATCGACGGTGTTTTCCGAACAGCGCCCCGTATACCAGCCGCGCGGCCGCTCGCCGGTGACAAGCATGTGCAGCCGGATGGCCTCGGCGATCTGCTTGCGCTCCTCGGCCGGGTCCATGTCCTTGTGCTCGACCCATTTCAGGCCGTGTGACGCAATTTCCCAGCCTGCCGACTGCATTGCCGCCACCTGTTCCGGGGAGCGTTTCAAGGCGGTGGCGACACCATAGACGGTGACCGGAACATCCCGTTCAGTCAGCAGCCGGCATAGCCGCCAGAAGCCGGCGCGAGCGCCGTATTCGTAGATCGATTCCATGTTCCAGTGGCGCTGGCCGGCCCATGCACTGGCGCCGACGATCTCCGACAGGAAGGCTTCGGATGCGATGTCGCCATGCAGCACGCAGTTCTCGCCGCCTTCCTCGTAATTGACCACGAATTGCACCGCGATACGGGCACCGTCCGGCCAGGTGGCCTCGGGCGTCACGGCGCCGTAGCCCTGCAAATTGCGGGGATATCTCATGAAGTCACTCCTCCCAGATATGTGATTGACCGATTTCTAAACAGAAAACGCGCGCGCTATTCCCCCTCAAAAATTTGAAAGTCTCGAACGATCAGGCCGCTACCGCAGGGAAGTGGAGTGACGGATAGTGGATCGAATGAATGCAGTGTCGAGGAGGTGAAACGCATGCAATCTGGAACAGCCGGCCGGCTGACGACCCATGTGCTCGACACGGCACTCGGCAAGCCCGCCGAAGGCCTGCGCATCGATCTTCTCCGCGTCGATGGCGATAAATTCGAACAGATCGGCTCGACCCGCACCAATGATGACGGCCGCTGCGATGCGCCGCTGTTGAGCGGCGAGACCATGACCATCGGCGCCTACGAGCTGCGTTTCCATGCCGGTGATTATCTCGGCCGGAAGGGCGGCGAGGTGCCATTCCTCGACGTCATTCCCATCCGCTTCGGGATCGCAGACGTGTCGGCGCATTACCATGTGCCGCTGTTGCTTTCGCCGTACAGCTATTCCACCTATCGCGGGAGCTGAGCCATGACCGTCCAGATACGCAGTTACATCCGCTTCCTGCTCAATCACCGCCTGGTCGAGCTTTCGGCCGTTTCGGCGGTCCAGACCTTGCTCGACTTCCTGCGCATCGATCGCAATCTGCGCGGCACAAAGGAAGGTTGCGCAGAAGGTGATTGCGGCGCCTGCACCGTGCTGGTCGGACGCCTGCTGGATGGCCGGCTGAAATACGAAAGCGTCAACGCCTGCATCCGCTTCGTCGGTTCGCTCGATGGCTGCCACATCGTCACGGTGGATTCGCTCGCCTCGCCCGGCGGTCCGCTGCATCCGGTGCAGCAGGCCATGGTCGATACACATGCCTCGCAATGCGGCTTCTGCACGCCCGGTTTTGTCATGTCGCTCTATGGCCTGTGGATGGAAAATCCGAAGCCTTCGGTCACCGAGATCGAGAAGGCGCTGCAGGGCAATCTCTGTCGCTGCACTGGTTACGCCGCCATCATCCGCGCCGCCGAGGCCGTATCGGTCATCGGCGATCTCGACCGCGATCCGCTGGTCGCGGAGCGTGCGACGATGATCGAGAAACTCAAGAGCCTGAAGGACGGCAGGCGCGTCGAGATCGGCGAGGGTTCCGAGCGCTTCCTGCTGCCGGCCTCCGTCGATGATCTCGCCGAGATCTACGAGGCGGAGCCGAAGGCCCGGATCGTCGCCGGTTCCACCGATGTCGGCCTGTGGGTGACGAAGTTCATGCGCGATATCGCGCCGGTCGTGCATCTCAGCCATCTCGACGAGTTGCGCCGCATTGCAGTCGATGAAACCGGAATCACCTTCGGCGCCGGCGTCAGCTACACCGAATCCTTCCCGCTGCTTACAGAACATTTCCCGCAGTTGACCGAACTCTGGAACCGCATCGGCGGACAGCAGGTGCGCAACATGGGCACGATCGGCGGCAACATCGCCAACGGCTCGCCGATTGGTGACACGCCACCGGCTCTGATCGCGCTCGGCGCGTCCGTGATCCTGCGCAAGGGCAAGGTCAGCCGCACCGTGCCGCTCGAACGCTATTTCATCGAATACGGCAAGCAGGACCGCCAGCCCGGCGAATTCGTCGAGGCCGTGCGCATCCCGTTCTTGGATGAGAATGCGCGTTATGCGGTCTACAAGATCACCAAGCGGCTGGACGAGGACATCTCCGCCGTCTGCGGTGCGTTCCGTCTGGCCTTCGATGGCAACAGCAAGGTCTCCGGCGCCGTGATCGCCTATGGCGGCATGGCCGGAACGCCGAAGCGGGCAGGCAATGCCGAGGCCGCGTTGATCGGTGCTGATTGGACCGAGGCAACGATCGAGATCGCGATGGAAGCACTCGTCAAGGACTATACGCCGCTGACCGATTGGCGGGCATCCGCCGATTATCGGTTGCTGGTGGCAAAGAACCTTCTGCGCCGATTCTATCTGGAAGCGCAGGGCGATGAGACTGTCCGGCTCGACCGCAGCCAAGCTGTGTGAGGAGAAAACCATGAACGTCATGCAGCCCATCGACCGCATCCGCGGCGGCGTCCACGAGAACGAGCGCCACGAATCCGGCCACAAGCATGTGACGGGGACCGCCGAATATATCGATGATATCCCCGAGCCCGCCGGCACCCTGCACGCCTATCTCGGCCTGTCGCAACGCGCCCATGCGCAAATCCTGTCGATCGATTTCGAGGCGGTGAAATCCTCAGCAGGTGTCGTCGGTATCCTGACGGCAGACGATATTCCCGGCGAAAACGATGTCAGCCCGGCGCACAAACATGACGACCCGGTCTTTGCGACCGGCAAGGTCGAATTCCACGGCCAGCCGATCTTCGCCGTCATCGCCGAAACCCGCGACGAGGCCCGCCGCGCCGCCACCAGGGTCAAGATTGAGTACCGCGACCTGCCGCATGTTACCGACGTGCTGGAGGCGGTCGCCGCCAACTATCCGCTGGTGATCGATCCGCTGAAGCTGGAGCGCGGCGATATCGCCGTCGGCTTTGCCAAGGCGAAGAACATCCTCGAAGGCGAGATGCGTATTGGCGGGCAGGATCATTTCTATCTCGAAGGTCAGATATCCTTCGCCATTCCCGGCGAAGACGACGAGATCACGCTTTACTCCTCGACCCAGCACCCGAGCGAGACCCAGCATATGGTCGGCCAGGTACTCGGCGTCGCGTCCAATGCCGTAACCATCAATGTCCGACGCATGGGTGGAGCCTTCGGCGGCAAGGAGACGCAGGCCAACTTGTTTGCCGCCGTCGCAGCGCTCGCAGCCCGAAAGTATCGCCGCGCGGTCAAGATCCGCCCCGACCGCGACGACGACATGATCGCCACCGGCAAGCGCCACGACTTCCATGTCGGCTACAAGGTCGGCTTCGACGATGACGGCCGGATCGAGGCCGTCGATGCGACCTTCTCGGCTCGATGCGGCTTCTCGGCCGATCTGTCCGGCCCGGTGACCGACCGCGCACTGTTCCACGCCGACAATTGCTATTTCTATCCGCATGTCCGCCTGCGCTCGCGACCACTGAAGACCAACACCGTGTCCAATACCGCCTTTCGCGGCTTCGGTGGCCCGCAGGGCATGGTCGGCGGCGAGCGGATGATCGAGGACGTCGCCTATGCGCTCGGCAAGGATCCACTGGAAATCCGCAAGCTCAACTTCTACGGCGGCGAGGGGCGCAACCTCACGCCCTATCACCAGACCGTCGAGGACAACATCATCGGCCGGATCATCGAGGAGTTGGAAACCTCCTGCGACTATCCGGCACGTAGAAAAGAGGTTCTGGCCTTTAACCGCAAGAGCCAGATCATCAAGCGCGGCATCGCGCTGACGCCGGTCAAGTTCGGCATTTCCTTCACCAAGACGGAATACAACCAGGCCGGCGCGCTTGTGCATGTCTATGCCGATGGCTCGATCCATCTGAACCACGGCGGCACGGAAATGGGACAGGGGCTCTATACCAAGGTCGCGCAGGTGGTGGCCGACGAATTCCAGGTCGATCTCGACCGGATCAAGGTGACGGCGACGACGACCGGCAAGGTGCCGAACACCTCGGCGACCGCCGCGTCCTCCGGCTCCGACCTCAACGGCATGGCCGCCGCCAATGCCGCGCAGCAGATCAAGACGCGGCTGGTGACATTTGCCGCCGAACGCTGGAACGTCAGCGAGAAGGATGTCGCCTTCGAGCCGAACACGATCCGCGTCGGCACTGAGCGCATCGCCTTTTCGGACTTCATCAGGATCGCCTATGGAGCACGCATCCAGCTGTCGGCGGCGGGTTTCTACAAGACGCCGAAGATCCACTGGAACCGCGCCGAGGGCCGGGGCCGGCCGTTCTTCTACTATGCCTACGGCGCCTCCTGTTCCGAGGTCAGCATCGACACGCTGACCGGCGAATACCAGGTCGACCGCGCCGACGTGCTGCACGATGTCGGCAAGTCGCTCAACCCGGCGCTGGATATCGGCCAGGTCGAGGGCGCCTTCGTCCAGGGCATGGGCTGGCTGACGACGGAGGAGCTGTGGTGGGATGCTAAAGGTCGGCTGCGCACCCATGCACCCTCGACCTACAAGATCCCGCTTGCCTCCGACCGGCCGCGCATCTTCAACGTCAAGCTCGCCGAATGGTCCGTTAACCGCGAGGAGACGATCCGTCGCTCCAAGGCCGTGGGTGAGCCGCCCTTCATGCTGCCGATTTCGGTTCTCGAAGCAATCTCGATGGCGGCGGCGAGCGTTGCAGGCTATCGTGTTGCACCGCGCATCGATGCGCCGGCGACACCAGAGCGGGTCTTGCTTGCCGTCGAGCGACTGCGCCGCGCAGCAAAAAACGGGTGAATGGCATGGCCGCCAGGCGCGAGGACATCAGGGATTTTCTGCGCCGCGAACCGGACTGTGTGCTCGTCGAGGTGACGGGCGCCGCCGGCTCGACACCGCGCGATACCGACGCCTGGATGCTGGTGGCGGCCGAGGGCATCTTGGGCACGGTTGGCGGCGGCCAGCTGGAATATATGGCGATCGACCATGCGCGCCGCAGCCTGCGACAAGGCGTGCCGGCGGAAGCCATGACCGTCCCGCTCGGCCCGGAGATCGGCCAGTGCTGTGGCGGCCGTGTCGGGCTGTCCTTCACGGCCATGCATGCTGAACTGGCGATGTTTCTGATCGCCCGCAGCGATCGCGAGATGGCATCGCGTCCCCATGTCTATGTCTTCGGCGCCGGCCATGTCGGCGACGCGTTGGCGATGGCGCTCTCGCTGGTGCCGTTGCGTGTCATACTGGTCGATACCCGCGAGGAGGAGCTATCCGCCTCCACCACTCCCGGCATCGAGACCTGCCTGACGGCAATGCCGGAGGCCTTGGTCCGCGATGCCCCCGCCGGCAGTTCCTTCGTCATTCTCACCCACGACCACGCGCTCGATTTCCTGATCACCGCCGAGGCCCTGCGCCGGGAGGATGCCGTTTATGTCGGCATGATCGGCTCGAAGACGAAACGCGCTACCTTCAAGAACTGGCTCTCCCGCGAAGTCGGCCGCCCGGAGCTTCTCGACCGCCTGGTCTGCCCGATCGGCGGCACCGCCGTGAAGGACAAGCGGCCGGCAGTGATCGCGGCGCTGGCGGCCGCGGAGGTGATGACTGCGGCGTTGTCGGGAGTGCATAAAAGGCAGCGAGCGTTCACTGCTGAAGCCTGAACGCCTTATGGTCCCACACGTCTGTTCCAGGGATTGAGGCATGTCACGCCCAGTGGCTGAAAGTCGGAAAGATTACGCGTCACGATGACCAGATCGTTCGCAAGAGCCGTTGCCGCAATCATGGCATCGGCATTCGGCCTTTTATGCGGCGTTGGTAACCGCCCGGCGATCAAAGCTGCGCGCCTGTCGAATGACAGAATCCTGTCGTCGAACTCCGGCAGAACGACCGTCGTTAGCCAGAGCGTCAAATCATCCGCGAACTCAGGACTACGCCGCCGCTCACGTTCTATACCGAACTCGATTTCCATAATTGAGACCGTCGAAATATAGGCGGCACCAATGTTGAATGCGTGGAGAAAATCCTGGTACTCGGTTGCTTGAAGGTGAGGTCTGCGAGATGCGGAAAGCGCATCCGTATCGAGCAGGAAGGTCATCAGAATTCGATATCCCGGCCTTCAAAGCTTACCCGTTCCGGTGCGAAATCATCATCGAACCGGGAAGCCTTGTGACACAAGGCGTCATAGAGGCTTTTGGACTTTTTCCAGTTGTTCTCGAAATCACTGTATCGGACCAGCACGTAGCTCGCCTCACCGTGTTCGGTGATGACAAGGGGGCCTTCGTTCGCAGCTTTCTTTGCTTTGCTGGGGTTCTGGTTGAAATCGGCACTGGTCATCAGGGCATATGTCATTGATGTCTCCATCTAGTATATTTAAAATAAAATATACTAATTTCTGTGGCGAAATCAATCTGGCCTGTTTTCACTCCAGCATTTTCCCAATCATCCGCTGACAGCGTTCAGCCATGAAGTCGATCATCAATCTGACCTTCGGGTCCTGAAATCGCTTGTGCGGATAGATCGCGGCGAGCTGGACACTGGCGGGCGGGGTGTCTTTGAGAATCTCAACCAGGGTGCCGTCGTTGAGGTGGCTTTTCACCTCGAACAGCGGCTTGTTGATGATGCCACGGCCTTCGAGCGCCCATTGGGTCAAGACATCGCCATCGTCGGAATCGTAGGGACCGCCGATTTCCAGCTTGCGGGTACCGCCCGGCGTCTGCAACGTCCAGTAATATTCCTTCGAGCCGGGATAGCGCAGAAGCAGGCAGTCGTGTTTGTCGTCGATCAATGCGTCCGGTGTTTCCGGCGTGCCGCGTTTTTCGAGATAGCGGGGGGCGGCGCAGACGACGCGCTGGCAGTTGAGGATGCCACGCATGCGCAGGTTGGAATCCTCCAGCACGCCGAGCTTGAAGGCGATATCCACCCCCTCGCTCAATATATCGATATTGTGGTCGGAGAGGCGCAGGCGCACCTCGATATCCGGATATTTGTCGTGAAATTCGGGAATGCCAGACGCGATCAGACGGCGGCCGATGCCGAGCGGTGCGGTGATCCGGAGCGACCCCTTCGGATTGTGCGAGAGATC
>NZ_DATJDJ010000010.1:0-4958 GCF_035497515.1 Pararhizobium sp. | reverse complement strand
TCGCCGTCATTGACCTCTTCGTCGCGCTCGTTCTCGATGGCGACGGCGGCGATGGTCCCGTCCTTGTTGAGCGCGATGGAGTCCGGCTGGCCGCCGAGGTCGCAGGTCGTATCGACCGCCTTGGTGGCAAGGTCGACCTGGGCGAGCATGCCCGACGGCTTGACGAAGCTCTCGCGCGTGTTGATGGCAACCAGCGCCTTGCCGCCGGCAATGGTCACCGAGGTGGGTTCGCCTTCGAACTTCAGAATCCCGGCGGGCTTCGGTGCCTTCGGATCGGCGATGTCGATGAAGCCGATCGCCTTCAGCGGGCTGTCGGAATAGACAAGCATGTTGCCGTCTTCACTGGCCGCGATGATTTCTGCAGAGGTCACGGTTTTCCCGTCGATATCGGCGGGCAGATTATCGGCGACGGCGAACGAGGCGATGCGGTTGAACATCGGCTCGGCCGATGCGCCGAATGCAGCCGACGCGGCCAGTGCCGTGGCGAGCGCTGCGGTCAGTGGTAATGTCTTCACGGAAATCCCTCCAATAGGTTCAACACGGAGGGTTTGTGATCGGGCTGTGTTACACGCGGATGACAGCAAAACGAAAAGAGGCCCGGACGAACCGGACCTCTCATCAACCTGCTCTCGGACCGCGGCACTTAGGCGGCGGTGTTCCGATGAAACATGAACTTAGTTCACGGAGTCCTTCAGACCCTTGCCGGCGGAAAACTTCGGCACGTTGCGTGCCGGAATATCGACTTCTGCGCCCGTGGACGGATTACGGCCCTTGGATGCTTCGCGACGGCTAACCGAAAAATTGCCGAAGCCAACGAGACGGACGTCGCCGCCGTTCTTCAGTTCTGCCTGGATGACGTCGAAGATTGCATCAACTGCGGACGATGCATCAGTCTTGGAAAGTCCGGCCTTTTCGGCAACTGCCGATACGAGCTCATTCTTGTTCATGTTTCCACCCCTTTCAATACGGTTCGAAACGACTCAAATTGTAAGCCGGGGGCAGCATACGCAAGACCCTCGCCTTCGCAAACCCAATCGCTCCGAATGCGCGGGGATGCAAGGCTTTGCGAGAGGTTTTACATAAAAAAGACCGGCAAAATCGCCGGTCTTCCACTGTTTCCGTGCCAAAATGGCGCTGACCCTGCGGCAGGCACCATCCAGGCTTCAGGTCAAGCCCTAATGGGCGATCGATACCGAACTGTCATCCGCCGGATCGGAAACCGCGATCGGCACGGCCTGCTTGGCCGGGTCCCACTCGATCGCGACCGGAACCCTGAGCAGCGCATGGCTCAACACTTCGCCAATATGCGAGACCGGTACGATCTCCATATTGTTCTTCACATTGTCCGGAATATCCGCCAGATCCTTGGCGTTTTCTTCCGGGATCAGCACCTTCTTGATGCCGCCGCGAAGCGCTGCGAGCAGCTTTTCCTTCAGGCCGCCGATCGGCAGGACACGACCGCGCAGCGTGATTTCGCCGGTCATCGCCACGTCCTTATTGACCGGAATGCCGGTCATGATCGAGACGATCGCGGTGGCCATGGCCACGCCGGCCGAAGGACCGTCCTTCGGCGTGGCGCCTTCCGGCACGTGCACGTGAATGTCGCTCGTGTCGAAGCGCGGCGGCTCGATGCCGAAATCGATGGCACGCGAGCGCACATAGGAGGCAGCCGCGGAAATCGATTCCTTCATCACGTCCTTCAGGTTGCCGGTCACCGTCATGCGGCCCTTGCCGGGCATCATGACGCCTTCGATGGTCAGAAGCTCGCCACCGACCTCCGTCCAGGCAAGACCGGTGACGACACCGACCTGGTCTGTCCGCTCGGCTTCGCCGTGACGATAGCGCGGGACGCCGAGATAGTCGTTGATGTTCTCGGCTGTGACTTCGACCTTGTCGGTACGACCCTTCAGGATTTCGGTCACGGCCTTGCGGGCGAGCTTCATCAGCTCACGCTCGAGGCTGCGCACGCCGGCTTCCCGCGTATAGGTCTGGATCACCGCAGAAAGGGCGCCGTCCGTCACCGAAAACTCCTTCGGCTGAAGGGCGTGGTCGGCAATCGCCTTGGGCAGCAGATGCCGCTTGGCGATTTCGAGCTTTTCCTCTTCCGTGTAACCGGCGATACGGATCACTTCCATGCGGTCCATCAGAGGCGCCGGAATGTTCAGCGTATTGGCGGTGGTGATGAACATCACATTCGACAGGTCATATTCCACTTCGAGATAGTGGTCCATGAAGGTCGAGTTCTGTTCCGGATCCAGCACCTCCAGCAGGGCCGAGGACGGATCGCCACGGAAATCCTGGCCCATCTTGTCGATCTCGTCGAGCAGGAAGAGCGGGTTGGACTTCTTTGCCTTCTTCATCGACTGGATGACCTTGCCGGGCATCGAACCGATATAGGTGCGGCGGTGACCGCGGATCTCGGCCTCGTCGCGAACGCCGCCAAGTGCCATGCGGATATATTCGCGGCCGGTCGCCTTGGCGATCGACTTTGCAAGCGAGGTCTTGCCGACGCCGGGAGGACCGACGAGGCACAGGATCGGACCCTTGATCTTCTGCGAACGGGCCTGCACGGCCAGATACTCGATAATCCGCTCCTTGACCTTGTCCAGGCCGAAGTGATCAAGTTCGAGCACTTTTTCAGCGTGGTTGAGGTCGGTCTTGACCTTGGACTTCTTCGACCACGGGATGCCGAGCAGCCAATCGAGATAATTGCGCACGACGGTGGCTTCCGCCGACATCGGGCTCATCTGCCGCAGCTTCTTGACTTCCGCATCGGCCTTTTCACGGGCTTCCTTGGAAAGCTTGGTCTTGGAGATGCGGTCTTCCAGTTCGGCCATCTCGTCGCGGCCTTCCTCGCCGTCGCCAAGCTCCTTCTGGATCGCCTTCATCTGCTCGTTGAGGTAATATTCGCGCTGGGTCTTTTCCATCTGGCGCTTGACGCGCGAGCGGATGCGCTTTTCCACCTGCAGGACGGAGATCTCGCCTTCCATGAAGCCGAGTGCCTTTTCAAGGCGCAGCTTGACGCTGGTCGTCTCGAGCATCTCCTGCTTTTCGACGATCTTGATGGAGAGATGCGAGGCAACCGTATCGGCGAGCTTGGAATAATCCTCGATCTGGCTGGCGGCACCGACGACTTCCGGGGAAATCTTCTTGTTGAGCTTCACATAGCTCTCGAATTCGGAAACCACCGAGCGGCTCAGCGCCTCGATTTCGACCGGGTCTTCTTCCGGCTCCGACAGAGGATGCGCCATCGCTTCGTAGAATTCCTCGCGGCGCGTATAGCCGTCGATTTCCGCGCGCGAACGGCCCTCGACGAGAACCTTGACGGTGCCGTCGGGCAGCTTCAGCAATTGCAGGACATTGGCGATCGTGCCGATCTGGTAGATGGCGGCGGGCTCCGGATCATCGTCACTTGCGTTGATCTGGGTCGCCAGCATGATCTGCTTGTCGGTGCCCATCACCTCTTCCAGAGCGCGGATCGACTTCTCACGACCGACAAACAGGGGCACGATCATATGCGGGAATACCACGATATCGCGCAGCGGCAGCACCGGATAGGTCGCGCTCTCGCTTGTCTGAGACGTTTTGCTCGTCATGTCATTTCCTTTCCGTCCCGTTTCCGGGCGCGTTACCCGAAGCCTTCAAGTGCGTCGGGTCCTCATTCCTTCCACTGTCAGGTGGAGTGCGCCGGGTCTGTTTTCAACCCTTCGCCGACGACCGCCCTGGCTGTGCCATCGCCGGATATTAAACGTTGTCTGACTGTCGCGGACCTTGCCACGGTAAACGCTCCGAGGTTCCATCGACACAGAATCATTACATGATCGCGGTCCTGGCCACCATTGGCAATCGCGAACAGCAACAGGACCATCCTTCGGCATATCCCGGTCAAGCGCCCGACGCATCGAAGCCATGCAAAATAGACAAGCCTGAACAGGTCGATTGGTTCCGCCCCGGCCCAGGCGGCGTGTGAGTCGCCGTGAAATTCTGTGGCATAAAAAAGGCCCACACATGGCGGGCCTTTTCCGATGATGGCAAGCTCGTGGGATCAGGCCGAGACATTGGCCTTTTCGTCCGCGCGCTCCGAATAGATATAGAGCGGCCGGGCGGAACCCTTGACCACCTCGTCCGAGATGACCACTTCGCGAACGCCTTCCAGCGTCGGCAGCTCGAACATGGTGTCGAGCAGGATCTTCTCCATGATCGACCGCAGGCCGCGCGCGCCGGTCTTGCGGATGATGGCGCGCTTGGCGATTTCGCGCAGCGCGTCCTCGTGGAAGGTCAGTTCCACATCCTCCATCTCGAACAACCGCTGATACTGCTTGATCAGCGCGTTCTTCGGCTCGGACAGAATCTGGATCAGCGCCTCTTCATCGAGATCCTCGAGCGTCGCCAGCACGGGCAAACGGCCGATGAATTCCGGGATCAGGCCGAACTTCACCAGGTCTTCCGGTTCCAATTCGCGCAGCACTTCGCCGACGCGACGATCTTCCGGCGCACGCACCGCTGCACCGAAGCCGATCGAGGTCTTTTCGCCGCGTGCCGAAATGATCTTGTCGAGGCCGGCAAAGGCACCGCCGCAGATGAACAGGATATTGGTCGTGTCCACCTGCAGGAATTCCTGCTGCGGATGCTTGCGTCCACCCTGGGGAGGAACCGAAGCGACCGTGCCTTCCATAATCTTCAGAAGTGCCTGCTGCACGCCCTCGCCCGAGACATCGCGGGTGATCGACGGATTGTCGGACTTGCGCGAAATCTTGTCGACTTCGTCGATATAGACGATGCCGCGCTGGGCACGCTCGACATTGTAGTCGGCTGCTTGGAGAAGCTTGAGGATGATGTTCTCGACATCCTCGCCGACATAGCCAGCTTCCGTCAGCGTCGTCGCGTCCGCCATGGTGAATGGCACATCGATGATGCGGGCCAGCGTCTGCGCCAGATAGGTCTTGCCGCAGCCGGTG
>NZ_DATJDJ010000009.1:0-2919 GCF_035497515.1 Pararhizobium sp. | reverse complement strand
CTTCGACGATCCCGAGCGCGCGCTCGTCATGCCCATGAGCAAGGACGAACGGCGGATGCTGTTCCGCGACAATGCGATGAAATTCTACGCGAATCTCGACTGAAGGACGACTGCAGATGAAGAAGTTGATCAATGATCCCGTGCACTATGTCGATGAGGCACTGGACGGGCTCACCCTCGCCTTTCCCTCGCTTGTCCGGGACGGGGCGGCCGGACGCGTCATTCGCCGGACGCACCCCGCGGCCCAGGGCAAGGTGGGGATCGCGACCGGCGGGGGCTTCGGTCACTTGCCGTTGTTTGCCGGTTACGTCGGCTCCGGATTGGTCGATGCCTGCTCGGTGGGCAACGTCTTCGAGGGGCCGAATGTCGACAGCTGCATCGAAGCGATACGCCTTGCGGATGGCGGTCGCGGTGTGCTCCGGCTTTATGGTAACTACGGTGGAGACCGGATGAATTTTGACATGGCGGGCGAGATGCTGGAGGACGAAGGCATTGCCTGCACCACCGTCCTCGGCACGGATGATATAGCCAGCGGCGGCCCGGATCAGCTCGCCCGCCGTCGCGGCGTGGCGGGCCTCATCTATGCGTACAAGGCGGCCGGAGCTGCGGCCAGGTCAGGTTCCGATCTCGACGAGGTAACGCGGATCGCGGCAAAAGCGGTGGCAGCCACGCGCACCATCGGCGTCGGTCTTGCCGCCTGCCGCCTGCCGTCCGCCGCCAAGCCCAGCTTCGATCTGGGAGACGACGAGATCGAGATGGGAATCGGCATTCACGGGGAGCCGGGAATCTGGCGCGACAAACTGCGCCCGGCCGATATGATCGCAGACGAAATGGTCGAGCGCCTGCTGACCGATCTTCCGCCGGCGGCTGGCGGCGAGGTGTCCGTGCTGATGAACGGGCTGGGCGCAACCCCGATGGAAGAACTGCTGATCCTTTATCGCCGGGTCCGCGCCCAGCTGCAGGGGGCCGGGCTGACGATCGTGGCGCCTCTGGTCGGCAACTATGTGACCTCGATGGAAATGCAGGGCGCTTCCCTCAGCATCTTCCACCTGGATGCGGAGTTGAAGGCTTTGCTGGCCGCGCCGGCGGATTGCCCGTTCTGGAGGGTTGGCTGATGTCCATTGACGCATCCCGGATCGGTGCCGCTATCGATCGCGCGGCAGGGGCCGTGCAGACCCTGGAGCAGGAGCTCAACCAGGCCGACGCAAAACTCGGAGACGGCGACACCGGCTCGATGCTGGCGCGTGTCGTCGGCGCGATGGCGCAGAGCGGCGCGGCCGACGCAATGGATGTCAGCGATGCCTTCGGCAAGCTTGCGCGAGCCGGAATGTCTGCCACCGGATCCAGTCTTGGCACCCTGATCTCGGGCGCGTTCCTGTCTCTCTCCAGGCAGACGAAGGGTCGCGCCACCGTCGATTGGAGCGACCTGTCCGGACTGCTGGCCGTTGTGCTCGATGGCATGATCGCGCGGGGCGGCGCCAGCCTGGGCGACAAGACCGTGCTGGACAGCGTCCACGCCCTCGTTCTGGCCCTGGCCGATGTCTCCGACGGCCCCCAGGCCGCGACGGCGGCGCGGGTGTCGGCGCACTATGCACTCGATCGCTACCGCGACCTGCCTTGCCGCATGGGTCGGGCGAAGTTCTTTGGCGACAAAAGTGTCGGACTGGATGATCCCGGCATGCTCGCATGTGCGAAATTGGTTGACGCAGTTGCCGGAGCTGAAACCGAATTTGCGAACATAACAACCTAACAGATATAACAAAACAACTGCCTTTTGTGGAGAAATCGCCCAGAAGCCTCAAAATTTTGGAAATTACCAAAAAATTGCACTCAAAAGACAGATTCATCTTGATGTTTGTTAGGTAATGAGGTTGATTATTGATGCTTCCTGTTAGGTTGGCAAATTGAAACGGCAGGCCCGGAGGAGGGTTGTCGTGGGAGGAGAAATAGATGGTGGCCCATCACATGGAGCCTGCGGGCGGCTTTGTCGCCGCGGTCGATGACAGCAATGATGTCGAGCGTCGCAACGCCTGGATAAAGTTTCAGGATCGTATCTTCGTGCCGTTGACGATCGTGCCGACAATGCTGGCCAGCGCTCTGGTTTTCGGCATTCCCCTGGTGTTTTCGCTGCTGCTGAGCTTTCAGGGCTGGACGATCGACAGCGCCCTGTTCGGCGGACGTTTCGTCGGTCTCTCGAACTACCAGGATCTGTTCAGCGATCCCCTGTTCCGGTCCAGCCTGATGCTGACGATTGCCTATACCCTGGCGACGGTTACCGGCGAGCTGGTCCTCGGCCTTGGTGTGGCGCTTCTTCTCAACAGTCGCGTGCCCTTCGTCCGTGTCTTTCGCACGGCACTGATCATCCCCATGATGATCACGCCGATCGTGGCCGCATTGACCTGGAAGCTGTTGTTGGATCCGAGCTATGGCCTGGTCAACGCGCTGCTCGGCACGAAAACAGTCTGGCTCGGCGATCCCGATCTCGCGCTGTTCGCGGTGGGCATCGTCAATGTCTGGCAGAACACGCCGTTCGTGGCCATCCTGCTGCTGGCCGGATTGCAATCCCTTCCGAGCGAACCGGTGGAGGCTGCCGCTGTTGACGGCGCCAATCGCTGGCAGACTTTCCGCCATGTGACGTTGCCGCTGTTGATGCCGTATGTGGTCGTCGCGGTGCTGTTGCGGACCATCTTCGAGTTCCGCTCCTTCGAAAATATCTGGGTGATGACCGGCGGTGGTCCGGCCAATTCGACAAAGCTTTTGTCGGTCTACACCTTCGAGGCGTCGTTCCTGTCGTTCGACCTGACGCTGGCAGCGGCCGCATCCTGGGTCATGCTGCTGATCGTGTTGATCTTCTGCGTCCTTTTCATACTCGCAACCAAGCGCAAGGAGATCCAGTAATGTCAGGTTCCTCGCTCGGAA
>NZ_DATJDJ010000008.1:0-11852 GCF_035497515.1 Pararhizobium sp. | reverse complement strand
TAACGGCAAGGCCGAGATCAATATCGAACTGAAATACTACGAAGGTGCGTCGGTGATCCGTGAGATCGGCCGCGTATCCAAGCCGGGCCGCCGGGTTTATGTCTCGGTCAAGTCCATTCCGCAGGTCGCGAACGGTCTCGGCATCACTATCCTTTCGACCCCGAAAGGTGTGATGGCTGATCACCAGGCACGCGAACAGAACGTTGGTGGCGAGGTTCTCTGCTCCGTATTCTAATACGGCAGCAGTGATCTCCATAACGGACAGACAGGTGAACAATGTCTCGTATCGGTAAAAAACCCGTTTCGGTTCCTGCAGGTGTCACGGCCACGATTAATGGCCAGACGGTGACTGCAAAGGGCCCGAAGGGTGAACTCTTCTTCGTTGCTAACGACGAAGTCGTCGTAAAGCTGGAAGACAATAATATGGTCTCGGTGACCCCGGTCGACCAGTCCAAGGATGCTCGCTCGAAGTGGGGCATGTCCCGCACGATGATCGAAAACATCTTCAAGGGCGTCAAGGACGGTTTTGAGCGCAAGCTCGAGATCAACGGCGTCGGCTATCGTGCCTCCATGCAGGGCAAGAACCTGCAGCTGGCGCTCGGCTTCAGCCATGACGTGGTCTACGAGACCCCGGAAGGCATTTCGATCGCTGTGCCGAAGCCGACGGAAATCGTCGTCACCGGCATCAACAAGCAGCAGGTCGGCCAGGTTGCCGCGGAAATCCGCGAATACCGTGGCCCCGAGCCTTACAAGGGCAAGGGCGTCAAGTATGCCGGCGAGCGGATCATCCGCAAAGAAGGCAAGAAGAAGTAAGGAGCACGCGAAATGGCTACAAGGAAAGATACACTTGTGCGTCGCGCCAGCCGCGTGCGCCGTCAAGTCAAGGCAGTCGCCAATGGCCGCCTGCGCCTGTCCGTTCATCGCTCGTCGAAGAACATCTATGCACAGGTTATCGATGATGTTGCCGGCAAGACCGTTGCGTCTGCCTCGACACTCGACACGGATCTGCGTCCGTCGCTCAAGACGGGTGCCGACACGGCAGCTGCTGCTGCCGTTGGCAAGCTCCTCGCGGAGCGCGCCTCGAAGGCTGGTGTCAAGGAAGTCGTCTTTGACCGTGGCGCCTTCATCTATCACGGCCGCGTCAAGGCGCTGGCCGAGGCAGCCCGCGAGGGTGGCCTGAACTTCTGATGCACTTTTCCAGGCATTCGTGTCTGGACTCGACCAAGCTGCACAGATAATACCCGGTCGCTTCGGTTCAATGAAACCGAAGCGACTTTTGTCAATCTGCCGATTGCACCCGGAAAAGAAAAAGGAAAAGGACAATGGCACAAGAAAAAAGAGGTTCTCGCGACGATCGCCAGAACCGCGAGGAGCGCGACAGCGAATTCGTCGATAAGCTCGTCGCCATCAACCGCGTCGCGAAAGTCGTCAAGGGCGGCCGTCGTTTCGGCTTTGCTGCTCTCGTCGTCGTCGGCGACCAGAAGGGCCGCGTCGGCTTTGGACATGGCAAGGCACGCGAAGTGCCGGAAGCCATCCGTAAGGCCACCGAAGCTGCCAAGCGCGAACTGATCTTCGTTCCGCTGCGCTCGGGCCGCACGCTTCATCATGACGTTCATGGCCGTCATGGCGCCGGCAAGGTTCTGCTGCGCGCTGCCAAGGCCGGTACCGGCATCATCGCCGGTGGCCCGATGCGCGCCGTGTTCGAAACGCTGGGCATGCATGACGTTGTTGCGAAGTCGACCGGTTCGTCGAACCCGTACAACATGATTCGCGCCACGTTCGACGCCCTGAAGAACCAGATGCACCCGAAGGATATCGCAGCTCAGCGCGGCATGAAATATGCCACCCTGCAGGGCCGCCGCGTATCCGCCGGCGTTGCTTCCGAAGAATAAGGGAGCCAGACAATGGTCAAGAAAGAAGCTGCAAAGAAGACGGTTTCGGTCGAACAGATCGGTAGCCCCATTCGCCGCCCGGCCGTACAGCGCGCAACGCTGATCGGCCTCGGTCTCAACAAGATGCACCGGGTCAGCACCCTGGAAGATACACCTTCCGTTCGTGGCATGATCCGGGCCGTCCAGCACCTCGTTCGCGTCGTCGACGAGAAGTGAGGGGGATACCATCATGAAACTGAATGAAATCAAAGACAACGAAGGTTCGACCAAGAACCGCAAGCGTCTCGGCCGCGGCATCGGCTCCGGATCCGGCAAGACTGCCGGCCGCGGTGTCAAGGGTCAGAAGGCACGTTCGGGCGTGGCCATCAACGGCTTCGAAGGCGGCCAGATGCCCATCTACCGTCGCCTGCCGAAGCGCGGCTTCAACAACATCTTCCGTTCGGATTTTGTCGTTGTGTCGCTCGGCCGCATCCAGATCGCCATCGATGCCAAGAAGCTTGATGCGTCCAAGACCATCGATGCTGCTGCTCTCCAGGCCGCCGGCGTCATCCGTCGCGCCAAGGACGGCATCCGCGTTCTCGCCGATGGCGAACTGAAGGCGAAGCTGTCGCTCGAAGTTGCCGGTGCATCCAAGCCTGCGATCGAAAAGATCGAAAAGGCTGGCGGCGCCATCAAGCTTCTCGCCGGCGCTGCCGAATAATTATCGCTATCGACCGCCCGGGGTGCTTCACACCGGGCGGTTTTGCTCCCATATGAGAGCCTCATGGCCCATATGACTGGCGGGCGGAATGCGCGGCCGGATTTGTCCGGCGCAGAATATTGAACGGGAACCGCGGTATGGCACGGGATTGCGTCTGCAATCATTTCCAGGCCGGTTTTCATAAAAGAAGATAGCCTTTCCGGAGCCGACCGGGTTTTCCCGCGGGTTTCGAACTGGCTACGCGGAGAATTGCATGGCTTCTGCAGCGGAACAGCTCGCCTCCAATCTGAATTTTTCGACTTTCTCCAAGGCGCATGATCTGAAGAAACGCCTCTGGTTCACGCTGGGCGCCCTGCTGATCTATCGACTGGGAACCTATATCCCGCTGCCAGGCCTCAATCTGGAAGCGTTCGCCCAGGCTTTCCAGAGCCAGAGCGGCGGCATTCTCGGCCTTTTCAACATGTTTTCGGGTGGCGCCGTCGAGCGCATGGCGATCTTCGCGCTCGGCATCATGCCCTATATCTCTGCCTCCATCATTGTTCAGCTGATGACCTCCGTCGTCCCTTCGCTCGAACAGTTGAAGAAGGAAGGCGAGCAGGGCCGCAAGGTCATCAACCAGTATACGCGCTACGGCACGGTTCTGCTCGGCACGGTGCAGGCCTATGCCATCGCCGCCGGCCTTGAAAGCGGCAACGGTCTCGTGGCCGATCCAGGCTGGTTCTTCAGGGTTTCGACGGTCATTTCGTTGCTCGGCGGCACCATGTTCCTGATGTGGCTGGGTGAGCAGATCACCTCGCGCGGCATCGGCAACGGCATTTCGCTGATCATTTTCGCGGGCATCGTCGCCGCTCTGCCGTCCGCCTTTGCCGGAACGCTGGAACTCGGCCGCACCGGCGCCCTGTCGACGCCGCTCATCCTGGCCGTCATCGTCATGGTGGTGGCCGTCATCGCGCTGATCGTCTTCGTCGAGCGGGCGCAGCGCCGGCTTCTGATCCAGTATCCGAAGCGCCAGGTCGGCAACAAGATGTTCCAGGGCGATACCTCGCATCTGCCGCTGAAGCTCAACACGGCTGGCGTCATTCCTGCCATCTTCGCCTCGTCGCTGCTGCTTCTGCCGGCAACGCTTGCAGGCTTTGCCAATAGCGCGAGCCTTCCCGGCTGGGCGACCACGGTTATTGCCGCGCTCGGCCACGGCCAGCCGCTCTATATGATCCTCTCCGGCGCCATGATCGCCTTCTTCGCCTTCTTCTATACGGCCATCGTCTTCAATCCGAAGGATACGGCCGACAATCTGAAGAAGCACGGCGGCTTCATCCTGGGTATTCGCCCGGGCGAGCGCACTGCGGAATATATCGATTACGTGCTGACCCGCATCACCGCGGTCGGCGCGCTCTATCTGGTCTTCGTCTGCATTCTGCCTGAAGTTCTCATCGCGCAGACCGGCGTGCCGTTCTACCTTGGTGGTACGTCGCTTTTGATTGTTGTCAGCGTGACCCTTGATACTGTAGCACAGATACAGGGTCACCTGATTGCTCAGCAATATGAGGGGCTGATCAAGAAATCAAAGCTGCGCGGAGGGAAGAGGGGCCGATGAGACTGATATTTCTGGGACCGCCGGGAGCTGGCAAGGGAACGCAAGCCAAGCTCCTGACAGAAAAATACGGCATTCCGCAACTGTCCACCGGCGATATGCTCCGGGCGGCCGTGGCCGACGGCAGCGATGTCGGCAAGCGCGCCAAGGCCGTCATGGACGCTGGCCAGCTGGTCTCCGACGAGATCGTCAACGAGATCGTTTCGGACCGGATCGACATGGCCGATTGCGCCGCCGGCTTCATTCTCGATGGCTATCCGCGCACCGTCCCGCAGGCCGTGGCGCTGGATGCCATGCTCAAGGGAAAAGGTTTGCAGCTCGATTCCGTAATCGAATTGAAAGTCGATGAAACCGCTCTTGTGCGGCGGATCGAGAATCGGGTAGCTGAAACACTTGCCGCAGGCGGCAAGGTTCGCTCCGACGACAATCCGGAAGCGTTCAGGAAACGGCTTGTCGAATATCGCGAGAAGACGGCGCCGCTGTCGCAGCATTATGCGATGACCGGCCAGCTTCGTACGGTAGACGGCATGGCGGCGGTTGAGACCGTCACCGCCGAAATCAACAGGATACTGGCTTCGGCTTCGGCCGACGCCTGAGAGGTCGTTCTTGAAAAAGGGCCGCCGGGGAGTTGACTTTTGTGGTCGATTCCTTCAAAGACCGCGCTAACTCGCGACATGCAAGGGATCGGCGCGGATTTCACGAACGAAGTCCGGGCGCGATTCTTTTGACGTGTCCCGAACACGATTTTAACGTCGGCCTTTGGGCTGCATAACGAAGCACCTATTGCCGGACGGCAACTGGAAGCAAGGAGAACAGGCGTGGCACGTATCGCTGGCGTCAACATCCCGACGAGCAAGCGCGTAGTAATCGCGCTTCGTTACATTCACGGGATCGGAGCGAAGTTCGCACAGGAAATCGTCGAGAAGGTCGGTATCCCGGCTGAACGTCGTGTGCACCAATTGACGGATGCTGAAGTTCTTCAGATCCGCGAAACCATCGACCGCGACTACCAGGTCGAAGGCGACCTGCGTCGCGAGACCTCGATGAACATCAAGCGTCTGATGGATCTGGGTTGCTATCGCGGCCTGCGTCATCGTCGCTCGCTGCCGGTTCGCGGCCAGCGCACGCACACCAATGCCCGCACCCGCAAGGGTCCGGCAAAGGCGATTGCAGGCAAGAAGAAGTAAGTTTCCCCGCATGGGAAATGCGGAGGCTGGCGCCTGGCGCCGGCCTCTTTTCTAGTTTCGGAGGGGCGCTGCTTCGTGTCCTTCCGGTGGAGCTGCTGGCATTACGGCAGTGACGATATCGCCGCGCGGATTGGTTTGTCGCTTCGCGCATGACTGAATATTCAGGGCAGGGGGTTTCCTCTTCCCGGTGGAGCCGCTGGTGTTACGGCGGTGAAGAGATCAACGAAAGGGTTATCATGGCCAAGGAAGCCACACGCGTTCGCCGTCGCGAGCGGAAAAACATTTCGACGGGCGTCGCTCACGTCAATTCGTCGTTCAACAACACGATGATCACCATCACCGATGCACAGGGCAATGCAATTGCCTGGTCGTCGGCCGGTTCGAAGGGCTTCAAGGGTTCGCGCAAGTCGACCCCGTTCGCAGCCCAGATGGCTGCCGAAGATGCGGCCAAGAAGGCCCAGGAACACGGTATGAAGACGCTGGAAGTCGAAGTTTGCGGTCCGGGTTCCGGTCGTGAATCGGCTCTGCGCGCGCTCCAGGCTGCGGGCTTCATGATCACCTCGATCCGTGACGTGACGCCGATCCCGCACAATGGCTGCCGCCCGCGCAAGAAGCGCCGCGTTTAATCGCACCATTCGTCAAGCCGGCAGGGAGTGATCCCTCCGGCGCTTCAAGGCTCGGTTGCCACGATTGGATGGTGGCAACGAACGGAAGGCAAAACATATGATTCAGAAAAACTGGCAGGAACTGATCAAGCCGAACAAGGTCGAGTTCTCCTCTTCCGGCCGCACCAAGGTAAGCCTTGTTGCCGAGCCGCTGGAGCGTGGCTTCGGCCTGACCCTCGGCAACGCGCTGCGCCGCGTTCTCCTGTCGTCGCTTCGGGGTGCCGCGGTTACCGCGGTCCAGATCGACGGCGTCCTGCACGAGTTCTCCTCGATCCCGGGTGTCCGGGAGGACGTGACGGACATCGTGCTCAACATCAAGGAAATCGCCATCAAGATGGATGGCGACGATGCAAAGCGCATGGTCGTGCGCAAGCAGGGCCCGGGCGTTGTTACCGCCGGTGACATCCAGACGGTTGGCGATATCGAAATCCTCAACCCGAACCATGTGATCTGCACCCTCGACGAGGGCGCCGAAATCCGCATGGAATTCACCGTCAACAACGGCAAGGGCTATGTGCCGGCCGACCGCAACCGTTCGGAAGATGCGCCGATTGGCCTGATCCCGGTCGACAGCCTTTATTCGCCGGTCAAGAAAGTGTCCTACAAGGTGGAAAACACCCGTGAAGGTCAGGTTCTTGATTACGACAAGCTGTCGATGCAGATCGAGACCGATGGTTCCGTCACCGGTGAAGACGCGGTCGCTTTCGCTGCCCGCATCCTTCAGGACCAGCTCGGCGTCTTCGTCAATTTCGACGAGCCGCAGAAGGAAGCCGAAGAGGAAGCCGTCACCGAACTGGCGTTCAACCCGGCTCTGCTCAAGAAGGTCGACGAACTGGAACTCTCCGTCCGTTCGGCCAACTGCCTGAAGAACGACAATATCGTCTATATCGGCGACCTCATTCAGAAAACCGAAGCCGAAATGCTTCGCACTCCGAACTTTGGCCGCAAGTCGCTCAACGAAATCAAGGAAGTTCTCGCTTCCATGGGCCTGCATCTCGGCATGGAAGTGCCTGCATGGCCGCCCGAGAACATCGAAGATCTCGCCAAGCGCTACGAAGACCAATACTAACAAACAAAAAGGCAGGTTAAACCTCTGCCTTTCCCAGTCAAACAGCAGGTTTCGAACCTGTATGTGCCAGGAAACGGCAGGCCCAGCAAAGATCGGGGTACCTGCACTTAAAGGAGAATAGCAATGCGCCATCGCGTCGCCGGCCGCAAGCTGAACAGAACCGCCAGCCACCGTAAGGCAATGTTCGCCAACATGGCTGCCTCGCTCATCGAGCATGAGCAGATCGTCACCACCCTGCCGAAGGCAAAGGAAATCCGCCCGATCGTCGAGAAGCTCGTCACGCTCGGCAAGCGCGGTGACCTGCATGCCCGTCGTCAGGCCATCTCGCAGATTCGCGACGTCGCTGTCGTTGCCAAGCTGTTCGATGCCATCGCCACCCGTTACGCAACCCGCAACGGCGGCTACCTGCGCATCATGAAGGCCGGTTTCCGTCACGGCGACAATGCGGCTCTGGCCGTCATCGAATTCGTCGATCGCGACACCTCCGCCAAGGGCGCCAAGGATATCGCACGCGTTGCCGCCGAAGCGGAAGCCGCTGAAGCAGCATAAGAATCCGATCCTTCGGACGATTGAGACAGCCGGGCCAAAAGCCCGGCTGTTTTACGTTTCGGGCAAGGGGCGGGCAGGGCATTTGCGATCCGCGAAGGCATATTTCACGGTTCCGCCGTCTTTGCTTTCTATCGCTGAAAGCCTATCTCTATTGCTCTTGTCCCATACCGCCAGGATGCCCCGCATGAACCGTTCGCCTCTTGTCCTCGTCCTTTCCGCCCTGTCCGGCCTTGCTCTCTTCACCGGCGTCGCAGTCGTCGGATTTGCCGCCGGCGAGCCTGCCGATACGCCTGCCCAGACGGGCGCCGTCGTGCAGGCGCAGACATCGAAGACCCTGCCGCAGAGCAATGCCGAAATGCAGCTTTCCTTTGCACCGCTGGTCAAGCGTACCGCCAATGCGGTGGTGAATGTCTATGCGGAAAAGACGGTCGAGCGTCGCTCTCCCTTTGCAGACGACCCCTTCTTCGAGCAGTTCTTCGGCCAACGGATGCCGAACCGGTCTGAAAAGCAGTCCTCGCTCGGCTCCGGCGTCATTGTCGGGCAGGATGGCATCGTGGTGACCAACAATCACGTGATCGCCGATGCCGACGACATCAAGGTGGCGCTCGCCGATGGCCGGGAATTCGAAAGCACCGTCATCCTCAAGGACGACAGGCTCGATCTGGCGGTGCTCAAGATCAAGTCCGATGGCCCCTTCGACATCGTGCCCTTCGGCGATTCGGATGCGGTCGAGGTCGGTGATCTCGTTCTTGCGATCGGCAATCCCTTCGGCGTCGGCCAGACGGTCACCAGCGGCATCGTTTCCGCACTGGCCCGCAACCAGATCGTCTCCGGTGATTTCGGCTTCTTCATCCAGACCGATGCCTCCATCAATCCCGGCAATTCCGGCGGCGGCCTGATCGACATGAACGGCCAGCTGATCGGCATCAACACGGCGATCTTTTCGCGCGGCGGCGGCTCAAACGGCGTCGGCTTCGCCATTCCGGCCAATCTCGTCAAGGTTTTCGTCGCCTCCGCCGAAGGCGGCAATGGCAGCTTCACACGCCCCTATATCGGCGCGCGTTTCGAGCCGGTGACCTCGGAAGTCGCAGACGCGCTCGGCCTTGATCGTGCCCGCGGTGCCCTGGTCAGCGCAGTGACGGAGGATAGTCCGGCAGATCGGGCGGGCCTCAAGCCGGGGCAGGTGATCGTTGCCGTCAATGGCATCGAGGTGGAACATCCCGATGCGCTGGGCTACCGCCTGACCACGGTCGGCATCGGCCATGACGCGCGGGTGACGGTGAGCGAGAACGGCAAGACCCGCGACGTGACGATGACGCTGGCGGAGGCACCGGAAACCAAGCCCCGCGACGAGCGGCTGATCGAGGGCCGCAACCCCTTTGCCGGCGCTGTGGTCGGCAATCTCTCGCCGCGCCTGGCCGACGAACTGCATATGCCGACATCGTCTACGGGCGTGGTCGTTACCGAGGTCAATCGCGGTTCGCCGGCCGCCCGTGTCGGCTTCCAGCCCAAGGACATCGTCGTCGCCGTCAACGGCACGCCGATCGAGACGTCGGAGACGCTGGAAGCGCTTGCCCAGTCCGATCCGTCGCTCTGGCGCGTGGAAATCGAGCGCAACGGCCAGCGCATCCGCCAGTTTTTCCGATGAGCGACCTGTTCTCCCCAAGCGAGCCGCCCGGCATGAGCGAGAAGCGGCCGCTGGCCGATCGTCTGCGCCCACAGGCCCTGTCCGAAGTCACCGGGCAGGCGCATCTGACCGGCGAGGACGGCGTTCTCGCCCGAATGATCGCCTCCGGCTCTCTCGGCTCGATGATCTTCTGGGGGCCGCCCGGTACCGGCAAGACCACGGTCGCCCGGCTTCTCTCCGGGGAGGCGGGGCTGGCCTTCGAGCAGATCTCGGCGATCTTTTCCGGCGTCGCCGACCTGAAGCGCGTCTTCGAGGCTGCGCGCCTGCGCCGGACGAGTGGGCGCCAGACGCTGCTCTTCGTCGACGAGATCCATCGGTTCAATCGCGCCCAGCAGGATAGCTTCCTGCCGGTGATGGAAGATGGCACGGTCATTCTTGTCGGTGCCACCACGGAAAATCCGTCCTTCGAGTTGAACGCCGCTCTTTTGTCCCGGGCCCGCGTCCTCACCTTCAAGCCGCATGACGAGGAAAGCCTCGCCGAACTGCTGGCGCGCGCCGAACAGGTGGAGGCACGGCCACTGCCGCTCGATGCCGATGCCCGTGCCAGCCTGATCCGCATGGCCGATGGCGATGGCCGCGCCGTGTTGACGCTCGCCGAGGAGGTCTGGCGGGCGGCGCGCAAGGGCGAGACCTTTGACGTCAATGCCTTGCAGGAAATCGTCCAGCGCCGCGCGCCGGTCTATGACAAGGGCCAGGATGGCCATTACAATCTGATTTCGGCGCTGCACAAATCGGTGCGCGGATCCGATCCGGATGCGGCACTCTATTATCTCTGCCGCATGTTCGATGCCGGCGAGGACCCGCTTTATCTCGGTCGGCGGCTGGTGCGCATGGCGGTGGAGGATATCGGCCTTGCCGATCCGCAGGCACTGGCGATCTGCAATGCCGCCAAGGATGCCTATGATTATCTGGGCTCCCCGGAAGGCGAACTGGCCTTGGCGCAGGCCTGCGTCTATCTGGCGACCGCGCCGAAATCCAACGCGGTCTACACCGCCTATAAATCGGCCATGCGCGCCGCCAAGGAACACGGCTCCCTGCTGCCGCCCAAGCACATTCTCAATGCGCCGACGAAGCTGATGAAGGGCGAGGGCTATGGCGACGGCTATCGCTACGACCATGACGAGCCGGACGCCTTTTCCGGCCAGGATTATTTCCCGGAAAAGATGGGCCGCAAGACCTTCTACGATCCGCCAGAGCGTGGCTTCGAGCGCGATATCCGCAAGCGTCTCGACTGGTGGGCGAAACTGCGCAAGGAGCGCGGCGAGTAGCTGCCATGCACTGCCGGCCCTTGCCTCGGTGGCACCATGATGGCATAAATCCCCATGCAGACGGCTGCACGGATCCGGCACGATCGCCGCTTCCGCCCAACCGCGGGGACGGCCTCGCTCCATCAAACGGAGTTGATCATGGCCTGGCTTATTCTCTTCCTCGCGGGACTTCTCGAAATCGGCTGGGCAATCGGGCTTAAATATACCGAGGGCTTCACCAAGCTGATGCCGACGGTGCTGACCGGCGCTTCCATGGTCGCAAGCGTCGTCCTGCTCGGTATCGCGATGCGGACCCTGCCGCTCGGCACCGCCTATGCGGTCTGGACCGGCATCGGCACGGTCGGAACCGTCATTCTCGGTATCGTCCTTTTCGCCGAGCCGGCAACGGCCATGCGGCTCGGCTGCATCGCGCTCATCATCGCCGGTATCGCCGGCCTGAAACTGACGGCCTGATTACCGTACAGCAGCGACGCTCAGCGCAGGGCGTCGAGCGTCGCTGCCGCGGCCTGCATGTCCTGCCAGCGATTCTCGCGGCGCTGGAAGGCTTCCTCGTCGGTTCCCCAGTGCTCGATCTGCCAGTCCTCGTCGAGATGGGCAAGCGACCAGGCCTGTTCGGCGGATAACCGCTTTTCGGCGAAGGCAATGGCGATGAGGGCCGATCCGGTCAGGCTGGTCATCATATGCAGACAGGCGAGCCCGAGCGGCGTCGCATGCGGACGCAACGCCTCGGCAATTGCATCGATCGCGGTGCGCGGTTGCGCCTGGTGCACCACGCCTTCGGCGAGGATGAAGCGCGCGCCGAGCCGTTCCGCCGCCCATTCGATTATCGGGTCCCAGTGCTCTCCCTGCCGCGCCACCAGTTCCACAGGCTCGCTCGCCCGATAGCAGAGAAGATCGGTGCCTGCGAAATTGAGGATATCGTCGAAGACCGCCCGGATATCCTGGGCGACGCCGTCGATCGCCGTATTGACCAACCGCGTCACCGGCATGGTCGCGGGGTCGATCACCTCTTTCTGGGCGTCCCACTCGCCTGCCAGAAGCTCGGCGACGGCGCGCGTCGGCACGGCCAGGAGCTGTTTGGCCGGCGTGCGAACCGGCCGTCCGTCCAGAACGACCGCATGACCGCCTTCCTGCGCCTCGATGCCGACGGTCTTGTAGAATCGCTTCGGTAGTGGCTTCAGCATCTGGATCTGCGCCCGGCGTACCGGATCGGGATCACTGAGTGCGCCGGTCAGCTCGTCGCG
>NZ_DATJDJ010000007.1:0-2268 GCF_035497515.1 Pararhizobium sp. | reverse complement strand
GTCGGCGACGACATCGTGCCCTACCTCGTCAACATGACCAAGCGCAACGGCGACACGATCGGCGGCGCCGACTATACGTTCGACTGCACCGGCAACACCAAGGTGATGCGCCAGGCGCTCGAAAGCTCGCATCGCGGCTGGGGCAAGTCGGTGATCATCGGCGTCGCCGGCGCCGGCCAGGAGATCTCGACGCGTCCGTTCCAGCTGGTCACCGGCCGCAACTGGATGGGCACGGCGTTTGGCGGCGCGCGCGGCCGCACCGACGTTCCGAAGATCGTCGACTGGTATATGGCCGGCAAGATCCAGATCGACCCGATGATCACCCATACGATGCCGCTCGAGGACATCAATAAGGGTTTTGATCTCATGCATTCGGGCCAAAGCGTCCGTGGCGTGGTGGTCTACCCATGAGCATCTTCGATCGAATAATCGCATCCATTGCCGGCGCGCTACGGCGCACGGGAGAAGATTTGCCCCGAGACAAAAAGGAGGAGAGTGCGATGGAAAGTTCCGGTCTTACGAGAAGCGCAGTTCACATCCATCCCGCGGTGGATGACGGCGTGAAACCAGAGAGCCCGAGTTTCGCCGGCGGTACACTGGTCTGCGCCTGTACCGACAGGCCGGTCAAGGTGCGGATCGAGGGGCAGATCGCCCACAATCACGCCTGCGGCTGCACGAAGTGCTGGAAACCCAGCGGTACGAGCTTCTCCATCGTCGCAGTCGTCCCGCACGACAAGGTGACGGTGCTCGAAAACGGCGACAAGCTGGCAGTGGTCGATTCCTCGGCGCTGATCCAGCGCCATGCCTGCAGGGAGTGCGGGGTCCACATGTACGGCCCGGTCGAGCGCGAGCATGCCTTCCAGGGCCTGGACTTCATCCATCCCGAACGCTTCCAGGAATCTGGCTGGGCCCCCCCGGGCTTTGCGGCCTTCGTCTCCTCCATCATCGAATCCGGTGTCGATCCCGGCCGGATGGATGGCATCCGGGCACGCCTGAAGGAACTCGGGCTGGAGCCCTATGATTGCCTGTCGCCGGGTCTCATGGACTATGTCGCGACTTGGGTGGCCAAGAAATCCGGCGTCCTTCCAAGCTGACGCGGCACGATGGGGCCGCCAGCCGGCCGCCCTATCGCCAGTACGACGAAAGAAGGTTTGCAGCAGGCGAAGGGGAGTTGTCACGGTATCGAGCGGTGAACGGACGCCCCTCTTTGCCGCTGTAGATGAGGCGCCGGGGCCGGTGACGGCTTTCCAATGGGTCATCGCGCGGATGCGATGACTGTGAGTGGCCAGTGCGGATCGTTTGTGACGTGGGGTAACGAAGAGCTTTCGAAGCGCCGAGAAGATCGAGATGAAGCGCTGTAAGCTGCCGGCTGATCGGAAACCTTGCATCGTCCTCTGCCGTTTGCGCAGTGGCAGATGCGAATTTTCCGCTCGATTGGTGAGACCCTTGTGGGATCGGTGCTCGACAGCCGGCATACCCTCTCGCTTGGCCGCGCCATAGGAGCGAAGCTTGTCGGTGATGATCCGCTTGGGCGGCATGCCCTGCTTCTTCAGCAGCCTGATGGGCAATCGCCTGGCGGCCTTCGTGTCGCGTCGGCTTTGAACAAACTCGTCGAGAACATCTTGATCAACGGCACGCCAAAGCCGGTGCTTTCGGCCTGCGATGGAAAGCACGCCCTCATCCAGGTGCCAGACATCCTGGCGCGACGGTTGCCCCCGACGACGTGGTTTTGCGTAGGCCGGCCCGAATTTCCGTCCCCATCGCCGTATCGTTTCCTATGAGACGACAAGTCCGCGCTCCAGCAGCATTTCCTCGACGAGACGCAGGCTCAGCGGAAACCTGAAATACACCAGACCGCATTCGAGATGATCTGTTGCGGAAAACGGTGGCGCTTGTAGCTGACGGCAGAACTCTTCGTAATCGCAGATCTGAAGATACTTTGGTCGCGGCATTGAATCAACGACCCTTTGCAGGGCGTCGTTTCACGTGGTCGGTGGCGCATTGATCCTTGCCGCCCGTAAGAAAACTCCATCGCAGGCTATCAAATTAGTCACGCGGTTGCATAGGATGCGCAACGCAAAAAGCTCCTGGCGTGTTATGGCGAGGAGCTTGGCAGCAATATTTGGCGTGGGTAAATTTAGAAGTTTTGTTGGTTGCGGGGGCAGGATTTGAACCTGCGGCCTTCAGGTTATGAGCCTGACGAGCTACCGGGCTGCTCCACCCCGCGTTACCATGGCAAATCCCTTATGGGATTTGTCTCCTGTCAGG
>NZ_DATJDJ010000006.1:0-7200 GCF_035497515.1 Pararhizobium sp. | reverse complement strand
AAATTCTCGGACGGCAGCGCCATCACGGCGGAAGATGCCGCCTTCAGCCTGTTGCGCATCCGCGACGACGAGGGCTCGCTGTGGAGCGATTCCTACAAGGTCATCGAAACCGCGCAGGCGAGCGATCCCAAGACGCTGGTGATCAAGCTTTCCGGTCCTTCTGCGCCGTTCCTGTCCACGCTCGCAATGCCCGGCGCCTCGATCATCTCGAAGGCTGGCCTGGAATCGATCGGCGCCGAAGCCTATGCCGAAACCCCGATCGCATCTGGCGCTTTCACGGTGAAGGAATGGCGCCGCGGCGACCGGGTCATTCTGGAAAAGAATCCGAACTTCTGGGAGGCGGATCGCGTCTCGCTTGACGGCGTCGAATGGATTTCCGTTCCCGACGACAACACACGCATGCTGAACGTGCAGGCAGGCCAACTCGACGCGGCGATCTTCGTGCCCTTCTCGCGCGTCGCGGAACTGCAAAAGGACGAAAACCTGACGGTGCATCTGGATACCTCGACCCGTGAGGATCATCTGCTGATGAACCACGAGCATGGCGAACTCGCCAGGAAAGAGGTCCGTGAGGCGCTGGACTACGCGATAGACAAGAAGGCTATCATTGACACGGTGACCTTCGGTTTCGGTGACGTCGCCTATTCCTTCATTCCGAAGGGCGCGCTTTACCATTATGCCGACAATCTCCAGCGCCCCTATGATCCGGAAAAGGCCAAGGCGCTTCTTGCCGAGGCAGGCGTCAGCGGCCTGACGCTGAACTACCTGGTCAATGCCGGCAACGAGGTCGACGAGCAGATTGCCGTGCTCCTGCAGCAGCAGTTGCAGAAGGCTGATATCACCGTGAACCTGCAGAAGATGGACCCGAGCCAGACCTGGGATATGCTGGTCGCCGGCGACTATGACCTGTCGGTCATGTACTGGACGAACGACATTCTCGATCCCGACCAGAAGACGACTTTCGTCGTCGGTCACGATTCCAACATGAACTACATGACCCGCTACAAGAACGACAAGGTCAAGGATCTCGTCGCGGCCGCCCGCCTGGAGATGGACCCCGCCAAGCGCGAGCAGATGTATGTGGACATCCAGAAGATGGCCAAGGACGACGTGCACTGGATCGATCTCTACTACAGCCCGTTCATCAACGTCTCGCGCAAGAATGTCGAGAATTTCTACCAGAACCCGCTCGGCCGCTTCTTCCTCGAGGATGTCGTCAAGAACTGATCGGGTAAAGAGCATTCGGCTGATGAGGACGGCGGCGTGAGAGCGCCGCCTATCCGATCTTTGTATCGAAAATCGGCGGCACTTCGATCAGCGGGGATGTGGCGTGCCCGTCGTCGATGATCTTGAAGACGGACTGGAGCATTCCCCCGACGTCCTGGCGAACCATCTCGATATTATCCCCCAGCAATGCGACGAAGGGATCCCAGTCGAAGCAGCCGATGATCGGCGGCTTGCCGTCGAAATGATGCGAGGCCTTGATCCAGCGCATCACGCCTTCCAGCGATATCGTCGAATTGACGAACATGCCTCTGGGAAGCGTATGTTCGGTATCGGCAAGCGCCTGCAGGGCACCGACGGCCTTCTCCGGTGCATAGCCGCATGTGAGAATGTGGTTTTCATCGACGGATATGCCCAGGTCCTCATGGGCCTGCCTGAACCCGCGAACACGTTCCGCGGTGTTGTGGTCGGAGGCTCGCCCGCCGACGAACAGCAGGGGAGACAAGCTTCCAATCTCCCGCTGGCAGTTGCGCAATGTGCGCTCAGTCAATTCCCTTGCCCCGGCAAAATTGTCCGAAATGATCGAGGGCGCCTTTGAGCCGGGCAGATCGAGATTGAGACTGTGGGCGCCGGCTGCGAGACAGATATCGGTGATACGATCGGGATCGGTCGCGCCCGTCGAGATGAGCCATTCGACCTGATAGGACAGCATGGTGCGCGCGGCTTCCAGTTCCAGTTCGGGATCGCGCAGCGTGCAGGTAATAATCGGAAAGAGCCCGCGTTCGCGGGCCATGATCTCGAAGGTCTCGACGATCGAGCCGAAATAGCGGTTGTCGTATTTCGGAACGATCATGCCGACGATCTTGGATTTTTCACGCCGTAGGAGGCTCGCCTGCATGTTCACGGCGTAACCCTGCTCTTCGGCAATGCGCGTGATTTTCTCGGCAAGCTTGATGCTGATCCGGCGCTTTTTCCAGTTGCCGTTCAACACGGCGCTCACGGCACTGGCTGAGGTGCCAGCCAGTTCGGCGAGATCGTAGATCGTCGTCTTCTTCGTCGGTTTCTGCTGAATCACTGATTTCTCCCGTTGACGCCAACTTGACATCAAAGAGCAAAAGCGGCAATCTTGCTTCATCGATTGAGCAACGGTGCTCAATCGATGAATTTGGTTGACTGTGGAGGGTCAGTCGGGAGGGTGTTCGCCCAGAAGCCACGGAGAGCGAGGACGTCGGGACGTTCGGCGGCGATCGTAAGAATGCGCGCGTTGAAAAACGCGCAGCGCTGATGGCGGCGAGGCGAACAGACATCCGGAACAGTCTCTCGATGCGCTTTCATCCACAACAAGGAGGAGAAAAACATGAAAATTCGTTCCACGCTGATGGCAACCGCCGGGCTTGCCGCAATGCTTGCCGGTTCCGCCTATGCACAGGATGCCGCCACGGTGGCCTTCCTGATGCCTGACCAGGCGTCGACCCGCTACGAAGAGCATGACTATCCGGGCTTCAAGGCCGAGATGGAAAAGCTCTGCGCGACATGCACGGTGATCTACCAGAACGCCAATGCGGATGTGGCGCTTCAGCAGCAGCAGTTCAACTCGGTGATCGCGCAGGGCGCGAAAGTCATCGTGCTTGATCCGGTCGATTCCGCAGCTGCGGCCGCACTCGTCGAAATCGCCCAGTCGCAGGACGTCAAGGTCATCGCCTATGACCGTCCCATTCCCGACAAGGCCGCCGACTACTACGTCTCCTTCGACAATGAAGGCATTGGTCATGCCATCGCCAAGTCGCTGGTCGACCACATGAAGGCGAGCGGCGTGCCGGAAGGCGCGGGCGTGCTGCAGATCAACGGCTCCCCGACAGATGCGGCCGCCGGCCTTATCCGCGACGGCATCCATCGCGGCCTGAAGGATTCCGGCTACAAGACGCTTGCCGAATTCGACACGCCGGAATGGGCGCCGCCGAAGGCGCAGGAATGGGCCGCCGGCCAGATCACACGCTTCGGCGATGAGATCAAGGGCGTGGTCGCTGCAAACGACGGAACCGGCGGCGGCGCGATCGCGGCCTTCAAGGCTGCCGGCGTCAATCCGGTTCCGCCCGTCACGGGCAATGACGCGACGATCGCCGCACTGCAGCTGATCATCTCCGGCGACCAATACAACACGATCTCCAAGCCCTCGGAAATCGTGGCTGCCGCGGCTGCCAATATCGCCGTCAAGCTCCTGAAGGGCGAGACGGTGGAAGCCAAGACGACGCTCTACGAAACGCCGTCGGAACTGTTCGTCCCGGCCGTCGTGACTGCCGAGAACATCAAGGCGGAGATCTTCGACAAGGGGATCCAGAAGCCTGAGGAAGTCTGCACCGGCGAATATGCCGAGGGTTGCAAGACGCTCGGTATTACGCAGTAATCAACCTCCCAAGGAATCCGGTCGGGGCTCGTCCCCGGCCGGGTACACTCCATTTCAGAAAAGAGCGTCTTGTCATGGTGCCAATCGACAAGGGTCTACCCGCAAAGGGAACGACCATCCTGAAGCTGACCAATGTCTCGAAAAGTTTCGGGGCCGTGTCCGCCCTGACCGATATCGATCTGGAGGTAAAGGCCGGAGAGGTGGTCGCTCTCGTCGGCGACAATGGTGCTGGCAAATCGACGCTGATCAAGATTTTGGCGGGCGTGCATCAGGCAAGTTCCGGCCGGATCGAATTTTGCGGACGGGACGTGGTGCTCGATAGCCCCAGCCAGGCGCTGGAGCTGGGAATAGCCACCGTATTCCAGGATCTCGCTCTGTGCGAAAACCTCGATGTCGTGGCGAACCTGTTTCTCGGACATGAGCTTTCGCCCTGGAATCTCGATGAAGTGGGCATGGAAGTCCGTGCCTGGACGCTTCTGCGCGAGCTTGCCGCCCGCATTCCTTCCGTGCGCGAGCCGATCGCGTCGCTCTCCGGCGGTCAGCGCCAGACGGTGGCGATCGCCCGCTCCCTGCTGCTCGATCCGAAGATCATCATGCTCGACGAGCCGACCGCGGCGCTTGGGGTAGCCCAGACCGCGGAAGTGCTGAACCTGATCGAGCGCGTCCGCGAGCGCGGCCTCGGGGTCATCATCATCAGCCACAATATGGAGGATGTGCGCGCCGTTGCCGACCGGGTCGTGGTCCTGCGTCTCGGGCGCAACAACGGCATCTTCAACCCCGATGCCTCGAACCATGAACTCGTGGCGGCCATCACCGGCGCCACCGAAAATTCCGTCTCGCGCCGCATCGACCGCAAGGCGGGCGAGCAGATCGAGACCGGCGGGAGCCACGCATGACCAACCAGGACACCAAGCAGAGCAGCCCGGCCCCAATGGCTCTCGATCGCAGCGACGAGCGCGTCAGCCATTCGACGGGGCTGACGGGAACGATCCGCGCCTTTGTCAGCCGTGTTCGCTCGGGCGATCTGGGGATGTTGCCCGTCGCGATCGGCCTGATTGTCATTTCGACCGTCTTCAGCATTCTCAATCCCATTTTCCTGGCGCCCAACAATCTGGTCAATCTCCTGTTCGATTGCGCGACGGTCGGCATCATCTCGCTCGGCGTCGTCTGCGTTCTCATTCTCGGCGAAATCGACCTCTCCGTCGGGTCGATGAGCGGCCTCGCTTCCGCGATCATCGGGGTGCTCTGGGTCAATTCCGGTATTTCGCTACCACTGGCCATCGCGGCCGCCCTGGTGACGGGGGCCGCCGTCGGCGCTCTCTACGCGGTGCTCTACAATCGGCTTGGCATGCCAAGCTTTGTCGCGACGCTTGCCGGTCTGCTGGCGCTGCTCGGGATGCAGCTCTACATTCTCGGTCCGACCGGAAGCATCAACCTGCCCTATGCGTCGCCGCTTGTGCGGTTCGGCCAGATCCTGGTGATGCCGGACTGGGCGTCGCATTTTCTCGCCCTGGTGCCGGGCGGCATCATGATCGTTGCCGGCCTGATCGTCCGGCAGCGCCGGACGGCCGTGAACCTCTCCACGCAGCCGCTGAGCAGCCTCTTGGTCAAGGCGGTCGCGCTCACCGTCGCGCTTCAGATCGTCGTCTTCTATCTCAACACGGGACGCGGCGTGCCGTGGATGTTCGGCCTGTTCGTGTTTCTCGTCGTCGTGCTCAACTATGCGCTGACCAAGACGAAATGGGGCCGCTCTATGTTTGCCGTAGGCGGGAACAAGGAAGCAGCCCGTCGCTCGGGCATCAATGTCCGCCGCATCTATATGAGCGCTTTCATGCTCTGCTCGACATTGGCGGCGCTCGGCGGCACCCTGTCTGCCTCGCGCCTCGCCTCGTCGAGCCAGCAGGCGGGCACCGGCGACGTCAACCTGAATGCCATTGCCGCGGCCGTCATCGGCGGCACCAGCCTGTTCGGCGGCCGGGGCAGCGCCTATTCGGCCCTGCTCGGCATCATCGTCATCCAGGCCATTTCCAATGGCCTGACGCTTCTGAACCTGAGCTCGTCTCTCAGATACATGATCACAGGCGCCGTTCTCGCCATCGCCGTCATCGTCGATTCGCTCGCAAGACGATCGCGTGTCAGCCACGGCCGCGCCTGACAAACCGGAGGAAACATGACCGATCTCATGAAAGGCAAGGTCGCGGCCATTACCGGCGCAGCGTCCGGCATCGGGCTCGAATGCGCCCGCACCCTGCTTGCCGAAGGCGCCACCGTCGTCCTGATCGACCGTGCCCAGGACAGGCTCGAAACGCTCTGCAGGGAACTCGGCGAAAGGGCCCGCCCGCTGGTGGTCGACCTTCTCGATGGCGGACAGGTCTCCGGCATTCTGCCGCGCATCCTTGATCTCGCCGGTCGTCTCGACATCTTCCACGCCAATGCCGGTGCCTATATCGGTGGCCCGGTCGCCGAGGGCGATCCGGATGCATGGGACCGGATGCTGAACCTTAACATCAACGCGGCCTTCCGTTCGGTGCATGCCGTCCTGCCGCACATGATCGCTGAGAAGACCGGCGACATCCTGTTCACCAGCTCGATCGCCGGCGTCGTGCCGGTGGTGTGGGAACCGATCTACACGGCCTCCAAGTTCGCCGTTCAGGCCTTCGTGCATTCGACCCGCCGCCAGGTTGCCCAGCATGGCGTTCGCGTCGGTGCCGTCCTGCCGGGCCCGGTGGTCACGGCACTACTCGACGACTGGCCGAAGGAGAAGATGGAAGAGGCACTCGCCAATGGCAGCCTGATGCAGCCCAAGGAGGTTGCGGACGCCGTGCTGTTCATGCTGACCAGGCCGCGCAACGTGACTATTCGCGATCTCGTCATCCTTCCGAACAGCGTCGATCTCTGACGCCGGCCCTTCCTGCCTAACGCGGCCATCAAGCCTTTTCGACAGCAGAGCACGAAACCATGACGTCATCGCAGAACATGCCAGTCGATCCAGCGCGGCGTTACGTCATCGGCGTCGATGTCGGGACAGGCAGCGCGCGGGCGGGGCTTTTCGACCTGGATGGAACCATGCTCTCGGTGGCAAGGCGCGATATTTCGCTCTACCGCGAGGCGGGGGCGATCGTCGAGCAGTCGAGCGCGGAAATCTGGGACGCGGTCTGCGCGAGTGTGAGGGAGGCGGTGGCTGCGGCGAATGTCGATCCTTCCGCCGTGATCGGCATCGGCTTCGATGCGACCTGCTCGCTTGTGGTGCTGGGGGAGGGCGGGACACCGCTCGCGGTCGGTCCGTCCGAAGATCCGGCTCGAGACATCATCGTCTGGATGGATCATCGCGCCGTCGACCAGGCCGAGCGCATCAATACCACAGGCCATGAGGTGCTGCGCTATGTCGGCGGGCGGATCTCGCCCGAGATGGAAACGCCCAAACTTCTCTGGCTCAAGGAAAACCGGCCTGAGACCTTTGCCAGGGCCTGGCAGTTCTTCGATCTTGCCGATTTTCTCACCTGGAAATCGACCGGCGACCTCTCGCGCTCGACCTGCACGGTGACCTGCAAATGGACCTATCTCGCCCATGA
>NZ_DATJDJ010000005.1:0-21358 GCF_035497515.1 Pararhizobium sp. | reverse complement strand
GGCCAAGATCGTTCGCTGGAACATCCTCGACACCAAGAGCCGCATCGACGGCCGCGATCTCGACAAGGTTCGTGCGATCGTGTCCGAAGTCGGCATCCTGCCGCGTACCCACGGTTCGGCGCTCTTCACCCGCGGCGAAACCCAAGCGATCGTCGTTGCCACGCTCGGCACCGGCGAAGACGAGCAGTATGTCGATAGCCTCACCGGCATGTACAAGGAAAAGTTCCTGCTGCACTACAACTTCCCGCCCTATTCGGTCGGTGAAACCGGTCGCATGGGCTCCCCGGGCCGCCGCGAAATCGGCCATGGCAAGCTCGCCTGGCGCGCCATCCGCCCGATGCTGCCGAGCGCGGACCAGTTCCCCTACACGCTGCGCGTTGTCTCCGAGATCACCGAGTCCAACGGTTCGTCCTCGATGGCAACTGTCTGCGGCACCTCGCTGGCGCTGATGGATGCCGGTGTTCCGCTGGCAAAGCCGGTCGCCGGCATCGCCATGGGCCTGATCCTCGAAGGTGAACGCTTCGCCGTTCTCTCCGACATCCTCGGCGATGAGGATCACCTCGGCGACATGGACTTCAAGGTCGCCGGCACCGCCGACGGCATCACCTCGCTGCAGATGGACATCAAGATCGCCGGTATCACCGAAGAGATCATGAAGGTCGCGCTGAGCCAGGCGCAGGGCGGCCGCAAATACATCCTCGGCGAAATGGCCAATGCCATCTCCGAAGGCCGCGGCCAGCTCGGCGAATTCGCTCCGCGCATCGAAGTGATGAACATTCCGGTCGACAAGATTCGTGAAGTCATCGGTTCGGGCGGCAAGGTCATCCGCGAAATCGTCGAGAAGACCGGCGCCAAGATCAACATCGAAGACGACGGCACGATCAAGATCGCCTCGTCCTCGGCCAAGGAGATCGAAGCGGCCCGCAAGTGGATCCACTCGATCGTCGCGGAACCGGAAGTCGGTCAGGTCTACGAAGGCACGGTCGTGAAGACCGCTGATTTTGGCGCTTTCGTCAACTTCTTCGGCCCGCGTGATGGCCTCGTGCACATCTCGCAGCTTGCTTCCGACCGTGTTGCCAAGACGTCCGACGTCGTCAAGGAAGGCGACAAGGTCTGGGTCAAGCTGATGGGCTTCGACGAGCGCGGCAAGGTTCGCCTCTCCATGAAGGTTGTCGACCAGGCAACCGGCAAGGAACTTGCCAAGGGCGAAGGCGAAGCCGCTGAATAAGCGCTCGGCCGTTTGAACGACGATGGGCGCGGAGCGGAATGTTCCGCGCCCTTTCTTATTTCCCGCTAGGACCACGCCGATGAGCCGCGACACGCTGAAGACCCTGTTCCATCCTTTCGAAACCGGTGTAACTCCGGCTCCCGGCGAAGGCGAGCGCGTGCTGTTCCTTGGCGCAGAGGCCGGCTACAGGCTGCCGGCCGAGTTTCTAGGCTCCATCACCGCCGTCCAGGCCGCAAGGCCCTTGCACAAGGCTCTGGAAGCCGCCAAGTCGTCGGTGACGCCCGTCGTCGAAGGAGAAGACTATGATGCGGCGCTCATTCTCTGCGGTAAGCACAAGGGCGAGAACGAGGACCGCATCGCCGAAGCGCTGAAGCGGGTCAAGGTCGGCGGCCTCATCGTCGTCGCCGGCGGCAAGGACGACGGCATCCAGTCGCTGCGCAAGCGCGTCAACCAGCTTGGCTGGGGCGGCGACAGCATGCCGAAATATCACGGCATCGCCTTCTGGTTCGGCCGTCCGGAAGACGCGTCCGACATCATTGCCAAGTTCTCGAAAAAGCCCGTTCGTGTCGAGGGCCGGTTCGATGCGGCGCCAGGCATGTTCTCGCATGACCGGATCGATGCCGGCTCGGAACTGCTCGCCTCGCGCTTTCCAGACGATTTCAGCGGCCATGCCGCCGATTTCGGCGCCGGCTGGGGGTATCTCTCCGTGATGCTGGCCGAGAAGGCGCCGCGCCTCAAGGGCATCGACCTTTTCGAGGCGGATTATCACGCGCTTGAGGCTGCCCGGGGCAATCTCAAGGCCAATTGCCCGAATGTGCCGACCCGCTTCTTCTGGCAGGACCTGACATCGGAAGAAACCCGCGACAAATACGACCTGATCGTCATGAACCCGCCCTTCCACGAGACGCAAGCCGCCGATCCGGCGCTCGGCGCAGCGATGATCCGGGCAGCGGCAAAGGCTTTGAAGATCGGCGGCCGTGTCATGCTCGTCGCCAATCGTGGCCTGCCCTATGAGCCGGTCATGACCGAGACCTTCAAGGAATGGGGCGAGACCTGCCGCAACGCCCGTTTCAAGGTGCTCTGGGGCAAGCGCTGAGCTTCCGTTTTTACAATTGCTTTACGATTGAAACAGGTACACGCTGAGGCTCCCGCAGCCGCGCGCCGTCGGGGCGCGTAAATGGAGTGTGCCGATGGTTTCGAGCTCTGGACACCGCCCGCCCGTGACCGAGGATGTCGCCGAGGCGATGATCAAGGATATCAAGAGCAGCGAGGGCAAGATGCCGACGTCGGAAGTGCCATTGGCCTTCCAGGCCGGCTCCGGCCCTCCGATCAACGCTGCCGCGATCAGCAATACCCGCAAGCAGATGACCCTGTTTGGCGCATTCGCGGTCGCGGTCCTGCTGGTGTTGATCGTGGTCTGGTGGGCTGCCTGAGGCTACAGCTAAAGAAATGCGACGACAGGTTTCGTTGACACAGTCGTCGCATTCACTCCTGATCAAGCACCGAGAGCTTTTCCGAACAGCCGCGACAGTCGCTCCGCGAACGCGCGCGGGTCTTGCGGCTTGTCGCCGTCGAGAACGCGGGCCTGGTCGAGCAGGAGCTGGACGGCGTCTGTGCGGAAGGCTTCGCTGCCGCCTGCAGCCAGCGCGGCGATCAGGCTGTGGCCCGGATTGATCTCCAGGACCGGCTTGGCGACCGTGTCCAGCCGGCCGGAACCCTGCAGCAGCTTTTCGAGCTGGCGGTCATAGCCCAGTTCCGGCGCGACCAGGCAGACGGCACTTTCGGTGAGCCGGTCGGAAGCGCGCACGTCGGAAACGCTGTCACCGAGCGTCGCCCTGGCGAAAGCGATGAAATCGCTGACCACCTGCGTTGTTTCCGGCGTCAAGGCGGTTTCGCCATCGGTCTTCGACACCTGAGCGAGGTCGGCGGCGCCCTGCGTGATCGATTTGAACGGCTTTCCTTCGAAGTCGGGGGCGGCCGTGACCCAGAAACTGTCGACGGAATCGGTCAGCAACAGGACCTCGATGCCGCGCGCGCGAAAACCTTCGAGCTGCGGCGAGGCTTTCAGCCGGTCGAGATCGTCGCCGGCCAGATAGTAGATCGCCGCCTGCGCGTCCTTCATGTCCTTGACGTAATCGGAGAGCGTGCGCGTCGCCTCGCCGGACGCGGTCGTGCGGAAACGCGACAGCGCCATCAGCTGCGCGCGGCGCTCGAAATCATCGTAGATGCCTTCCTTCAGCACCGCGCCAAAGGCTTCCCAGAGCTTGGTAAAAGCATCCGCGTCGCTGTCGGCAAGCTTCTCGATGGCGGTCAGGACGCGATTGGTCAGGCCCTTGCGGATGGCGGTTAGGATCGGGCTTTCCTGGATCATCTCGCGCGAGACATTGAGCGGCAGGTCGGACGTATCGACGAGGCCGCGCACGAAGCGCAGGTAGCGCGGCAGAAGCTCGGCGTCGTCGGTGATGAAGACGCGCTTCACATAGAGCTTCATGCGGCCCTTGCCGGTCGGGTCGAACATGTCGAGCGGCTTTGATTCCGGTACAAAGGCGAGGCCGGTATATTCGTGCCGGCCCTCGGCGCGGAAATGCACGGTCACCGCCGGCTCGTCATAATGGCCGGAAACGCCGCGGTAGAAATCGGCATATTCTTCCTTGGTGATCTCGTTGCGCGACTTGGTCCACAGTGCCGTGCCGTCGCTGATGCGCTCGGGCTCAGTGCCGGGCGTCTCGATCAGGTCGATCGGCACGGGAACATGGCCGGACTGGTCCTTGACGATGCGCGAGACCTCCCATTTGGAGGTGTAGCTGCTGGCGTCTTCCATCAGGTGCAGGGTGATGCGGGTGCCGCGCACGGGGGCGTCGGCGAGATCGGCCTCCGACACCGTATAACTCCCCTTGCCGTCCGACGACCAAGTCCAGGCGTCCTGGCTGCCGGCCCGGCGCGAGACGACATCGACCTTGTCGGCGACCATGAAGGCGGAATAGAAGCCGACGCCGAACTGGCCGATCAGCTGGGCGCCTTCGCCTGCCTTTGCCGCCTCGACGCGCTCCATGAAGGCGCGCGTGCCGGAGCGGGCGATGGTGCCGAGCGCCTCGACCATGTCCTCGCGGCTCATGCCGATGCCGTTGTCGGCTATGACGATCCGGTTGGCCCCTGCGTCCAGCGTCACGGTGATGTGCGGCGTCGGGTCACCGGAGAGAAGCTCGGGCGACCCGATCGCCTCGTAACGCAGCTTTTCGCATGCATCGGCCGCGTTGGAGATCAGCTCGCGGAGGAACACGTCCTTGTCGGAATAGACCGAATGCACCATCAGGTGCAGCAGGCGCGCGACATCGGCTTCGAAAACATGATTTTCGACGGGTTTTTCAGCGGCATTGCTCATGCGGATTGGCCTCAGCTTGAATGGAAAGATTTGCGCGCTCTGAACTGGCAAGGACAGATGCAAAATTCAAGAGGCACGAAGGGGGCAGGCGGTCCGGATGTTACTCCGAATCCGCCGAGCGCAGCGTGTCGAGGGCCGGCATCGAGGTGATGTTGTAGCCGGAATCGACATAGTGGATTTCGCCGGTGACGCCGCGCGACAGGCCGGAGAGCAGGTAGAGTGCCGAACTGCCGACATCCTCGATCGTCACGGTGCGGCGCATCGGCGAGTTTTTCTGCTGCCAGGACAGCATGGCGCGCGCATCGGAAATGCCGGCGCCGGCCAGCGTGCGGATCGGGCCGGCCGAGATCGCGTTGACGCGGATGCCGCGCTGGCCGTAGTCGGCGGCCAAATAGCGAACCGATGCCTCGAGCGCGGCCTTGGCCACGCCCATGACGTTGTAGTTCGGCATGACGCGCACGGAGCCGCCATAGGTCAGCGTCAGCATCGTGCCGCCATCCGTCATCAGTTCGGCCGCCCGCTTGGCGATCTCGGTGAAGGAGAAGCAGGAGATGACCATCGTGCGGCTGAAATTGTCACGCGACGTATCGGCGTAGAGGCCCTTCAGCTCGTTCTTGTCGGAAAAGCCGATGGCATGGACGATGAAATCGAGCTTGCCCCATTTTTCCTTCAGCGTAGCGATGACCGAGTCGACGGAGGCGATATCCTCGACGTCGCAGGGCAGGAGAATGTCGGAATCGACCTCCGCCGCCAGCGGTTTGACGCGCTTGCCAAGCGCCTCTCCCTGGTAGGTGAAGGCCAGTTCAGCGCCTTCGGCAGCAACGGCCTTGGCAATGCCCCAGGCGATGGAATGGCTGTTGGCGACCCCCATGATGAGGCCGCGTTTTCCGTGCATGATACCGGTCATAGGATTATCCGTTGTAGCGCTGGAACACGAGCGTCGCGTTGGTGCCGCCGAAGCCGAACGAGTTGGAGAGCGCGGTGTTGATCGTGGCGTTGTCGATGCGCTTGCGAACGATCGGCACGCCGTCGAATTCCGGATCGAGCTCGGTGATATGGGCGCTCTCGCCGATGAAGCCGGCCTGCATCATCAAGAGCGAATAGATCGATTCCTGCACGCCTGCAGCACCCAGCGAGTGCCCGGTCAGCGACTTGGTCGACTGGATGTGCGGGATCTTGTTGCCGAAGACTTCGCGGATCGCGCCGATTTCCTTCGAGTCGCCAACCGGTGTCGAGGTACCGTGCGTGTTGACGTAATCGACTTCGCCCTTCACCGTTGCCAGTGCCTGGCGCATGCAGCGGATGGCGCCTTCGCCCGATGGAGCGACCATGTCGTAACCGTCGGAAGTCGCGCCATAACCGGTGATTTCGGCGTAGATCTTGGCGCCGCGCGCCTTGGCATGTTCCAGTTCTTCCAGAACCAGCACGCCGGCGCCGCCGGCGATGACGAAGCCGTCACGCGAGACGTCATAGGCGCGCGAGGCGGTCGATGGCGTGTCGTTGTACTTGGAGGACATGGCGCCCATGGCATCGAACAGGTTCGACATGGTCCAGTCGAGGTCTTCGTGGCCGCCGGCGAACATGACGTTCTGCTTGCCCCACTGGATCATTTCCATGGCGTTGCCGATGCAGTGCGCCGAGGTGGAGCAGGCCGACGAGATCGAGTAGTTGACGCCGTGGATCTTGAACCAGGTGGCAAGCGTCGCCGAAGCCGTGGACGACATCGCCTTCGGCACGGCGAACGGGCCAATGCGCTTGGGCGAATTGTTCTTCAGCGTGATCTCGGCTGCGTCGATCAGCGTGCGGGTGGAAGGGCCGCCCGAACCCATGATGATGCCGGTGCGTTCGTTGCCACCGACGTCCTTGTCTTCAAGGCCGGAATCGGCGATCGCCTGCTTCATCGCGACATGGTTCCACATGCCGCCCTGCGACAGGAAACGTGCGGCGCGGCGATCGACAAGGTCGGTCGTGTCGATATTGGGGGCGCCCCAGACCTGGCACTTGAAGCCGTGCTCGGCGAAATCGTTGGAAAACGAGATGCCGGACTTCGCCTCGCGCAGCGAGGCGGTGACTTCCTGTGCGTCATTTCCGATTGAGGAAACAATACCCAGACCCGTGACAACAACCCGTCTCATGTCGATGACCTCTTCTTTTGTCTCTGAATGCAGCTTCAAACTGCCATTCAGGCCGTTTTTTCCTTCGACAAGCCGACGCGCAGGTCGGTTGCCTGGTAAATGGTCTCGCCGTCAGCCTTCAGCCAGCCGTCGGCCGTGCCGAGAACGAGGCGTCCGCGCATGACGCGCTTGAAATCGATACCGTATTCGAGCAGCTTCGTGTCCGGGCGGATCATGCCCTTGAACTTCACTTCGCCGGTGGACAGCGCCATGCCGCGGCCGGGTTCGCCGAGCCAGCCGAGGAAGAAGCCCGTCAGCTGCCACATGCCGTCGAGGCCGAGGCAGCCCGGCATGATCGGATTGCCCTGGAAATGGCAGGGGAAATACCAGTCGTCCGGCTTCACGTCGTATTCCGCGCGGATATAGCCCTTGTCGAAGGCGCCGCCGGTTTCGGAAATATCGGTGATGCGATGAACCATCAACATCGGGGGCAGGGGGAGCTGGGCATTGCCCGGGCCAAACAGTTCGCCGCGACCGCAGGTCAGGATCTCTTCATAGTTGAAGCTGGATTGTCTGGTGGTCATGGAACTGTCGTTTCCCCGCTACACTGTTTTTCGTTGTCTTGGTTTAGAGCAAGATTGCCACGATTTGAAGCGCCGGGATGACGCATCAGGGCCGTTGCATGTATTGACGCCTGACCAAGCACAAGGTCTATTTCCGCCGTCGCATACATGATGGAGACTGCAACAGCCAGTGATAATTGGCTTTTGCCCCAGGAATCAGACCGTTTTTCGCTGCTTGGCCGCCTCGAACCGGCTGGTTACTATTGAAAGCATTCTCGGCAAAAGTTATATCGGCACTGGAAATCTATTCTGCAATAGCTTGAAAGTCTGGATCCGTCGCATGACGACTGCCATCGAGATTCGTTCAGAAGAACGCCTGCGCCGCTCCGGTCTTCGGCCGACGCGTCAGCGCATGGCGCTCGCCGACCTGATCTTCGCCAAGGGCGACCGCCACCTGACGGTGGAGGAATTGCACGAGGAAGCGGTCTCGGCCGGCGTGCCGGTCTCGCTTGCGACGGTCTACAACACGCTGCATCAATTCACCGAAGCCGGCATGATCCGGGTTCTGGCTGTTGAAAGCGCCAAGACCTATTTCGACACGAACGTATCCGACCACCATCATTTCTTTGTCGAAGGCCACAATGAAGTCCTCGACATTCCGGTGAGCAGCCTGACGATCGATAACCTTCCGGAACCGCCGGAAGGCATGGAAATCGCCCATGTCGACGTGATCATCCGCCTGCGTCCGAAACGCGGCTGACACTGTCTCCGTCGCTTACATCACATCATCGGGATTACGACCTGGGCGCGGATCGCCTGTCGGCAACGTCCAGCTGTATTTCAGCGCGCCGCCGCGCACGGCAAAGGCCGTGACGACGCCGAGCGTGGAAGCGACGAGAAGGGGCGCGCCGAAAGAGGTCGCCGCCGTAAAGACGCCGGCGCCGGCAAGGGCCGCCGTCACGTAGATTTCCGGTCGCAACAACACCGATGGTTCACCCGCCAGGATATCGCGCAGGATGCCGCCGAAGGTTGCCGTCAGCATGCCGGTGACGAGCGCGACGATCGGCGATCCCGTTGCCGCAAGCCCCTTGGCCGCCCCCATAACGCTATAGGCGGCAAGCCCGACGGCATCCAGCCAGAGTAGATATCTGTATCGCGATTCCATCAGATGGGCGGAGAAGAAGACGACCAGGCCGGCACAACAGCAGACGACCAGATAGATCGGGTTGACCACCCAGAAGACCGGCGTTGCGCCGAGGATGACGTCGCGCAACGTGCCGCCGCCGATGCCGGTGATGGCCGCAAGAAAGATATAACCGATGATGTCGAGCTGCTTGCGCGAGGCGGCCAGGGCGCCGGTGGCTGCAAAGACCGCGACCCCGGCATAATCGAGAATTTCCAGGATCGGCATGTTGTCTCCTCCGCCAGAGGCCGAGAAGGACCACACGCGCGCCCTCACGTCAACGGGCGGGCAGGCTATCGCGGAAACAGGGCGTGGGTCCGGCCGCTGATATAATAGCTGACCAGTCCCGTCCATTCGCGCAGCGCGGTTGTTGTCAGTTGCGCGTTCAGCGATGGCTGGCTGAAATCGAGATCCAGAAAAAGCTTGCCGCTGGTGCGGTAATCCACCGGCCAGGGTGTCACGGTGATACCGAGCTTGCGGAACAGCCCAACCGATCGCGGCATGTGGAAGGCCGAGGTAACGAGGGCGCAATCCGAGAGCCCGTTTTCCTCCAGCAGTTGTTTCGTGTTGGCAGCGTTCTCGAAGGTGGTCCGCGACGTGTCCTCGCGGATCAGACGGTCGGGTGCAACACCGAACGTCGAAAAGAAGGCCGTCGAGGTCTGGGCGTCGCCGTCATATTGACCGCTGAAGGAGCCGTCGCCACCGGAGACGAGGATGCGGGCCGCCGGATGCGCCCGCGCGAGCTTCAAGCCTTCGACAAACCGGTCGGCAGCCTGGTTGAGCTCGATCCCGCCTCGGGTGGCGATGACCTCGTTCTCGAAGGCGCCGCCGAGAATGATGATGCAGGAGAGATCGGCAGGCAGGCGCGCTGGCCGTGCAATGCGGTTTTCCAACCCCTGGAGCATGACTGCGCCGGTGCTGGTGAAGAGCGTGAAGAAGAACAGGGTGGCGGCAAGCCCGGACAGGAAGCCATAGACCCTCTGAAAGCCGGAGGCACCGAAGATGAAGCTGACGATCAGAAGGATGAAGATCAGCGACAGCGGCTGGACCAGCAGCCAGAGCAGTTTTGACGCGAGAAACATGAGGTCCTGTTACCGAATCTTCCAGCAGTGAGAACAAGAAGCTGAACGGCGACCGTAACAGTCAAAGGCCGGGGTGGCAAAGGGGGCAGCCCGTTCATGGCGAGCCGATCAAAGGAAGGACGCGCGCCCTTGCGGACGCGCTTCCTGCATATCAGGCCGGTCGGCCGAGGTTCGGCTGTGCCTGGACCGCAGGCGTCTTGTTCCGCTTGAGGTAGATCAGCCCGGCCGCCAGCAATACCCCGATGGCGATGATGGCAATGGCGAGCACCGGCCGGTAGGCGATCCAGGCGATCGCGATCACCAGCGGCCCGAGCAGCAAAGTGAGGATGATGGCGATGACGGTGGTGCCGAAACCGACGATCGAGCCGACGAACGGAATGACGTCGGCGATGATGCTAAGGATCGACAGGAGCATGACGAAGCCTATGAACATGCCGAACAGGCCCCCGAAACGGACAAGCCAGGTGATCAGGGTGTTTTCGCTCTGCGCCGCGTCGAACATTTCCGCCGGCGTTTCGCGGCCGGCGGCGCTCAGGAGGATTTCACGGCCGTTGGATGCCTTGTAGGCGGCGATGTTGGCATTCCTCTGCACGCCAACGAAGCTGGCTTCGGCAATGTCTGCTCGGGTAAAGCTGATGCGCAGGTCGCCGACCAACGGGCTCTGGCGGCTGTTGCCGACATAGAGCGTCGTTCCGTCGGCCTTGACCGGCTTTTCCGAGCCGAGTGCCGATGCGACGCGTTCGGCGACATCCGGGGTCAGCTTGACCGGGCTGTCGGTGCCGAGATTGGCAACGGTCTCGCCATCGACAGTGAAGGCGCCGAGCGTCGCGGTCGCCACCGTGAAGCGATCACCCGAGATCGGCATATCGGGGTTCTGGTGCTGGTCCTGCTGCTTGAAATCGGAGGAATCCACGCGGCTCGGCCGCCATTCCTTCTTGTAGGTATAGGTGGTGACGGTTTCCTCGCCGCCGCCGAGCGTCTTCTTGGTCTCGCTGCTCGAATCTTCCACCCACTGATACATTTCGACCTTGCGGCTGAGGCCGGCCGCACCTTCCGCCGTAACGCCGAGCGTTGCATCTTCCGGCGTTCCATCCGGCTTTACCGGACCGGAAACATGGATGAGCTTGCCTTCATTGGCGGTATCGATACTGCCGTTTTCGACGGAAACGACGAGGCCGGCGCCTTCGACCAGCGCGCGGTAGGTCTGCACCGAGCGGCCCTCGTTCCAGGAAAGCAGCCAGATCATGCCGAGCACGAGGAGAGGGCCAAGCAAGAGACCGACAAGGCCGCTCTTCAGGCGTGAAAACCACGACGTCGTTGTTGTTTCGGTAAAGCTCATGCTCTCGTCCCCTGCTGATGCCCATCACCCTGACGGCTGGTCCGGCACACTTATTCGCTGACACAGGTGCTATCAGAAAATCAGCGAAATTAAATATACCTGTCGTCGTTTCGGGTGAACCCTCTTTGGGGCGTTCCGCACCCCCTTACGTGTTCTTTCTGTCCTCTTATCCCTTGCTTTTCCGTTTTCACATCTTGCTCGCAATCCGCCGCTGGTTATCTTGCGGGGAACGATTTCGATTAGGGAGAGACGAACATGGAAGCGGGCAACAAGGCATTTGAGACGGGAACCTTCGTGGGGCGCGTCTGGCGGCCGGATGTGGGTGGCCCGGCTTTGATCGTCCTGCGGGATGGCGACCTGTTCGATATCACCTCAAAGGAGGTGCCGACCATGCGCGACCTCCTCGAACTGGACGACCCCGTCGGCTTCCTGTCGGCGCAGGCCGGCGAGCGCCTGCAGACATTGGAAGCGGTGATGGCGGCTTCCGTGGAAGCGGCGGGTGACCTGTCGACGATCCATCTGCTCGCACCCTGCGACCTGCAGGCGGTCAAGGCCTGTGGCGTGACGTTCGCCCGCTCGATGATCGAACGGGTCATCGAGGAGAAGGCAGCCGGCAATCCGGCGCTGGCGGAAAAGATGCGCGAGCGGGTGACCAGCATCATCGGTGACAGTTTGCGCGACCTGAAAGCCGGCTCGCCGGAGGCCGCGAGGGTCAAGGCGGCGCTGATCGAGGAAGGCATGTGGTCGCAATATCTCGAGGTCGGCATCGGCCCGGATGCGGAAGTGTTTTCAAAAGCCCAGGTCCTCGCCTCGGTCGGCTGGGGCGCGTCTGTCGGGCTGCATCCGATTTCGAAATGGAACAATCCGGAGCCGGAGATCGTGCTGGCAGTCGACAGCCGTGGAAGGGTCAAGGGTGCGACGCTCGGCAATGACGTCAACCTGCGCGATGTCGAGGGACGCTCGGCCCTGCTGTTGGGTAAGGCGAAGGACAACAATGCCTCCTCGTCGATCGGCCCCTTCATCCGCCTGTTCGACGCGACCTATTCGATCGATGACGTGCGCAATGCCGATCTGTCGCTGACGATCAATGGTCAGGACGGATTCGTGCTGAAAGGTGCGAGCACGATGCGCGAGATCAGCCGCGATCCGCTCGATCTCGTCTCCCAGACGATCGGCCGGCATCATCAATATCCCGACGGCTTCATGCTGTTCATGGGGACGCTGTTTGCGCCGGTCGAGGATCGCGATGCGCCGGGGCAGGGGTTCACCCACAAGATCGGCGATGTCGTGACGATCGCCAATGCGCAGCTCGGCTCGCTCAGCAACACCGTGCGCCTGTCGACGGAATGCCCGCCCTGGACATTCGGTTCCTCCGCGCTGATGCGCAATCTCGCCGCGCGCGGTCTGATCTGACGTCGCTATGATGCAAACGGGAGAGCCATGGCTCCCCCGTTTCTCAAAGCGCGTCATGATCTTGGGTCTAGCGCGACCAGCGGCTCGGGTCGGCCGATGCGACAGTCACGAAGCGATAGCCGGTCTGGTTGCGCTTGACGATCGTCTTGCGCAGGTTGTCGAGAGCGAATTCGCCGGCGGAGGTCTTGACCAGCAGGATGGCATGGCCTTCGCCGCGCGGCGTGCGGACGACGGCGACGCGAAGCGCGCTGGTCGGGATGCCGGCGCGGATCAGACGGCTGCGCTTGGTCATGACGTAGTCATCACAGTCGCCATAGGCCGGGTTGAGCGACCAGACATCGCGGCGCTCGTTCAGCGGGCGGATGCTGCGGTTGACCGCGCGGTTGACCGAGGCGAGCAGGTTGCGCGTCTTCGAGGTGTAGGCAACTTCCGACTTGGCGCTCTTGGTGCATTCCGCGATGTGGTCGAGGCAATAGAGCGAAAATGCGATCGGTGCCACCGAGGTGTGGCGCTGCGCCTTGTAGGCGCCGCGGGCCGAGCCGAGATTGATGGCGTTGGCAGTCGAGATGCCGGTGAAGCCGAGCGCTGCGATGGTCGCCAATGCGATGAAAACTTTCTTAAACATGATCCGTGTCCCTGCTGTCGGCGACCTTCTGTCCAAGGCCTTTTTGTTGACCAAATTCATTTCGAATCAGGTTGGGAGCATCATGCCGCGAAGCGGAACACATCCGCTTCATCCACCTGTATCATCACGATACACAGGGCGGTTTTCGACCCGCTTAAATGGAAAGATACAATTTTACGGAATTCGATTTTTGTGCGCCAGCCCTTGTGGAACAGCGCTTTGCGGTTTTGGACATGAAAAAGGGGACGCGGCGGCCCCCTCTGTTCTTTGTATCCGACAAGGCTATTCGGTGTAGTAACCGGAATAGCTGTAGTTGCCGGACATCTTGGCGCGATCCTGCTGGTTGAGCAGGGTGACGATGCCGGCATCCGGGCTCTTGTTTTCCTTCAGCGCGGCGACGGCGCGCTTGGCGCTGGATTGCGGCGTGCTCGCCCATTTGATGACGAAGACGATCATGTCGGCATGACGGGCCAGATAAAGACCGTCGACAACCGGCTCGACCGGCGGCGTATCGAGGATGACGTAGTCGAAATGCTTGCGGGCGCTGGAGAGAATCCGTCCCATCTTCTCGCTCATCACCAGTTCGTCGGTGGCGATATCGCTGCGGCGACCGCCGAGCAGAACCGTCAGGTTCGACAGCGGATCGCGCATGATCAGCGAAGTCAGCGTCGCGGAATTGCGGTCCTGGCGCAGGTAGTCGATGAAGTCATGGTTGGGCTCGAGGTTGAGCTGCTTGTTGACGCTCGGCTTGCGCAGGTCGCAGTCGATCAGAAGCGTCCGCTTTCCGGTCAGCGCATAGGCGCGGGCCAGCGAGAGCGCCATGGTCGACTTGCCCTCGTTCGGAAGAGCCGAGGAGACCATGATGATCGCACCTTCGTCCGGATCATGCGATTTCGGCATCGTGCGCTTGCGTTCCTGCTGGTCGAGCGTCAGGCGCAGGCGGCGCACGCTTTCGCTGAACAGCGACAGGGGTGCCGTCACCATCAGGTCGGCGAGGCTGGATGTGGGGTTGGCAAGCTTGTGATGCTCGTCGCCGGTCGTCTGGCGCGGCGCAATGGCCGAGAGCGGAACCTTCAGGACGGCTTCGATCTGGTTTTCACTGATGAAGCCGCCGATGAAATATTCACGCAGGACAGCCAGGCCGACGCCGAGGCCGATGGCGATCAGCAGCGATATGCCAAGGATGATCTTGTTGTTCGGAAAGGACGCGGATGTCGGAACAAGTGCTGCCGAGACGACGCGGCTGTCGGGCAGTTGCAACGAGGCCTGGGAATCCAGTTCCTTCTGGCGGGACAGAAGCGTCTGGTACTGTTCGCGGGCGATTTCCGACGATTTCTGGATGCTGAAAATCTTGGTCAGCACTTCCGTCGGAAGATTACTCTGCAGAACGGTGGTGCGGATTTTCTGGCGAACATCATCGGCCTGCTGTGCGTAGCCGGAAACGGTCTGCTGCAGGGTGTTGACTTCCTGCGTCGCGGCGCTCGCCAACGAGGTGTCGACCTTGGCCAGTTCGGCGCGCAGATTGATGGCTTCGGGAGTGTCCGACGTGGTCGAGGCGATCCGCTTGGCAAGGTCCTCGCGCTGGCTCTGCAGTTCAGCCAAGGCCTGCGAGCCGAGTTCGCTCACCAGGGCGGAGAAGTCCTGCGCCTGCAACGATGCCTGGAGGGTGTTGACGCGGCCGAGTTCGGCCAGGCGATCATTGTTGATCTTGAGCAATTCGGCCTTGAGATTCGTCAGGCCGACGGCATTGGACTGCTTTTCCAGGCGCTCGATATTCTTGGTAATGTAGGAATCGAACTCGTTTTCGCTGGCGACGATCGCGGCATCGGCCGTTTCGACCTGCTTCTGGATCGTGTCGCGGTTGGTCAGGGTCGACTGGACTTTCGCGTTGAGCTGTTCCTTGATGTAGACTTCGCTCAGCGAGTTCGCGAGTTTCGCGGCCTTGGCCGGATCGGTGGACGTGACACCGACCCCGATCAGGTAGGTCAGTCCTTCGCGAGAGACCTTGACCGACGATTTGAAGGAATTGAGCACCTTGGCGAGAGCCTGTTCCCCGGTGGGCGGCGCCGGCAGCGGAATTCGCAGCAGGGACAGGATCCTGTCCTTCATCGATACCTTGATGCCGAACTCGCTATCGGAAACAAGACCATTGTCGCGGACGACATTGAGCAGCACGCTGTCGGAGTTGAGAATGGCGACTTCGCTCTCGACACGGAAATTATCCGCATTGGGATTGGCAAGCGTGCTGCCGGAATTCAGCAGATTCTTGGTGCTTGTATCGACGAAAACGAGGGATTCGGCGGTATATCTTGGTGTCAGGGAATAGGTAAATATTAAAGTGACAACCAATATCGTGGCGATAGTGGAGAAAATCAACCAAAGCTGCCGGCGGATCAATCCAAGAATGCTTTTGAGATCAATTTCGTCCATTAACGTATAACCATTATTTGTACAGCACGTGCTGTTATTGTAAAAAATGCATTTATTTAATTGCTGCTACGCAGCATGGCCGATCCGAGTTCTAGCAGATTGACGACGCCCAACAATTGCGAAATTCAAACATTATTAACCGCACTGGATGATCTCTGGCTCATTGCGGCCTGAAAGACGCACCGCGGACAAAATTCCGCTCATGAAAGCGCCTGTGTCGAGATTGATACGCCCCGTTCCGATCTCGACATCGCTCACCGGCGTATGGCCGTGCACGGTGACGAACTCACTTGTGGCTACATTCTTCTTGTCCTCTTCCGGGCGTAGCCACAACAGATCCGCATCATCCTGATCGGCCAGTGCTACTCCGTCGCGGATCCCGGCATGGACGAAACAGTAGCCGGGAACGCTGAGCAGCGAGGGCAACGTTTCCAGGAAAGTCAGGTGTTCGTCGGGAAAGTGCGACAACAGAGCGTTTTTCAAGACCCGGCGGTTGGACGGGATTTTATGCAGGCCGTAGGAGTAGAGCGTCTCCAGCCCGCCGAAATCCAGCCAGCGATGATCGGCTGACGGATTTTGGAAGAAGTCGAGCATGACGTCCTCGTGGTTTCCGGCAAGGCAGATGCGTTTGATATCCGCACGCGGCCGGCTTGTCAGCCGGTCCATCACGGACGCGGATTTCGGCCCCCTGTCGACATAGTCGCCGAGCATGACCAGCCACTTTGTTCCGTCCCGCTTGCGGCTGTCCTCGAAGATCAGATCTTCCAGCCTGCCCAGCGTGTCATCGCAGCCGTGAACATCGCCAATGGCGTAGATATGATCCGGGGCTTCGTCGAAGAACAGCTTCTGCCGTGGGGGAACCACCGGCGGCGTACGACTGCCACGCAGGAAATCGAAGATGCCGCGGATCATGCCGCCCCCCGGTCGCCAGTGTTCCCGAGTTCGAACCGGCGCGCCCAGGCGGTCGCGACAATGACGACGAATGCGAAGGTCACCGCCTCGATCTCGAGGCTGAAATCCACCAGCGAATGGACGGCGCCGACAAGGATGATGCCGATACCCGAGCGTAGCAGCATGTCCTGCCCCGGAACCTTCAGATAGGCCGCGCCCAGTTGAAACAGGATGGTCGCGACGATCAGCATCGGAATGGAACCGAAGACCAGGCCATATTCCGCCCAGAGCGCCAGATAGGTGGAGTGCGCCTTATCCCAGACCAGATCGACGCTCACCGGCGCCTGGTGGAAAAGCGGATAGGCATATTCGAAACTGTTGCCGCCGAACCCAAGAAAAGGTCTTGTTTCGATCATGGTCACGACCTGTTGATACAACTGCATCCGGACATCAGCCGCGGCATCGACGTCGCCAACCCGCTCGATGAACGTCGTACCGTATCCGATGATGCCGAGGCCGACAATCGCGGGAATGAGGAGGAGAAAGGTCCAGATCACGATGCGGTTCGTGCCGGCGGTTCTCTTCGCAAGCGCCATGAGAACCGATGCGATCATGCCGCAACAGGCGGCAAACACGCCCATACGGGAGTTCGTCGCAATCAGAGTCATGACGAGGACAATCCAGCCCAGGCCGATGATGACAACGCCGCCCTTGCCGAGATATCGGCTAAAGAGCGAGCTATCGCCTTTGCCAGGATTGGTTTCGGTCATCCGCTCGATCATCAGGTTGATACCGATAACGCTGCCGAAGGCGAGGAATGTCGCATATGAGTTTCGGTTGATGAAACCACCCATGGCGGAACCGAAATACTTCCATTTCGGGATGCCGAGAATGGTATCGCCGAATTGCAGCAGGAACAGCAGGCCGACGACCGCATGAATGACGATCGCCCAATAGACCAGATTGATGAAGACACGGGCGCGCTGCGGATTGCTGGTCATTTGCAGCACCAGGAAAAACAGCAGCCCGTAGTTCGCCCATCGCGTCAGCGCGAGGATCGTATCGTGCGGCGTGAGGCTGATCGTATTGAGCGCGATCCGCGCCGTCGGATCCGCGACCGTGGATACCGAAGGCGCGAGGCTGCCCAGTGGCAGGGCCTGGAAAGCCATATAGATGCCGAGCACGGCAAACAGCCCGAACAGGCCCATCAGATTTCGCGGCGCGATCCGGAACCTGGCGCCGGACAGGGCCATGCGCGCAAACAGGATGGTGCCGCAGAGAGAGAGCAGAACCGACCACAGGAGCCAGAAGGATGGTTTGGTGCTGCCGAAGGCGAAGGGCGACAGGAAAACGACGCCGAGCACCGGCCACATGAGCTGGTTATTGAGCCGAAAGCGGTCCGAATGATAGCGGGTGGTTTTTCTCATTTGGCTCAAGCCTGCCGTTCTGGCGTCGAAAGGGAAAGCGGATGCATGCGTGGTGTCGTTCGGTGCCGGCTATGCGTCATGAAGGCCGCGTCATCCCTTGTTCATTGCCTGCTTGACGACCTTCAGGAAAACCGCCTGCCGCCTTGGCGGCATCGTCTCGACGACCGTTGTAATTCTCGCCCGGAAATCAGGGTTGGAAATGTAGCGTTTCGCAATGAGCTGAATGCCCTTTTCGCTGCTGACGAGCAGACGCAGATCAGCCTCCTCCGATTTCAGGGAGCGCGGGTTCAGGGCGGAGAAATAGTTCTCCGCCAGGTTGACGCGAAACCGCGCGATCCATTGTTCGTTCGGCCCCGTCAGCTGCGAATTTTGCAAGGCAATATTAAAGTCTTCATTTGCCGCCAGTCGAACCGAAGCCGCCGCGCGAACGAGCCAGGCAAATGAATCCGTCGGGGTCGTCTTGACGACTTCGGCAGCACGGTCGGCGCATCGCGAAACCACGCCCCGGACGGTTTCGTCCACCATGTCGATGTCGCTGTAGCTGAGGACAAGGCGAAAGCAATCGGACATCACGGTCAGCTTGGAATAGGAGGAGAGGCCAAAAACGAAGTCCTCGCCAGCCAACTCGTCGGCGGAGACCGCCTCCTTGATCGGTTTCGTCAAAAACGGTGCCATTTCAAGCCACAAGCCGTAGCCGCTTGCTATTGAAAGCAAAAGGCAACACAGCATTGCGATCCATTTCCGCTGCCTGATCATGCTGCGCCACGACCGGTGAATGCTGTCTGGTCGGCCGACTTCCATGGGAGCTGGAACCGGATTTTATTGGAAAAGCTCATTTCAACAGCTCAAATTCAGATTTCGTCCATGCAGGGGAACGAGCAATTTGCACACAGAATTCCTTGGTCCGAAGGATCAGGCGTAAGTTAAATTCACCATACTCCCAGACCATCTGTTTCCGCACGCAAATGGTTTGCGGACGTACGGGCACTCGGCGGTTGATATGCAAACGCAAAAAAAGCGCCCGTTTGAACGGGCGCTTTCAATAGGGAAAAAGGGTGATCAGCTCGCAGAGCTGTTGCCGAGACCATCGTCATCGCCACCACCGGTATCGCCGCCCAGACCTGGACCGCCAATAGCCGCCGTGGCTTCGCCCGGAGTGCCGGCCCTCAGGGCGGTAACGACCTGAGCAACGATCGCAGCAGCTGGAGCTGCCGCCGCGCTAAGGCCGCTCTCGGCACCAGCGGCAACATTACCGAGCGAGACTGAAAGTTCCGGGTTTGCGATGGCAACAGCGCCGATCGATTTGACGAGGGCAAGCAACAGCTTGTCCTTGGCAGGGCCCGCCTGCATTGTATTGATGTCGGCAAGAAGTGCCTGGGCCTGGGCGACGCAAGCACTGCCGGAGCAACTGGCAAGACCCGAAACCGAAGCTGAGGAAGGAGCAGCGAAAGAAGGCGTGACGGAAAGCGATGCGCCAATCACAAGGGCGGAAATCAACAAGGTCCGTTTAAACATAATATACCCCTTTGAAAATGGGAGCGGACTTCGAGACCCCTCCTTATTAAAATTAAACTTATGGTAACCACTTTAGGATTCACTAATAGCTTCTGTCAAGTCTGAATCCGGGTAAGGAACGGATTCATCTGGCGAAACGCCCTTGAAAATCCGGCATTTGATGCGTCGCAGCAGCATTTGTGTTGCAGTACACTGCTCAATAGTACGTTCGAACCACTGTCACGGCCATTGCACTGCGTCAATTGAAGATGCCGCGTATGATGAGCAGGTATGCTTAAGATGAAACCAGACGATCGACAGATCAGGCGGACGTCATCTCCGCGCGATACCAGTCGACGAAGCGTTTCACACCCTCCTGGACGGAAATAGACGGCTTGAAGCCGGTCAAGGCATCGAGGAGATCCGGCGCGGCGAATGTCCGGGGCACGTCGCCCTGTTGCATCGGCAGCATCTCGCGGATCGCCGGCTTGCCGATTGCTGCCTCGACCGTTTCCACGAACTGCATCAGTTCGACCGGCTGGCCGCCGCCTATATTGACGACGCGGAACGGGGCGTGACGGGATAGGGTGTCGATGCCCTCGATGCGGGTCGCCTCGGTTGGCACCGCCGCCATCAGCCGGACGATGCCTTCGACGAGATCATCGATATAGGTGAAGTCGCGGCTCATGCGGCCCTCGCCGTAGATTTCGATCGGCCGGTCGTTGAGAATGCTGTCGACGAACTTGAACAGCGCCATGTCCGGCCGGCCCCATGGACCGTAGACCGTGAAGAAGCGAAAAGCGGTGGTCGGAATACCGTGGAGATGGGCATAGCTATGCGCCATCAGTTCGCCGGATTTCTTGGTGGCGGCATAGAGCGTCATCGGCTCGTCGGCCCGATCGGTCTCGGCAAAGGGTATCTTCTCGTTGGCGCCGTAGATCGACGAGGTGGAAGCCAGCAACAGGTGCTTCGGCTGCACGGCCTTGGCAAGTTCCAGCATGTTCCAGGAGCCGATCAGGTTCGAATCGACATAGGCCTTGGGGTTTTCGAGGCTGTAGCGGACGCCGGCCTGGGCGGCGAGATGGACGATCACATCGGGTTCACCCACCTCGGCCGCCTTCTCCAAGGCGTCGCGGTCCTCCAGCATGCCGATAACCGGGCGAAAACCGTTGGAGCGCGACAGGATGGCGTGGCGGCGCTCCTTCAGGCGGACATCGTAATAGGGGGTCAAACCGTCGAAGCCGGTGACGAAATGGCCGTCGTCGAGCAGCCGCCTGGCGAGATGAAAGCCGATGAAACCTGCCGTTCCCGTGATCAGATAGCGCATGCCCGTTCCCTCAATCCGTCTTCATTCGAAAGGCGGCCGCCCGTTAGTCCGGTCGCCCGACGCTGGTATAGCTGAATCCGTGTTTCGTCACTTCGTTCGTCTGGTAGATGTTTCTGAGATCGACAAGGACGGGCGTGTTCATCAGGGTCTTCAGCTTCGGAAGGTTCAGCGCGCGGAATTCGTTCCATTCGGTAACGATTACCAGAACGTCGGCGCCTTCGGCCGCCGCATAGGGGCTGTCGGCATAGGCGATGCCGTCGATGACATGGCGTGCATTGTCCATGCCTTCCGGATCATAGCCGGTAACGAGCGCGCCGGCATCGGTCAGCGCCTGGATGACGGCGATGGCCGGGCTGTCGCGCATGTCGTCGGTATTGGGCTTGAAGGTGAGACCGAGCACGGCGACCTTCTTGCCGCGCACGTCGCCACCGGCAGCCGCGATCACCTTGCGGCCCATGGCGCGCTTGCGGTTGTCGTTGACGGAGACGACCGTCTCGATCAGCCGCACCGGGCTGTCGTGATCCTGGGCGGTCTTGACCAGCGCCAGTGTGTCCTTGGGAAAGCAGGAGCCGCCATAGCCCGGGCCGGCATGGAGAAACTTGTCGCCGATGCGCTTGTCGTAGCCGATGCCTCTGGCGACCTTCTGCACGTCGGCGCCGAGGCTCTCGCAGAGGTCGGCGATCTCGTTGATGAAGGTGATCTTCATGGCGAGGAACGCGTTGGCGGCGTACTTGATCAGCTCCGACGTGCGGCGTTCGCAGAAGAACAGCGGGCCTTCGTTGAGATGGAGCGGCCGGTAGACCTCGGTCATCACGGCGATCGCGCGTGGGTCCTCGGTGCCGACGACGATGCGGTCGGGG
>NZ_DATJDJ010000004.1:0-15139 GCF_035497515.1 Pararhizobium sp. | reverse complement strand
CAACGACGCAAACGGCAGTCTCCTTTTGTGACACGTCCAATCCGACATACTGTTTCATTGTGATGTCCTCCCGTTGTTAATGGGACCAGTCTGCCACCAACCAGGAGACTGGAAAACGCGGTTAGCAATTACGCCATCGTGCCGAGTTCTTCCATGTTATAACTGACGGTGGTAGCGCGTAATTTCTGCATCGGTGCTCTCCCACCGGGGAGAAGAGGACGTTCGTTGCGGGTCTCCCCATTCTACATCCGACTTCACTGCAAAATTTCTTCTCGGCAAACATTTCTCAAAACACAAAAAAGGCCGGCGCGAGCCAGCCTTTTTTAAATTGCGGTGAACCGATCAATCAGTTCAGGCGGGTCTTCACGTCGCTGATCGCCTTGGCGAACAGGGCCGACTGCGTTGTCGCATCCGACTTTGCCGTGATGACGCTTTCGGCGGCGGCGATGGCGATGTCGACGGCAATGGCGCGAACCGAATTGATGGCGTCGGCCTCAGCCTGTTTGATCTTCTGCTCCGACAAAGCCGTGCGGCGAGCGACGAATTCGTCGGTCTTCTGCTTGGCTTCGGCGGTCAGTGCTTCGGCTTCACGTCCGGCTGCGGCAACGATGTTGGCAGCTTCCGCTTCGGCTTCCTTGCGCTTCTTCTGGTATTCGGCGAGCAAGGCCTGAGCTTCGGCGCGCAGGCGCTTGGCTTCGGCCAGTTCGTTGGTGATACGGGCCGAACGCTCATCGAGCGACTTGGCCAGCATGCCTGGAACCTTGAGATAGACGATGAGAGCGAGGAAAAGCACCAAGCCGACTGTGGCCCAGAATGTGGCCAGTGAGGTCAAATCCATGATGCTCTCCTTACTTCGCGGATGCCTTGACCGCGGATGCGATCTCGGCCTTCGATACCTTGCCACCGATCAGCTGCTCGACAACGGCGGACGCCGTTTCCTCGGCGATCGAACCGACATCGGCCAGCGCCTTCGCCTTGATATCGGCAATGCGGGCTTCAGCGGCGGAAATCTTGTCGTTCAGGCTGGTCTCGACCGCTGTGCGGTCGCTCGCAGCCTTGGTCTTGGCGGCTTCGCGCGCAGTCGATGCAATCGCGTTGCCCTTGGCCTTGGCAGCGGCCAGTTCCTGTTCGTAGGCAGCGATGGCTGCGTCAGCCTCGGCCTTGGAGCGGGCTGCGTCATCGAGATCGCGCGCGATGGTATCGTTGCGCGTTTCGAGAATGCTGCCGATGCGCGGCATGACGACCTTCGACATCAGAAGATAGAAAAGACCGAAGCTGATCGCCAGCCACAGGAGCTGCGATGCAAATGTCGAAGAATCGAAGGGCGGGAACACGCCAGAGCCATGTCCGCCTTCATGGGCTACACCGGTTTCGGTGTGGACCTCGCCGGCAGCGGCGTCGTGGGTCTCTGCGCCTTCGGTGGTGGTTGACTGGGCGTATGCCGAAGTCACGAACATGCTCACCTCCAGGTGCATTTATAAAAGATGCGGGCCGCGGCTTTGTACCGCGGCCCTGCCTTCAAGCCGGTCTTAGACGGCGAAAAGGAGCAGAAGAGCTACGAGCAGCGAGAAGATGCCCAGAGCTTCCGTAACGGCGAAGCCGAATACGAGACGGCCGAACTGGCTGTCTGCTGCCGACGGGTTGCGCAGGGCGCCCGAGAGGTAGCTGCCGAAAATGTTGCCGAGGCCGAGAGCCGTGCCGGCCATGCCGAGGCAAGCGAGACCTGCGCCGATGTACTTTGCTGCTTCCGCGTCCATGATTTTCTCCTTCGAAATGGTTGTTGCGGCTAACTTTGGCACTTTCCTGAAGAGGAAAGCCCCACGACTTTATTCCTTAGTGGCCACCCGGATGGACTGCGTCGTTGAGGTACATGCAAGTCAGTACCGCGAAGACATAGGCCTGGAGGAAGGCGACGAGGAATTCGAGACCCGTGAGGGCCACGGTCATGATGAGCGGCAGGACCGCCCCTCCTATACCCAACGCGCCCATGGTTCCGAGCGAGGCGACAAAGCCTGCGAACACTTTCAGCGTGATGTGACCGGCCAGCATGTTCGCGAAAAGACGAACCGACAGGCTGATCGGACGGGACAGGAAGGAAATGATTTCGATGGAAACCACGAGTGGCAAGAGGATGCCGGGTACGCCAGAGGGCACGAACACATTGAGGAAGCCAAGGCCGTGCTTATAGAAACCGTAAACCAGAACCGTGCCGATCACGAACAGCGCAAGCGCAAAGGTCACGATGATCTGGCTGGTAATGGTGAAGAAGTAGGGAACCATGCCGAGCATGTTTGCCGTCAGAATGAACATGAACAGCGAGAACACCATCGGGAAGAACTTCATGCCGCTGGAGCCGGCGCCTTCGCGCAGCATCGAGGCGATGAATTCATAGGAAAGCTCGGAGACGGACTGCATGCGGCCTGGAACCAGGCTGCGCTTCGACGTCGTCATGTAGAGAAAGCCTGTGGCGACGACCAGGGTCGCAACCATGAACAGCGAGGCATTGGTGAACGAAAAATTGATGCCACCGATATGGATCGGAATGATCTCGTTGATCATAAACTGGTGGGTCGGATCTACCTTGTCGCCTGCCACAGCCGCTCTCTTTCGTTCTGACCCGCCTTGCGGCAGGTATTTTCACCCTGCGACGACTGCTCGTTAAGCGTCGTCACTCTTGTTCTTGATGCCCTTGCCCAGCTGATCCGCGGGATGAGGCGCTGCCACCATGCCCGCCGAACGCAGCACGTTCAGCACACCGGCACAAAATCCAAGGAGGAGAAGTATGATCATCCCCCACGGCCCTGTACCCGCAAAATGGTCCAAAAGATAGCCCAGAAGCGCACCGACAATGATGGCCGCCACAAATTCGCTCGAAAGCTTGACAGCGACCTGATAGCCCTTGCGATTTTCGGCAGCGCGCGCTTCGTCCGCAGCGTACTTCGGATCTTCCCTGCGCTTTTCAGACAGTTCCGAACCGAGGCGTTCCAGCCGGTCTTCCAGACCTTCCTTCGGATTTTCCGTCACGTGGCATCCTCCCCTTTGTCCCCCCAGGGTCATAAACCATGAGCCTGGTCACACAAAGGCCGGATTTGAGACCAGCGTTCGGCCCGTTTTGAAGTCGGCCGCAACATAGTTTTAGGTTCTGGCATAGTCAAGGCACCAAGCACGCTTGTTACCCTACAATATTATTTATTAAAAACAACAACTTGATGTGATTTCAGATGGGCCGGCCGGGAATCGGCGGGAATCACCCGCGACAGGGTCGTGGTGGCCGGCCGGGCAGGAAGGGCCGGCTGACAGATGTCAGGCGGATTCTCAGGTCCAGCCGCCGCCATAGGTGCGGTAGAAGATGTGCTTGCCGATCTTGGATACCCGCTTCATCGTCGGACCCCAATCGGGCTTCACGTAATTGGCGTGATAGTGCGTGGCCGAACCGACTTCCGGGAACCAGATCTTTCCGGCCGTGACGGCCAGGGCGATCTCATGGGCCGTCTTCCATGCGGAGCGCGACCAGACGATATCGGGAATGCGGTCGCAGGCGAAGGAAAACTGGCAGCGGTTGTACCAGCCCTTGTTCTGGTAAACGACGCCGCAGATCGTGCCCGGATAGGCCGGGTTGCGCACGCGGTTCAGGATGACCTGTGCCACGGCCGCCTGGCCCTTCATCGATTCGCCGCGCGATTCGAAATAGATGCCGGAGGTCAGGCATTTCTGTTCGGCTTCGGAGAAGACGCCGGCCGGCAGCGGATTGGCCGCCCAGGCATGATCTTCCGGCGAAATCTCGGGAATGAACCGGCCACCGGTCTTGTCTTCGCGCAGGATCGAATCGAATGGCGACTGGCGCGCATAATCCGGCTCCGCCGGGGCATAGGCGGTCGCCAGGACATCGGCGGACTGGTTGGTGACCAGGCTTGCCAGCATCGGCGACATTCCGGCGTCGATCTTCGGCGCCTTCTTCTTGTAGAAGGCCGTGGCGATCTCGATTTCCTTGCCCCTGATCTCCGGCTTCGAGAAGGCCATGCGCTCCTCACTGTCGAACAGCGGGGTCATCAGCGAACTGGTGCGCTGCAGGATCGAGCCCGCGGTGAAATCCTTGGGCGGCGTCACCGGCGAAACGGCGATGATGCGACCCTTCTTGTCGCGGCGATTGACGCGCTCCTCGTCGGTGCGCGGGTCGGTCAGCTTGTTGTCGGCCATCAGCGAAACCGTCTCGCCGTCCGGCAGCCTGATCCCTGCCCCGTCACCGATCGCGCCGGTGGTGATCGGGTCGTTGAACACCACATCCACATCATGCAGCGATCCCGCCGGCGAGCGGGTCATGACCATGCGCCAGCGCTCGCCGCCACGGTTGAGACCGGAAAGGAAGGTCGCCAGATCGGAATGGGCGGAAACGGAGGGAAAGCCGACGAAGAGACCGATGCCCAGCCTCAGCGGAGCAGTCCAGCGCGCGGGCGACAAACGGGACTTGCGATGGAACTGCTTACTGTTACGCACCAACCGTACTCCACGCACTAGAGCGCCGCGCGTTCATCGGAACGCGCAAAGGTCGCTCTACTTGTTGAATCTAGAGCATCTTTCCGGTTCAAGTGATTTCACTTGAACCGGGATGCTCTAGCAGACGCAGGTTCTCACCCGGCAAACCGGTGCCGGCATGTATTCCCCGCGGAAGTGAATCAAGAAAACGGACACCGCGCCACAAGGCGCCTAAGCCGCTTCAACCATGCGATGACAATGAAGCATTAACCTTGATGGTTGGTTAATGCCGGCATCGGGGAATTGGGGATTGGAATGGCAAAACGCCTCACCATCTGCAGAGGGCGAGGCGTATCGAGAAGTGGGCAATCATATGATGACGTGCGAACCGAGTTCGACGACGCGGTTGGTCGGCAGGCGGAAATAGTCCGATGGGTCGATCGCGGCGTTGGCCAGCGCGATGAACAGCCTGTCCTGCCAGTGCGGCATGCCCGACTGCGCATCCGGCACAAGCTTGCGCCGGCCGAGATAGAACGAGGTCGACATGATGTCGAATTTCAGGCCGGTCTTTCTGAAGAGACCGAGCGCTTGTGAGACGTTCTGGGTTTCCATGTAGCCGAAGCGCATTTCCAGAAGACTGAATCGTTCGGACAAACTGCTGGCGCTGACGCGCTGGTCCTTCGGCACGATCGGCGTGTTGACCGTGCGGATCGTCAGGATGAAGTTCTGCGCATGCAGCACGTGATTGTGCTTGATGTTGTGCAGCAGCGCGGCCGGCGTCGATTCCGGGTCGCTGGTCAGGAAGATCGCGGTTCCCGGCACGGAGGCCGGGGCGTGCTCGCTCTTGCGCTCGATCGATTTCACGAACGAGGCCAGCGGAATATCGGTGTGGCGGGTCTTGTCGTGCAGGATTTTTGTGCCGCGCTTCCACGTCCACATGATGACGATGATGGTCGCGGCAATCAGCACCGGTACATAGCCGCCGTCATGGATCTTCAGCATGTTGGCGCCGAAGAAGATCATTTCCAGGATGAACAGCGGCAGCAGAACGCCGATGGCGAAGGAGACCGGCCATCTCCAGCGGACGCGGACGAATTCATAGGCCAACAGCGTATCGACCACCATCGCGCCGGTGACCGAAATGCCATAGGCGGTCGCCAGCGATTCGGATGATTCGAAGACGAAGACCAGCACCATGACGCCGAACATCAGGAGCAGGTTGACATTGGGAAGGTAGATCTGGCCGGTCTGCGTTTCCGATGTGTGGAAAATCGCCATGCGCGGCAGGAAGCCGAGGTGGATTGCCTGTCGCGTCAGCGAAAAGGCGCCGGTGATGACTGCCTGCGCGGCGATGATGGTGGCACAGGTCGCCAGGATGACAACCGGCAGCAGCGCCCATTCCGGGAACATCAGGTAGAACGGATCGGACATGGCTTCCGGATGCTTCAGCACCAGGGCGCCCTGCCCCAGATAGTTCAGCGCAAGCGCCGGGAAAACGAGGCAGATCCAGGCCCATTGGATAGGCTTGCGGCCGAAATGACCGAGGTCGGCATAGAGCGCCTCGGCACCGGTCACCGTCAGGAACACCGCGCCGAGCACGACGATGCCGACATAACCGGCGTGGATCAGGAAGTTGACGGCATAATAGGGATTGAAGGCCGCCAGAATGCCCAGGTCGTCGTTGATATGGCTGATCCCGGCCACGGCGAGCACGAGGAACCAGACGACCATGATCGGGCCGAAGAATTTTGACACGGCCGCCGTTCCGCGCGACTGGACGGCAAAGAGCAAGAGCAGGATCACCACGGAAATCGGCACGACATAGGGCGACAGCGTCGGCGTCACCAGCTTCAGGCCCTCGACCGCCGAGAGCACCGACAGCGCCGGTGCGATGATCGCATCGCCGATGAACAGGGCGGCGCCGGCGATGCCGAGGAAGAACAGCCGGTTGGCGCGCTTGCCGGAATATTTCATCAGCAGCGCCAGCAGCGACAGGGTCCCGCCTTCACCGTTGTTGTCGGCGCGCAGCAGGAACAGCACGTATTTCAGGGTCACGATGATCGTCAGCGTCCAGATCATCAGCGAAATCAGGCCGATGATCTCGAAACGCGTCACGCCATCTTCCGCGACGGGGCGCAGGGCCTCACGGAAAGCATAGAGCGGGCTCGTTCCGATATCGCCATAGACGACTCCGATCGAGCCAAGCGACAGGAACAGGAGCTTGCGCAGCTGCTGATCGCGCGTTCCGGGTGTAGCTGCCGAATGGGACATCTGCGTATTTCCGGCTTTTAAAGCCAGCCTTTCCAGCGAAAGAAATAGAACGGAATGATCGCGGAAACCACCATGGCGAGGAGCGCCAGCGGGTAACCGAAGGTCCAATGCAATTCCGGCATGTGGATAAAATTCATGCCATAGAGCGAGGCGACCAGCGTCGGCGGCAGGAAGACCACGGACGCGATCGAGAAAATCTTGATGATGGCGTTCTGCTCGACGCCGATCAGGCCGAGCGAGGCATCGAGCAGGAAGGTGATGTTGCCGGAGATGAAGGAGGCATGTTCCGACAGCGACTGGATATCGCGCGAAATCGTCCGGCAGAGTTCCCGTGCGTCCCGGTTCTCCTGGATGATCGGCACGGTGTAGAGGAACGTCATGACGCGGGAGAGCGACGCCAGGCTGTCACGGGTCTTTGCCACCAGACGATGGTGCGACGCTACGTCGAGCAACTTCGCTTCGAGATAATGCGGCGGCCGGCGCTTGCCGGAACGGTCGCCGAAGACCTGCAGCGAAAGCGCATCGATCTTGGCGACGGCCATCTCGAGGATTTCGGCCGTGCGGTCGGTGATCGTCTCGAAGAGACGGGTGACGAGAACCGCCCCTGTCGCGCAGCCACCGGGGATGCGATGCATGGCGGCGGTAAACAGGCCGAACGCCTTCGGCTCATCGTAGCGCACGGTGATCAACAGACCCTTCGTCAGCACGAAGGCGACATCGGTCAGTTCCGGCTGGCCGCTTTCCGCCTTGCAGACAAGCGAGGCGGTCATGAACACCGCATCCTTTGCGGTATAGAGCCGGCTTGAGGGTTCGATGTCCTTCATGTCTTCGCGCGTCGGCACCTCGATGCCGAGAAAACTCTCGACCAGCACGTCCTCGGCTTTGTCCGGGCGCAAGAGATCGACCCAGACGACGTCGGAAGGCATGGAGGCAGGCGGCTTTTCCGCGCTGATGACGACGGATTCGCCATTGGCCCGATAGGCAGTGATCATTCTGCCGTCTTCTTCCGCGTGTCGTTCCTGTTGGCACGACCGATCGCCGCGCCGCCACAGGAACAGGCGGAGACGAGATCAAGGCCACATTCAGGCGGAAAAGACCGGTCGTGTGAATTCAAAGCTGCGCGAAGCAGGTCCATATGGAAACTCTCGTCGTTTACGACAAAACCTCAAACGGTCATCACGGTCATGCGGAGCCCGACGGAGGGCAGCACCGCTGGTACATCCTTGCGGATGCGGGGAGGCATATGGAACAAGGCAAGCCCAAAATCAATGCTGAAAGTGGCAAGACGCCACAATGTCGCCCGAAGACTTAACGGCGCTGCATCGCAAAATGTCAACAGTCTAACCGCATCGGACGCGTTTTCCGACGCGGTCGAACCGCCGCTCCTTTACTCGAAAACGATGTTCGGCACCGCCCTCGACGTATCGTTCTGGCTTGCCGTTACCTGGCTCCAGACCTTGGCGGCAATGTCGCGGTAAACGCGGGTGACGTCGCTGTCGGGCTCCGACACGACGACCGGGGTGCCGGCATCGGAGGTTTCGCGGATGCCCATCGTCAGCGGAACTTCGCCGAGGAACGGCACCCCGATGCGCTCTGCTTCCTTGCGTGCGCCGCCATGGCCGAAGATGTCGTAACGATTGCCCGTGTCCGGCGCGATGAAATAACTCATGTTCTCGATAATGCCGAGCACCGGCACCTCGACCTTGCGGAACATTGCCAGCCCCTTGCGCGCGTCGATCAGTGCCAGGTCCTGCGGCGTCGAGACGATGACGGCGCCGGCAAGCGGTACCTGCTGCGCCATGGTCAGTTGCACATCACCCGTGCCCGGCGGCATGTCGACGACGAGCACATCGAGATCACCCCAGGCAACCTCGCGCAGCATCTGCAGGAGCGCCGACTGGATCATCGGCCCGCGCCAGATCATCGCCACTTCCTCGTCGACGAGGAAGCCCATGGACATGACCTTGATGCCATAATTTTCCATCGGCCGGATCATCCGGCCCTCGATCTGTTGGGGACGGCCGGACATTTTCAAGAGGCGGGGCATGGAGGGGCCGTAAATATCGGCATCGAGGATGCCGACACGCAGACCGTTGGCCTTGAGCGCCAGTGCCAGGTTGACAGATGTCGTCGACTTGCCGACACCGCCCTTGCCCGACGCCACCGCGATGATGGCGCCGACGCCGGGAATGCCGGATTTGGCGGGCGCTGCCGGGCGCTGCTGCGCCGGTGCCGGCGCGTGGCTGTGTCCCGCATGGGAATGCCCGGCGTGAGAATGGCCCGCATGCGATTGGCCGGCTGGGGACGCGGCGGGCCGCTGGACCGGCGCCGTGGACGAGGCGCCCTTCTTGTCCGCCGTCAGTGCCACCATGGCGCCCTTCACGCCGGGGATTTCCTTGACCACCCGCTCGGCAGCGGCGCGCAGCGGATCAAGCTCACGGGCGCGCTCGGCGGGAACGGTAATCGAGAAATAGACTTTCGAATCGGAGATGAACACGTCGGAGACGAGGCCCATATCGACGATATTGCCGTCCATGTCCGGGCCGCGCACGCCCTTCAGCTTCTCGATAACCTGCTCCTTGGTGACCTCGGTCATGTCATTCACTCCTGCCCCAGCGCGGCTGGTTTGCTTTGCTGTCTGTGTTCGATGCGCGATGTGCTGGACGTTAGATAATGGAACCGGCGGGTTTCGCCAATGCGACCAAATGGAAAAACAGCCGCTCACAAGCAAAGGCCGCTTCCAGCCCCCGGGTGTCCGTTCATCCGGGATCACCTTGGGCTGAAAGCGGCCTTGTCTCTCGCAACCTTCTTGGGCGCAGTCTTATTACAGTCCCCTCTGGACCTGCATTCAACGAAGCAGAAAGCGTGCCAGTTCGGAAATCGCCCTCAAAAGCGGGCGATCGGGGTTGATGATACTGCAGCGCAACATCAGGCGCGCTCACTTATTGTGCAGATGCGCGGTCATGTCTTTCCGGTTGCCAGTTTTTGAAACAGGGCGCTGCGGCAAGGCAGCATCCTGTCCTTCGCTAAAACTCGTCCCAGCCGTCGTTCGCGGGGGTCCCACCGCCGTGTCCGAAGGCGCCCGCCAGCTTTTGTCCGAGCGAACGCGCGGGCGACTGTACGGCGGGGGTCACGGCGGATGCCGGGCGGACTGCGGGCCGCGAGACGGATATGCCGCGAACCGGGGCTGGCGATGCGCGATGCTGGCTTGCTGCCGAAGCTGCCCGGTGCATGACGGCTTCGGAGGCATCACCGAGCTTGAAGTTGGACAGCAGCGACGCCAGCGCCGAGGCTTCGGCAGCCAGAGAATGGCTGGCGGCGGTCGATTCTTCGACCATTGCCGCGTTCTGCTGCGTGCCCTGGTCCATGACGTTGACGGCGCGGTTGATGTCGTTCAGTCCGATCGACTGTTCGCGGGCCGCCTCGACGATCGAAGAGACGCGCAGGTTGATTTCGTCGACTTCATGGACGATCACTTCCAGCGCCTTGCCGGCCTGACCGACCAGATCGACGCCGGTCTTGACCTGGTTACCGGATTTCGAGATCAGCGCCTTGATTTCCTTTGCCGCATTGGCAGACCGCTGAGCAAGCTCGCGAACTTCCTGGGCCACGACGGCGAAACCCTTGCCGGCTTCACCGGCGCGGGCTGCTTCGACGCCGGCATTCAGTGCCAGAAGGTTGGTCTGGAAGGCGATTTCATCGATCACGCCGATGATGCTGCTGATTTCCTGCGACGAGCTTTCGATCTGGGCAACGGCATCGATGGCGTTCTTGACGACCGCGCTCGATGTCTGCGCGCCCGATTTGGCCCTGGCGACCAACTGGCCGGCTTCTTCGGCACGAACCGTCGAGTCGCGGACCGAAGCGGTGATCTCGTCGAGGGCGGCGGCCGTCTGCTCGACGGAGGCTGCCTGCTGTTCGGTGCGCTTGGCGAGATCGTCGGCCGAGGAGCGGATTTCCGCCGAACCAGCCTGGATACCCTGCGCATTGTTTCCGACCGATTGCAGCGTCTGCTGCAGCGTGCCCATGGAAGAGTTGAAGTCTTCACGCAGCGCATCGAGCGAACCGATGAACGGCGTTGCCAGACGGAAGGTGACGTCGCCTTCGGCCAGACGCTGCAGGCCGGTCCCGAGCTCGGTGACGGCAAAGCGCATCTGGCGGTCGTTTTCCTGGGCTTCGGCGGCGCGGCGCTGGCGCTCTTCCTCGCCGAGCGTGCGGCTCTCAGCGGCTTCGGTTTCAAGGCGCTGCTTCTCGATGCCGGCGTCACGCAGGATGGCGAGCGAGCGGGCCATGTCGCCGATTTCGTCGTTGCGGTCAGCGTCAGCGATAACGATGCTGGTATTGCCCTGGGCGATCTCCCCCGTTGCATGAACGACAGCCTCGATGCGGCGGCGGAAGCGACTGGAAATCAACACGCCGAGCAGGACGAGCAAAACGGAGGCGACGGCAATGATGACGACGGAAATCCAGGCCATGTGTGTCAGATAGGCAAAGACGGTGGCCTTCGGAACCGACACGACCGCATACCAGGCCGTATCCGGCAGAAGCTGGACGGGAACGGCTACCGAAATGAAATCGGTTCCATCTTCGCCGACCGTATCGGCAGGCTTGCCGGGATTGTCGATCATTTGCTGCCAGGCGGCGGCATCGACGCTGCTGTCCTTGAACGCCTTACCGAGATTGGCGGCGTTGACGTGGCTCAGGAAATTACCGTTCTGCGAAACGAGCGCGACATTGCCATCGCCGAGCGGCTTCATGTCGGCGAGCTTGGATGTCAGGCTGTCGAGCGCGATATCGATGCCGGTGACGCCGAGCGGCTTGCCGTCGATGGTGACCGGACCGACCAGCGTGGTCATCAACACGTCCTTGCCATCGATCGAGTATTTGTAAGGCTCGATCACGGTCATCTTCTGGGATTTGAACGGGATCTGGTAGTAGTCGCCGAGGCCGTCCTTGTCGTAATCGACCAGCGCCGTCACAATGATCTTGTCGCCGGAGCGCACCCAGTAGGGCACATAGCGGCCCGTTGCGTCATGGCCGGGCTTGTCGGCGTATTCCGCATCCTTGCCATCGAAGGCGTTGGGCTGCCAGCCGGTCCAGACGCCGAGCGCAAAGGCATTGTCTTCCAGTGCCCTCTTCATCATCGCGTCGGCAGATGTGCGGCTTGCGGAACCCGAGGTCTCGAGTGCGGCAAAGACGCTCTGGAAACCATGGACCAGTTGCAGGCCCTGCGACATCTGGGCCTTGAGGTCGGCTGCCGTCAGCGCGGCCGCGGCATTCATCTCATCGACGCTGCGACGCTTCACCTCCGAATAGGAAATGGCAAACAACGTGCCGGCCGTCACGACCGTGGCGAACAGCCCGGTGGCAACGACGGAGAAGATATTTCGGGAGGTGGCGGTCTTGAACAGCATCTCGGATCCTCGAAAGCGCAACGGCAACAGGCGAATGCCTCCAGCTGCGGCGTCACATGACGTCATCTTTTAAAAAGGTGCGGAGGATGCGATCCGGACGGCGGCATGGTACATCCAGACGGATGTACGGCGCATCAGGACTTCAGGCGCCTTGTGATCCAGTCTCGATGAACACCGATGACAGGAACTATACCAGTGCCCTCCCAGTGAAATCATTCCACCGGCCGTCAAGGTGCACCGCAAATATTAATGATCGTCTAAAATGCGAGGGGAAATCGGAACTTCTGCTTTATTCTCAGGCAGAAATGCTTAGCTGATGTAACCCTTCTTCATCGCCTTGACGACGGCCTGGGTGCGGTTGACCGCGTCGAGCTTCTTGCTGACATGGTTGAGGTAATGGTTGACCGTGTGCTCCGAAAGACCGAGGATACCGGCGATCTCCGAACTGGTCTTTCCGGCCGCCGTCCAGTTGAGGCACTGGATTTCACGCTCCGACAGGGCGACGCTGGTGTCCTTCCAGAAGGAGCCGATCTCCGTCAGACGGTTATAGACGTGGATCGCGATCATCTGCAGTTCCATCATCGCGGTCATCGGCAAGTCGCTGCGCTTGCCCATGAAGATGACCGTTGCGCGGCTACCGTCAGCGTCGTGGACCGGGAAATAGTTGGCCTGGAAGATGCCATGTTCGCGCAGCATCGCGATATATTCACTGGCCTGCGGCGGGTGGCCGCTTTCCTTTTCCCAATCGTCAAGCGTCAACTGGAACGGCGTGGTGGTTTCCCGCAGCCTGCGGATGCCGGTGGAATGCTTGAGCAGCGAGATGCTGTCATACTTGTTAACCAGTTCCGTCGGCATGTTCGACAGGATCGAGGCCGACGCGAGTTTTTCCGCGTCGAATGTCGGGACGACACAGATCACGAATGCCTTGAAACCGAACGACTGGGTGGTCCGTTTCATATAGCGGATGGCATCGAACTGCGTTTCCAGCGCTGCGATCTCGGCGGCGAAATCCCCACCGCGCGGCTGGTCCGTTTCCACTTGGTCTGCCATCAAAGTATCGCGCATTCGCGGGCTCCGCCATACGGCTGCAGTGATTGCCGGGAGAGCGACCGTCGGCTCCACCCCTTTTGCCCCTCATTCAGCATTCCGGTTTCCTGCTTGCATTCATAACATAATCTCAGTTGATCAGTCCCGCACGGATTGCCTTGGCCACGGTCTGCACGCGATTGACGGAATCCAGCTTGCGGGTCGCACGGCTGAGATAGTGATTGACGGTATATTCCGAAAGAGCAAGGATTTTTGCCATTTCTGTCGTGGTCTTGCCTGCTGCAGCCCAATGCAGGCATTCGATCTCGCGCCGTGACAGGCCGCCGGGAGCCCGCGTGCGCAGTTGCTTGATCTCGCTCAGGCAACTGAACAGATACCCGGCGAGGAAGGTCAGTTCCTTCACTTCCGCCGACGTCACCAGGTCGCGATCGCCGCCGAAAGCAACCGCGCCGCAGGTGCCGTGAACATCGTGAACCGGGACATAGACGCCGCGGCGGAGATTGACCCGCTCGAACAGGCTGACGACCGCATGGCTCTTGCCGTCCGAACGCCGTCGCGAATCGAGCGAAGAGTCATAGGTGAAGGGAATGGTGCTGCGCTGCAGGCGCTCGATCACCGGGCTGCCGGCCATCATGCTTGCTTCGTCGTAGCTGCGCAGGAAATCCTTCGGCCAGTTGGTCATGACCACGCATTCCGACAGCGTGCGACAGGTCTTCGCCGGCACGACCATCACGAGGAAGCCATGAAAGCCATAGGCGTTGGTGACCTGCTCCAGGGCTTTCCGGATATCCGCTTCCTTCGTCATGTTGCCGACGATCCGCTTGTCATGGGTAAGCGCGATGGATGACAGATGTCCGCTGAAGTTGACCATTTCTCTACTTCTTCCAGCCTTTTGGCCGCTTAACCCGATTTCCGGGGCTTATACCGCCTATTCAAAGCATCTCTGTTCCGTTCCGGATTCCGGCAAGGCCATTTTTCGAAGCGGTGATCGAAGGCCACCGCGGAATCTGATATATTAATGCTATAGGCCTGATTTCCCGTCGTCCAGTCGATTTACCTAATTAACCGTAAAGCACCACCAAAGACTAACGTCCGGGTCCGAGACGGATTTGAACGTCCTCGATGATGGCCATTGCCGCCTGGCGAACCACGTCTGCCCAGGCCTCCAACTGCTCCATCGTCACCCGGTACGCCGGCCCTGTCACCGAAACGCCGGCGACGAGGTCGAAGCCCGCATCGTGGATCGGGGCCGCGACACAGCGGATATCCGTTTCATGTTCTTCCCTGTCGAAGGCATAGCCCCGCAAGCGCACCTCGTCCAGATCGCGTTTCAGCGATGCTGCGGAAAGATGTGTATTGGCGGTGAACCGTCGGAAATCCAGCTTCCCGATCGTCGCCGCCAGTCGCTCCGGCGGCAAGACCGAAAGCGCCGCCTTGCCGAGACCGGTACAATAGACCGGCGAGGCGTTGCCGATCTGCGACTCCATCCGCACCGTCTGGCGGCTCTCGACCTTGTCGACATAGATGATCTCGATGTCACGCAACACGCCGAGATGCACCGTCTCGCCGGTTTCTTCGTGCAGCCTTCGCAGATGCGGTCCCGCAATCGTCCGAAACTGGTTTTTCGACCAGGTGCGATAGGCGAATTTCAACAGCCGCAGCCCCGGCTCATAGCAAAGATCCCGCCGCTGGATCAGCAACCCCTCCTCCACCAGATGCGACAGCTGCCGATGCAAGGTGCCGCGCGGCTGGCCGGACAAAGCGAGGATATCGCTGAAGCGAAGCGGAACCTCCGCCGTCACCACGGTTTCCAGCACCGAAAGGACCTTGCCCAGCGTGCCAGTCCCGCTATTCTGCGCAACCGCAGGACGGGTGTCGCCCGCCTCATCCTGTTCCATCAAATTCCGTCCTGCCTCATTCAACCTGGCGGCTTC
>NZ_DATJDJ010000003.1:0-51192 GCF_035497515.1 Pararhizobium sp. | reverse complement strand
CTGTGAGGCGCATGCAGCCCGCCGACGACGCCGATCACACCGTCGATATGCCTCAATCCGCAAAAAGCTGCAGCCGACGGCACCAGATGCACCATGACATAACCGGGCAGCGCCGGCCCTGGAGTAAGATCGACGACACGTCCACGCCTGACGATCCGACCCCGTTCGACCAGCGGCAGATAGGCACTTATTTTTTCTTCCGCCAGTCGCTCATACACAGACTTTTCCCGCCGCTCGGCTGTGTGCACCACATACCAGTGCGCCTGTCCGGGCTGATTCGCCGAGGCCATCGACAGCATCGTCGCCTTGATGCGAGTGAGATTCGCCGCCCGCTCAAGCGCAGGGAAAGCCCGCGCCAGATCGACCTTGTCGCCCATCGTGATCTTACGCTGCATCGTCATCGCCCTTGCTCCGTTCCTTGAGGTAGTCCGAAATTGTCTCGGCAAACGCATCGACGGCATCGCGCACCGCGAGGTCGAGCCCATCGGCGTCGTTGGCGATCGCCGGAAAGTAGATCCATTCGGGCAGGCTGCCATTGTCCGGAAATGGCCAGTTGCGGCGCTTGTGCTCGCGCCGCCATGCCTGCATCAGGTCGCTGTCCCGATGCACCTGGGCAAAGCCGCTGGCCGCTGTTTCCAGGGTCAGTGGGCAGATCCAGCCTTGCCGGCTGCGCGCCCGCTCGTGCATCGTGTTGACGGAGGGATAGCCCATCTTGCGCCGCTTCTCGGCTATCACGCCATCGAGCGTCAGCTGGCCGGCATCGATCATGTGCTTTTCCGTCGCCGTCACCGCGCTGATCGGCCCTGTGACACCGATCAGCAACTCCGCCAGACGGCTCGCGCCCCACAGCTTGCCGAAGGCCGCCGCCATCGCATTCTTCGGCTTCGCCGCCTCCTGCATCGCCGGCACATCGCGCCAGAGCTTTTCGCCAAAATAGGTCGAGGGCGCCGGCGTGTGGTCCTTGCGCTGCGCCTTGAGCAGCGCCAGCCAGGCCGGAAAGCGTTCCGCCGCCTCGCCGCGCTCCAGCGCCGAGAGCTTGAACCAAGCGGTCATCGCCGGCTTCTTCGGCATGCCGTCGAACCCCGGCCAGTCCTTCACCAGCTTCCAGAAAGCCGCCTCGATCTTTTTCGGATCTTCCGCTTCCTCGCCCGCGCCCTCTCTCAAATTTACAGGTTCTCTTACTGGTTCCCTTACAGGGTTACTGTCCGGATTCCGGACTCGGCTATCGTCATTTTCCGGACACGGCTTTTCGTCATTTTCGGACACGGCGTCGGCGAAGCCGTGTCCGGTTTCCGGACACGGCTTTTGCGCCTTTTTCACCGCAAAATCAGGCTCGAACGGAAAGTGGTATTTCGTCCGCTCCTGCTGCCTGGAACCCGCCCTGCGGCTCTGGATGCGCAGGATCAGGCCGGAGCCCTCCAATGCGTCCAGATGCACGTTCAAGGTCGAGCGGGACATTTCGCAATCATTGGCAAGCGTGTCCTGGGAGGGAAAGCAGCCATGGTCGGGATGGAAGCGGTCGCAGAGGTGCCACAGCACGATCTTCGTCGCCGGCTTCATGCCGCGCTGCTTGATTGCCCAGTTGGTCGCATCGAAGCTCATTATGCCGCCTCCCGCCGTTCCACCAGGTGGTCGCAGTTCGCGGCAATGATCGCCGCCATGACCGGAGGCGATACGCTGTTGCCGACGCAGGAGACCTGGACCGATTTCGGGAATGGCAGCCATATCGGCCCACCATTGTGCCCGATGGCCGGCTCGGCCCAGACCCCGTCGATGACATAGTCTCCCGGAAAGCCTTGCGCGTTGTAGAGCTCCCGGGGCGTGAGCATCCGCATGCCGATATCAACGACGACAAAAACCTGCCCGCCGATCGTCAGCGTCACGAATTCGCGCTCGTCCCAGAAGCCGTGTGACCTTAGGAAGGCCGCGACCTGCCGCGCCCGGTCGGACTGGCTATCCGTGAACGGCGGAGCAACTATCGCCGCCTCGACATGGCCGAACCGGTCCTTGACAGTCACGGTATGGCCCGGCTCGTCATATCGGGAGCCATCACCGGTCCCGTAGTATTTCTGCAGGTAGGGCGCGACCAGCTGGGATTTGCCCGCGCCATCGGCCATGACAGTCGCGGACGGCTGATCGATGGCGTGCCCGGTAGAGGTGCCGAACTGGCGGGCGACGAAAGCCGAAACAAGACCCTGCTGGCTGCCGCTCTGTGTGACCGTCGAGAGAGGCTCGTCCGCGCCGCGCCCGGGATTGACCCCGCCTTCGCGCCGGCTGTCATTGTTGTGCTGGGCAAGGAAGGCCACCGCGGCGCAGGTATCAGCCTTGGCCGTCACCGTCGCGAGCGGCTCATCGCCGCCCCGAGGCCTGCTCTGCCCTGCCCGGCCGCCGCAGCCGATCAGCGTCGGCACGATGACCGCGTTCTGGTCTTTCTGGCTGGCGGTGATCGTGTGGTGCGGATCTTCGACGCTGTGCACCGAGCCGCCGTGTTGCGCGGCGGTCAGCACCGGCGCGACGATGGTGAGGCCAGCGCCACCGGCGGTGATCGTATGTGTCGGCTCGTCCGCGCCGTTGAACGGCTTTCCGGCGTTCCGCATGGTCATCAGATGCGGTGCGACGACCGCATGACGGTTTTCAGTCGTCACAACCCGCACAGGCTCGACCAGCGGAGCCGTTCGATCCTGCCCCCCTTTGCCCTTGCCGTAGAAGGCCGACAGGTGAGGCGCAACCAGAGCCTTCTCGCCACGGTTGGCGCCCGTGATCGTCCGGAACGGATCGGCCAGATCCTCTTCCCGCGCACCATGGGTGAGGTTGACAATAAACGGCCGCTCCGCATCGAGCACATAGCGCTTCATGCCGCGCGCAACACGCGACATCGTCGCATCCGCCAGCGGCCGTACGGCGCGCAACCCGTATTTTTCCATAATGTCGGCCGACGTGTCGAAGATCGACGGGCAAGCCAGCGACCAGTCGATGCACTCGGCCGCGGTGCGCCAGGGCAGCTTGCGGCCCGCCATCACGTCAGGATCGTCCGGCTTGCCATGCGTCGGTTCCGGCCAGACGATGGGCAGTCCGTCTCGGCGGGCAATGACGAACAGCCGCTTGCGGATTGTCGGCGCGCCATAATCGCAGGCGCGCAGTTCGCGCTTCTGGAGCTTGTATCCGTGCTTGCGCATGGCCTTGCACCATTTCTGATAGGTCTCGCCCTTGCGCTCCGGATCGGGCACCAGCCCCTTGTCCGTCTCGATCAGCGGCCCCCAGTCCTGCCACTCCTCGACGTTCTCCATCGTGATCACGTCCGGCTTTGCGCGCTCGGCCCACAACACGACGATCCAGGCGAGATCGCGGATATTCCGCTCAACCGGCTTGCCGCCCTTCGCCTTGCTGAAATGTTTGCAATCGGGACTGAAATGGGCGAGCCCGACATGGCGGCCCTTCACATAGTCGAGCGGATCGACCTGGTAGATGTTTTCCGAGACATGCAGCGTCTCCAGATGATTGGCCGCATGCAGCGCCAGCGCCGCGGCATTGTGGTTGATGGCGAGATCCGGCGAGCGGCCGAGCGCCATCTCGATGCCGGTGGACGCGCCGCCGCCGCCTGCAAAGCTGTCGACGATGAGCGGAAGGCCGCGGCTGTGCAACGAGACAGCCGGAGGAGCAGGAAAATCATCCAGAAAATTCGTTCTATACATGGCGCAATTCCCCCTGCCCCGCGCCTTCGCGCGCAATGATCGCAAGCCCAATCCGTGCATGTTCCCGGGCAAGGCGTGTTGTGATTGGAATGGAGCCGTCCGGCCGGCGCACCGCCGCCGAGGCTGCGACCTCCGCATTGAGAGCGGCAGTGCCTTCGCGAAACCCGACCGCTGCAAGCAGCTTGCCGATCACGACCTGGTCGCGCGAAAGCACATATTCGGGTGCGCGCAAGAGCCAGCGTGCCCGCGCAACGTGATCGGGCGCATCCGCCAGCTGTTCGATGATGGGCAGCATGTCGCTCACTCGGCCGCCTCCGCCATCTCGACCGGCTGGTATCGCTTCCAGTCGACGCGTCTGATCAGCGTCTGCGCGCCATAGCCGCCGTCCTCCTGCCGTTCCCAGACAAACCACGCCGTGTTCATCGAACTGCCGGCTTCCGGCCCGTCCCAGCCATCGCGGTGCATCATTGGAAGCCGGCGGGCAAACCAGTGGATGCGCGCTGGCGGATGTTCGTCGAGCGCGAAATTGCGATCGTCGTTTTCCGTGCCGCCGTAGAAATTGACGTTGAGCAGCAGCGCCATCTTGCGCGGCCGGTGGACACGCAGCGCATGCGCGACAAACCGGTTGAGCAGCGCTCCGTAGGGTGGATTGGTGATGATGGCACCGACAGCGGGAACATCGTCCGGCTGGCTTTCCAGAAAATCCCGGACCTGCTGCACTTCGCCGAACTGGTCGGACGTGGCGTAATCGACGAGGTCGGAAATGATGAGCTGATGCCCCGCGGCCTCAAGGATCCGCGAGATCGCCCCGCGTCCGCAGGCCGGCTCCCAGATAATCGGGGCGAACTCCTCCAGGGCCAGCAGCGTGTGGACCGCCTCGGCCGGCGTCTCGTAAAGATTGTGGCCGCGTTCTTCCTTTGTGGCGGTCTTGGTGCCGATCGAGGCGCGCAGATTGGCGCGGCTCGGTTCAAGTCCCGCCTCTATCCGCGCCGCGATGGCCCGCTCGACCAGGCCCGGCGCCTTTTCCTCGGCTTCGGCATAACGCCGGGCATCGTGAATTTCCTTCGCTGAAAGCCCCGCCTCCGCGAGCGTGAAAACATTCTCATCTGGAATGTTTTTCGGGCGACCACGACCTGCTGCCCTGCCCTCGGCCTGCGCCTTCTCCCATTCCGCCGCGATCCGGATCTTTGCCCTCGTCTCGATAAGCAGGGCATCCCCCTGCAGCTGGCGTGATTTTGCAACAAGCCGCTTGCCCGCAGCGCCGAATTCCGCCGCATAGCCGGCCTGGGCCTTCGCCTCGCGATAGGCACCGGAGGCCAGCAACCGCGCCGCGATCACATCGCCTTCGTCGAGCAAGGCCCGCGCCCGCTCCACCGTCGCCGCCAGGTCCGAGGAATCCCGGCGCTCGACGGGAAGGTCGGCCGGCGCATCAGTTGGAGCCTCGACTGGCCCAGCGTCCTGCCTTGGCCCTGCAAGCACGATCAGCGCCGCAGCGGTCGCCACCTTCTGCGCCCGTTCGGTCGGATACCAGATCGCGCCGTCCTTCGGATCGCGCGTCAGCATCCCCTTTCCGTTCAGTTTTCGCGCCGCCGCCTGCTCCGGTTCGGTTTCGGAACGGAATGACCCGTTCACGCAGGCCGATTGCAGGACATGCGCCTGCCGTTCTCCCAGCTGTCCGCTCATGCCGCACCCCGCAGTCGCGCCAGATAGGCGCGCCCCTTGGCGGAAATCGAAAGGCAGCGGCTGTCGGAGGGGTCGGCCGTGACCAGACCCTGGCGCAGGCATATCCGGGCCGCCGGCAGGTCATCGGCAATCCCGAGGAAAGACCGCCCGCCCGCAGCCTCTATTCCGCGCAGGAAGACGCGGCCGCGCCCGTCGAGGCGCACGTCGAGCGTCGAGGGAAAGACTTGCGGCGCAGAGATGCACCCCGGCATAGTGAGGTGACAGGTCATCAGTCGCGCACCATCCGAAGGGCGGCGGTCGCCCCGCCATCGGCCGCGATCTTCGTCAGCGTCGTCTTGACGTCGGGGATCTTGCGCTCCAGCGCCTCAAGGTCGCGCAGCGAACGCATAGCTTCTGCCGGTGTCACCACCAGGTCGGAAGCCGCAGAGGCAACGCCCGCCGAAAACTCGGCGCTGCGCATGGCGAGCTCCGCACTGTCGCGCAGAATGCAATGCCCGTTGGCCGGTCGCTCGGAAGGATCGGTCAGCGCGCAGCCGTGCAGCTCGGCCATGGCGCGCGTCACAACCGGGTCGCCGCATTCGGCTTCCAGGCGAATGATCGCCGTGATCGGCAAAAGCTCGGTGTCGGTCGTCGAGTTGCAGCGGCCGATCTGGCTTTTCGAGATCGAGGCGAGATCCGCGCTCGCCTCGATCCCGCCATTGAGCTTGATCAGCATCCGGTTTGCGGCCTTCAGCCGGTGAAACCAGGCATTCGTCATCGTATCGGACATGGACTGTCTCCCGCGCAGGCGCGCAAAAATGCTTTCCCGATCCGGGAAATCCGGTCGGGGTTTCCCGTAGTGGGAATGTCATCGAACTGCGAAAAGTCAGGGCATCAGATCACGGGGGACCTTGAGCCAATGCGAAACCGAAAATCAGATTGGCCCCGGCGGGGAGGAGGATCGCCGGGGCCAGCCGGCAAGGCCCGTGAAGGGAGGAGGTTTCACGGCTTCTCTGCCTTGCAGGGGAAAAACGGGAGGCGGTCATTCGGCCGCCTCCGAAACCAAGGCGACGAGTTCAGCCAGCCGGTCATCATCGGCGCCCATCGAAACCGAAACCGGCCGCACAACCTCTGCAGGCCATTCAGCGCCAGTTGGCCAATTCTCCGAAAGCCAGATGATTCCGCGCTCAAGTCGTCTAACACCGACGTCTTTGCCACTGCGTACCGCCGCGATCCGCTTTCCGTCATTGAAAATTTTCGACGACAACGTTGTTTCCGCAAGGCCAGTCGCCGAGCAGAACGCGTCCGATAGCATGAGCAGATCATCAATCATGACAGCTTTATGTGGTACATGTACCGAATTGTCAACGGTCCATGTACCCATCGCGCCATCATCCCCACTACGGTATATTTACCGCATGGACACCAGAATGACAGAAAACACGTTAGATCAAATCCTTAACCGCGTTAAGCGGCGCCTTGATGTTTTGGGAATATCCGAACATGCGGCCGAGCAATCCTCAGGAGCTAAGATCGGCACGATCCGCAACTGGCGTCGCGGAGCTATGCCGCGCATCGAGACATTGAAGGTTATAGCTCCCGCTTTGAAAACCACTCCGCAATGGCTGGCGTACGAGTCTGGCCCAGAAGATGAACATCAGGCAGCTCTCATCGCCACCCCGCGTCTAGTGCCGAAGATTTCATGGGTCAGTGCTGGCGCTTTTGCTTCGACAGACGCTGTATTGGAAACCGACGATTTCGACACTATCGCAGTCAACGGCCTGCCCGAGGGCGGCAAATATGCAGCGCTCGAAGTGATAGGCGATTCGATGGACAGGATCTCGCCGCCCGAGTCGGTGATTATTGTGAACCTGCGAGACAAGCGCCTCGTGACGAACGCCTGCTACATCATCCAGGACGGTGAAGGCGGAGCAACCTACAAAAGGTATAGGCAAAGCCCTGACCGGTTTGAACCGGTATCGACGAATGCGAAACACGAGCCAATTTTTCCGGAGAACGACTCCATGCCAGAGATTTTCGGCAGGGTCGTGCGGTCCTACATCGACATGTAGGACCGACAAGGTCGGCTATCAGCCGAGCACTAGGCGGAAACGGTCTCTTCGATGATTATCTTGCGGCCACGCGTGAGCAGCACAAAAAGACCAAGTATCACATCCCCCGCTGCCCATAGAAAAATCAGCATTCCAGACCCGATTGTACCACCAATCGCCTTCCCCGCTGCTTCTGCGTCACTCGCAGATGTCGTCGAGGCCAAGCTTGACCAGTAGGCAAGCAACCACCAGACCATCAGCAGGTTGAACAAAATAAACAGGATCAGGAAGATCCATCCGAAGAAACCGCGCTTGCGCGTTTCGCGGCGAACTATGGTTGCCATGTGACCCTCTACTTCAAACCGAACTGAGCTTTGCTCATCATTCGGCCGTTCTGAAACATCACGTTCATGTTTCCGCCGAAAGAGTTTCCGGTCCACATCAACATCACTGTCTTGAAACCCGCCATTTCGGTGCTGCTCAGTTCCTCGCCGTGACAACCGAGCACCGACACCACCTGGGAATAACTACTGTCGGATTGGAGCGCATCATATTGGGCCTTGGACACCCTGCATGACGTCTCGGCCACCGCCGGCAAAGCCCAGACGATGCCCAGCCCAAGCGCAAACGCTGCTTTAACTTTCGTTCTCATTGAAGTTCCCCCGCCCGTAACGATTGCAAGACGATATGCCCGCAATCCTTAAAGGACAATGACCTGATTCTGCTGGTGATTCGGTGAGGTTACCGAACAGCCTGCGGTCTTAATTCGGTACATATACCGATTTTGCCTTGACTAGGTACATATACCGAATTATCTTTGCCACACCTCCCAAAGGTGGCGCGGACAGGTTTCATGCGTACCGCGCCGCCGGGAGGATCTTTCAATCCTCACGGGAGACCGGACATGAACAAGTTTGAAAACGCCACACCCCGCCAGATCAGGGAGGCCATGGCCGAAGGCATGCGCCGCCAGGGCGACGGCTGCACCGCGCATCACCTGAAGCTGCTCGGCTTCAGCCAGGCGCAGCTCGACGCCCACGGCGATGCGGCCAGGGAATTGGCCGTGGCGAAAGCCGACGCCATCACCCGGGCCCGCGTCCCCGCCCGCAAGGCAGCCTGACACATGGATACGCGCTCCCCGATCCCCTCTGCGCCCCCGTCACGGGATCGGGGCGCCAACCCGGCTCTGCCCGCCCATCCCGCTCTGGCCGAAGTCACCACCATCGTCGATGCGGCGCTTGTCCGCGCCCATCGCGTCGGTTCCGTCATCGGCGCTCTCGTTGCGTCCGGCGTCTACATCATCGTCGAGATCGCGAGGGCCCTGTCATGACCCTCACGGATCTCGAAACACGGGCGGGCGTCACCGATCGCGCCGCCTTCTGGCTCCCCTATTCCGAACACCGCGACGGTTTCGACCTTGCCATCGACGAGCTGCGCCGCCGCGCCGGCCTCCCTGCGCTGAAACGCAACCTTCCAGCGCCGATCACGGGTCACAACCTCGCACGCCTGCAGGCCCGCCAGAATCGCTCCCTGCTCGCCATCGTCCTTTTTGGAATGCTGATGGCCCTGTTCATGGGGCTACTCCTGGCGCCCATCGGTCTCCATCGCCAGGCCGCCTTCCATTTCGCGGAGGCGCGCGTCTGATGAGCCAGTCTGTCACCGTCTTTGAAGCCGCAGCCCTTGCCGATTGCCGCCGCGATGGCACCGGCGGATACCGTGCCGGCACCTTTGCCGAAATTACCAGCCGCCACGGCGTCGAGCTCGATCGCCTCTGCGAACTCTGGGACGCCGAGCGCCGGCGCCGGCCGGCCGTGCCCAGCAACGTCATCCAGATGAAGGAAGCCCGCTGATGGGAAAGCCCAGATTGACCGGCACCCTGCCGCACGAATCCGTCATCTATCGCGAAGTCCAGCGCGGCGCCCGCGCCTCCGAACTGTCCGGAATGTTCAACGTGCCGGTAAAGGTGATGCAGGGTTTTATCGACTGCCGCCGCAACCGCTGGGCGGAAAGCCCGCCGCGCCTGCTGGAAAGCGACGACCGCAAGGTGGTGATCGAGGTCGAGGATTATCGCGACCACGCCTATCGCCGCGTCCGCATTTCGCTTCCGCGCAACAGCCTCTATGCGCCGGCCAACGAGGTGCGCCCATGAACCCGGCCGCAATCCGCCCCATCATGCCGTTCCGCGTCCACTTCGACGACGCCAGCATCACGCCTCTGGATATCGACGCATGCGATGCCGAGGAGGCCCGCAAGATCGCCAAACAGCGCCGCCCCGGCAAGCCGATCAACAAGATCAAGATCGTCCGGGAGAAAATCTGATGGCTGATGTCACCGTTGAAACCGGCGGGCTGACCGTTGTCCAGCAGCAGATCGCCCATGCGATCATGGCGCTTCTGGAAGGTTTTGAATTCACCGACGCGCTCACGGCCATCCTCGCCGTGCTGGCAGGCTGCATTGACGAGGGGTCCGAGGACGCCCGAGAGGCTGTTGCCCTTGCCGAAGCGCTCGGCGATGCCCTGGCCGATCTCGTCGGAAAGGCCGGCTGACATGCAGGAGCCAGCCGTCAGTGCCAACCAGAAACGCCTCGACGCCATCCGCAACCGCGCCGGTCTTGCCGCGAAGGATTGGGGGATCATGGCCGGCGAGCGCGGCCTGACGCTGACGGCGAACGGAGACGAAGGCCAGGAAGACGTGTCCGTCCTGCTCGACGACGCCAGCATCTTCAATCGCGAATTCGCCATCGCTGCGCCTGAGGATCTGCTCTGGCTGCTGGATCGATACACAAGCCTTGCCGACCGGTTCCGGCGCGTCATGGAAAAGCAGGAGCGCGACCGCCCGAAGCCGAAGCAATACGCGGCCGAATGCGCGATGAAGTGCAACGACCGCGCATTTCTCGACTTCCTGTTCACCTGCCACGGCGTCGATGTGGCGGACAAGGAACGCATCATTTCGCGCGTCCGCACCATGCTGCGCATCCAATCCCGCGCCGAACTGGACACCGACGAAGCCGCCGCATCCCGCTGGCGCCAACTCGTTAACGATTTTGAGAACTGGAGGAAGGCACGATGAACGAAACCCAATACCAGGGCACGGTCGCCATGACCGATCTTTCCGCCCACCACGTCACCCTGCCGTTGCGTGCCTCCGAAACCGACCTCGGCGTCATCGTAGATGCCACCGGCGCAGACATCATCACCATCGATGTCAACAACACCCGCCCCGACGACCAGGTCAGGGCACTGGCGCTTATCTTCGCCGATGCCATCAACTTTGCCGGCACACCCGCACCCCCACACCATGTGGAAATCCGCGTTGCTCAGCTTGAGGCCATACTCGCCGCCGAAGAGGCGCGCAGTGAGGAACTGCTGAAGCGTCTCGACAAGGCCCGCGAAGGTAAAGAGCCCGACTTTTGCTATGATCCCGACGAATGGGAGTTTACCTCCGACTGGGAAGATCGCGACCAGGTGCACGGTCATGGTGAGGCCCTCCATTCCGGCAAGGTCATGCAGGTTGCCACGCTCATTCGCGGCCCACGCAAATGGGTAGCGGAGGTTCCCGTAACTTGGACCGAAGCTGGCGATCCGGACGAAACTGAAATTCGCTGGTTCGACAGCGAGGAAGCCGCACTTGCCGCATTTGTAGCCCCGGCGTCGGAGGGCTCCGATGCCTGATATCACTCACGAGGATCATTGCAGCCGTTCGGGCGGCATACCCCAGGCCAAGCAAACCGAATTTACACGGCGAGCCGTTGGCCTTCTGGTCACAGCTTTCAGGACGGGTGTCTATAACCTGCCCGTGCTCTGGAAGCGCGTGGACTGGCGTTACGGCAATGGCGTGTCCTTTGTCCTTGGAAACCGGCCTGCGCTGGCTTCATGGGACTTTAATCAGCTCACCCGGCTGGTTATCGGCGCGCATGACGAGTGCATCCGCATTGAGGTCGAGCCTCACGGGTTCGGCTATCTTCGGATCAACATGTGGCCGCGCAAAGGCCGTGACGGGGCGGTGCACGAGCGTCACCCTTCCATCGAGCAAGCGATCACCGACTATCGTAACGATAACCCAGCCCCTGCGCCGAATGTGCTGCTGCGCACTCTGCGCCGCATCGCTGGCCAATCGCTGTCCTCCGAAATTGGCGATGGCCTGGTCGCCAACGATATCGAGGGCACGCACGATGCGATGATCCTTGAGGCCCGCGCCGCCCTCGCCGGGACGGAGGCCGACCATGGTTGATCCTTTCAACGCCGCTGACCCGTTTGACGCCACGGCCGAGCGCATCCGCACGATGCTGTGCGAGGCGGTGATTGCAGTCATCAACACTGCCGACTACAGCCGCCTGTCCCCGGAGAAGCAAATCGAGGCCGTAATTTGCGGCATCACGACTGGTCTGTTGTCGATCGCCTTTGCATGCATCGAGCCAGCCGGCCGCGACGACATCACCGCCTTTATCAAATCCTATATCGACCAGGCTCGCATTCAGGTCGAGGGTATCCAGTTTGCCGGAGGATCGACCCAATGAGCGACCATATTCACCGCTGCCCGATCTGCGCCGAGCCGCTCACGGCCGACGACATTTGCGCCTCCGATATCGAGATGAGCACTTGCCATGCCGCGTGCCTGGAGGGGTCTCCGGTTGTCGATCTGGACACAGGCGAGGAGACCGGCGGCAAGGTCGATACCTACCGTTACAGCGATGTCATGGACCCGCCCGCCCCCCAGGTAGATACGGAGGTGCTCCCGTGAACCTTACCCCTGACGAATTGGTCGCAATTCATGCCGAGCAGCGCGCCAAAGAGCGATACGCTATCAAACTCTCAGAAATCGATCGCGAGCAGATGGTTGATCAGGTGAAAAGCGCGCGCGGCCTCTTTTTCAAAAAGAAGGACGGTTCCAGCAAGGTTTCCATTTGGTTGGTTTGGTGGACCGCAGCGGCCCGGATCGTGCCGATATATTACAAATCTGGTCGTGTACTCACTGTGTTGCCGACTGATGCCTTCTTTGGCCCACCAGAGGCCACGCCAACGAACCAAGCGAAAAAGCTGACGTTTGACATCGAGAGCTATGCCACTCAGGAGACCGCCGTATATGCGGACTGGCTGCGAGGTGGCAACACAACTGGCGGACTGTCCGATCACGCGTTGGCCGGCCTTCAGTCGCACATTGCGCGCATCGTCCAGCACGTTCTATCGGTCGCGCCAGCGCCTGCAGACAGTCTGGAGGGCGGCCGATGACGACCGCCCTAACACTGTCTAGTTTCTCGGCAGATCCTCGGGATACAACACAGAGGCAAGTCGATCGAGCTCGGGCTGTATCACTTGCTGCCCGCTCTCTGTCAGTTGCCACTTCCCGTCGACCTTGTGGGCGTAGCCATCAGTGGCAAGCTCTTCCGGAGCCCATGACGGATGACGATGATGAATTTCTAATAGCTCATTCAGAAGGTTCATTTGCAGGCCTTTCTTTGTTAGCTGCGAATCAACCCTACAGCCGAATGGTTGGCACGAAATGTGTTCAAAAAGTGCACGCGTGGGCGGAGGGCTCTACCGATGGCTGACCTCCAGGCTCCGGCTGAGACGCCGATGATAACCCTCGTCAGGGCACTTGCCCGCCGGCAGGCACGGCTTGACGCCATGCCCCCGCCCGCCGCTAATGACGCGTCGAGAACGGAAGAGTCGAGAAAGCAATGAAACGTGCTGCGATTTACGCCCGGTATTCCACGGATCTGCAAAACGACCAGTCGGTCGAGGACCAGGTTCGTATCTGCCGCGTCCACGCCGAAAGGCTGGGCGCCGTAGTGGTCGCGGAATATTCCGATCGGGCGAAATCCGGCGCATCCATGTTCGGCCGCCCCGGCCTTTCAAATCTTATGCAGTCGGCCGAGCACTCTGCCTTTGACATCGTCATATCCGAGGCGACGGACCGCCTTTCGCGCGATATCGGCGATCTCGCGCACATCCATAAGAACCTGACCTTCCGATCCGTCGAGATCAACTGCGTCAACGGCGGTCGGATCGAGACTCTGCAAGTCGGCATGTATGGCGTGATCGGCCAGATGCAGCGCGAGGAAGGTGCGAAAAAGGTCCGCCGTGGAATGGTTGGCGTGGTGCGCTCCGGTCGCAGTGCCGGCGGCCGCGCCTATGGCTATCGGCCCCTGCCCGGCCAACCGGGGGCCCTGTTCATCGTCGAGGCCGAAGCGGCCGTCATCCGCCGGATCTTCCGCCTCTACGCATCGGGCACGGCCCCGCGGACGATTGCAGCCAGCCTGAATGCGGAAAACATCCCGGCGCCACGAGGGCCAAAATGGAATTCGTCGACGATCAACGGCAATGGTCAGCGCGGAAATGGCATCCTGCGCAATCCGCTCTACAATGGAGAATTCATCTGGAACCGCGTTCGCATGGTCAAGGACCCGTCGACCGGCCGCCGGATATCCCGCATCAATGACGACGATGCCTTCGAGCGGCGTGAGGCGCCGGAGCTCCGCATCGTCGATGCCGATCTCTTTGCGGCAGTCCAGCGCCGCAAGGAACTCACCGGCGGCGCTCAGAAGGTCAAGATGGCACGGTCACGCCGGCTTTTGTCCGGCTTGCTTCGCTGCGGTTGCTGCAACGGCGGCATGGCGCTAGTCGGGCCGGATCGTTCCGGAAATCGCATCCAATGCAGCACGTTTCGCGAATCCGGAAGTTGCGACAACACGCGTCGCTACTACATCGAACGGATCGAGGCTCAGGTGGTCGACAGCCTGAGGCTGCAATTCGCCGACACGCGCATCATCGAAGCTTATGTCGACGAATACAAAGCAGAACGGCGGCGCATCGCAAACGATGGCCGCCGGAACAGAGCTGCGATGGAGAAACAATACGCCGAGGCAAGGGACGGCGTCGCCAAGCTGGTCGAGAAGATTTCCAAGGGACTGATCGAAGATGAAGAAGCCGCCTTCCTCCTCACGCCGCTGCGCGCCGAGCGAGACAAGTTGAAGCGCAAGCTGGAAGCCCAGGACAAGCCATCAAACGTCATCGAACTTCATCCGCGAGCGATCACCCGCTTCCGCGAGAACATCGAGAGCCTGTCGCAGATCGTCGCCATGAAGGAAGGGGAGCCGGACGCCGATATCGTCAGCGCTTTCCGCGAGCTTGTCGCGGCCGTCATCGTCTACAAGACAGGGAAGGGAGAGCCCTACGCCTTGCAGGTCAAGGGCCATCTGACCAGCTTGCTCAATTCGGGAATTGTCGGTGATAGCAGTGGTAGCGGGAGAGGGACTCGAACCCCCGACACGCGGATTATGATTCCGCTGCTCTAACCACCTGAGCTACCCCGCCATCGGACTTCGACACCGGCCTTGGCCGCCGTCTTTGTCATCGGTGGGCGGCTTATAAGGTGCGGTTCATGCCGGTGTCAAGCCGAGCCGTTTCAAAAAGCCGCAAGTTTTCCAAAGCCGGTGAACAAGGAGGGGGATGCGCGCCACATGGCGCCCTGCCCTTGCCTGTTCAGGCCGCGACGATGCCGTGCAGCAGATCCTTCAGCGCCGCTTCGGCCGCAGCTTCCCGTTCGGAGCGCAGGATGAAGCCGCCGCCATAGACGCGGGCATCCTCGCCGATGCCGGAATAGAGAGCACAGGCCTGGCCGGGCGCCACGCCCGCCTCGCCTTCCAGGAGTTCGACCGAGATGCCGGAAGCATCGGCGCGCAGGATGGCCGGCGCTGGCTGACGGGTGGAGCGAACCTTGGCAAAACAGGCAAAGCCATCCTTCGCCACATCATGGATATCGCCATCGCCCAGCCAGTTGACGTCGCGCAGATGGACGCGGCGGGTTTCCAGCGCCTCCTTCGGACCGACGATGACGCGGCGCGAACGGGCGTCGAGATGGACGACATAGAGCGGCTCACCGGTGGCGACACCGATGCCGCGGCGCTGGCCGATCGTATAGTGCAGGATGCCGTCATGGCTGCCGAGCACGCGACCGTCGAGATGGACGATATCGCCCGCCAGCGACGCATTCGGCTTCAGCTTGTTGATGATATCGGCATATTTGCCCTGTGGCACGAAACAGATGTCCTGGCTATCGGCCTTCTTGGCGACGACAAGGCCCATGTCTTCGGCAAGCTGCCGGGTTTCCGCCTTGGTCAAATTGCCGAGCGGGAACCGCAGATAATCGATCTGGTCCTGCGTCGTCGCAAAGAGGAAATAACTCTGGTCGCGATCGGCATCGGTCGGGCGGAACAGCGCGCGGCGGCCGGGTACGCCAGCTTGAGGATTGGCCTTCGAGCGAATGTAATGGCCGGTCGCCAGCGCATCAGCGCCGAGATCGCGTGCGGTCGCCAAAAGGTCGGCGAACTTGACGGTCTGGTTGCAGGCAACGCAGGGGATCGGCGTTTCGCCCGCGACATAGCTTTCGGCAAAGGGATTGATCACGGTTTCGCGGAAGCGCTGCTCGTAGTCGAGCACGTAGTGCGGAATGCCCAGCACTTCGCAGACCCGGCGGGCATCGTCAATGTCCTGACCGGCGCAGCAGGAGCCGGCGCGGTGCACCGCGGCGCCATGATCGTAGAGCTGCAGGGTGATACCGAGGACATCGTAGCCCTCGCGTTTCAGGATACCGGCCACGACGGAAGAATCGACTCCGCCGGACATGGCAACGACGACGCGCGTATCTTCGGGCTTGCGATCAAAATCGAGACTGTTCACGGCATCCAATCCGGCATTCCGGTCCATCGGCGGGTTTTCGAGCATTTCGGCGCGACCATACCCTGTTTCCTGCAAACGGCCAACGCCGCAGCGATGCGGGCAAGCTTTTAGTGGGCGCCGCAAGGCCGCTATATAGAAAGTTGCATGGATGGGGACAAGAGCATCGTCAAAGCCGCGTTAAGATCGAAAATCGGGTTCAGATCAGCTTCATGCGCATGGCGCGGGCGATCGCCTGCATGCGGTTGACGGAATCGAGCTTGCGGGTCGCGGTCTTGAAATAGCTGGAGACCGTATAGACGGAAATACCGAGAATGATGGCGATCTCGTCGCTGCTCTTGCCAGCCGCCGCCCAGCGAAGACATTCGATTTCGCGGGTCGACAGCTTGTCTCGGGCGGACGAGCCGACCTCGAAGGTCCGCTCCAGCGTTTCGAAAAGCTGCAGCAAGGTGAAATAAAGGTCCGTGGTCTCTGCCCTCTCGGGCTCGGAGCGTGGACCGGAGAGGAGAATGGCGAAAGCCTCGCCGTAGGTGGTATGGAGCATCATCGCAAAGGTGTTGCGCATCGGATAATCGGCAAACAGCCCGGCGACGGCGCCACCGGAGACATCGTTGGCCGGTCCGCTCAGCAAGGCCGCCGTCTCGCCAAAGATCGGAAGCTTGGTATGGCACAGCCGCTCCACCAGCGTGCTGGCATGGAAGATGGTCGCCGTATCATACTGGCGCACCAGCTCGGACGGCCAGCTCGACAACACCAGGCGTTCGGCAAAACGCTGCTGCTCACCGAAAGGGATTCGCGCGATCATGAAGTGAGTGAAGCCGAACTGCGCCGTGCACTGGCGCATCAGATGAAGGACCTCGTACTCCGTCTGGACTGTCGAACTGGTCATACCGGAAAGAAAATCAGCATAAGCCTCGCTTCGCAAGGCCAGCTTGTCAGGGTCTTTCATATTTTTGATCACCAAATTGCCGGATCGGAAATTCCGGATCCTCAAAAAATTCTCATCCCGGAATTTTTTTCGGAAGCACCACGCTTAAATCTGCCATCACCCAAACTCCGAGAGTGCCCGAAAGGACGCAATCGAAGCAAAATGGCCGTGGCTTTGAAATAAAGTGGCGCAACGAGAGCATTCCGGAGCACCAATATGATGCTTATGCTCAATTACAGCGCGGATATAGCAACAGTTTTAGGAAAATTGAATCGTTATATTTGCATGGCTCCTATGCAGGCGCCCGCTCTACCATATCGGCAGTTGCAAAAATACGCACGGGATCAGGATGAGCCTCGCTCGGGACGATCTCGATGATGAAAAAGCCGCGGAATCGTCCGATGGTTCGTGCACATCCCGAAGTCTCTCAAATTATGAGCAAATTGTTACCGCGCGCTTAGGCAAATGTTAAATGTGGCAGGCTAAGTTGAGCGCACATGGTCTTGAGTATGTGTAGAGAGTCCAATGACCGAAATGATACGACCCCGCGTGAAATATGTCATCGGACCCGATGGCAGCCCTTTGACAATTGCAGATTTGCCCCCGGCCAATACCCGCCGCTGGGTTATCCGCCGCAAGGCTGAAGTCGTCGCCGCCGTTCGTGGCGGGCTTTTGAGCCTGGAAGAAGCCTGTGAACGCTATACCCTGACGGTCGAAGAATTCCTGTCCTGGCAGTCATCCATCAGCGACCACGGCCTTGCCGGTCTTCGCACGACCCGTATCCAGCAGTACCGCCACTAATCCGATTTCAGATTTGCAAGATCTTGCGCGGCCGCATTCAATGCGGCCGCAACCGCATCTGCAGAAGCCCGGTCAGGATCGCCGATCCCGCGTAGAACCACAGGCCCGGCTGCGTGAACGCCTCGGCCATGCCACTGGTCTTGGCCGCGAAGATGACCAGCGCCACCAGCATCACATCCATCATCGACCATTTTCCAAGGATCGGCAGAAGACGCGAAATCATGGTGTTCGCGGTGGCATCGTCCGCCGGCGCGGTCGCTTCGAAGGCGATGCCGATGAGTTTTGTAAGCGGAAACACCACCGAAAAAAGTCCGACGATGACCGCGAGAAGCGCATTGTCCTTCTCCCACAACGCCGACACGATCCCCAGAAGCGAGGGAGTCTCGTTGAAGAAGATGAGTTTCTCGAACCTGACGAGGGGCAGGACCAGGCCGAGCGCCAGGAAAAACGTGGAAAGGACCAGGAAAATCGGGGTGACGAGACGCATGAATCATGTCTTCTGTTGCAAGGCAGAACTACATACCACCTTCCCGGATGTTGCACAGTGATGGCGCATGTCCACAATGAAACAACAGACCCGCGCCGGCGGATGGAGAGATGCGATGAAGATCGAAAATTTGGAAACCGGTTCACACGGCCGCTACAGCGCTTCGCTCGAGGGCCATACCGGTGAAATGACCTATTCCCGGACATCGCCGCTGTTGATCATCATCGATCACACCAGCGTCCCGGATGCGCTGCGCGGAAAGGGAGTCGGCCAGGCGCTGGCCGCGCATGCCATCGAGGAAGCCCGCAAGGGGGGCTGGAAGATCATTCCACTCTGCCCGTTCATGCGGGCCCAGGCCCAGCGCCATCCCGACTGGCAGGATGTCATTCAAGCCTGACCACTCAAACGCACAAGGCCCATCTCACGGACTTGAGACAAAGTCCGTGAGATGGGCCTTTTGGCTTTTCGCAATTCCCAAACGCGCCTAGGCGCGCATGCGAATGCTGCTGTCACGCTCTTCGAGCGCCGCGGCCTTGGCGAATTCCGCCTGAACCTCTTCCAGCGCCAGTTCCGCCGCATCCTGTTGAATCTTCAGCTCCCGAACCGAGACCTGCAGATTGTCGGCCCGCTGCCGGGCAGCCTTGGCAAACGTCGGATAGGCGAAGTGGGCGGGATCGGAAATCCCAGACTTCTTTTCTTCGAACGTGATCTGGTTTTCCAATTCCTTGGTCATCCGCTCAAATTCGGACATCATCAGTTGAAGCTGGCTCAACTGACGCTGTTTCTCCTTCACCTGAAATTCCTTCAGGCGAACAAGGCTCTCACGTGACTTCATACGCAATACTCCCGTGATGCGAGACCCCGGTTACTGATTTGACCCGTCCAACCGACCTTACGGCGTCGGAAAATGAAAAAAATTACAGCGATCTTAACAAAATCCTACCGCTGGTAACCTTTCGTTTACGGGCATCGTTAATCATAGGGACGATCATTTAAGGGTCAGTAAATGCCGGACGTTAAATTTGAGGTTCGTCATAGGTTGAGTCAAATGAGTCAGATAACGGAATTTCTTAATGTTTTTCATTAAGGATTTCATTCCGGATTCATCTGTAAAAACAGAGGGCTGCTAAAAATATTTAACATTTCCGATACACCTTGCCAGAGTGAATCAGAATTTGTTAACCATTTCGTGGCAGCCTCCAAATCAGGCAACGACTGGATCCGTATCGCGTAAGGGGGCCATCAACACCTTTCGGCGGCGGAAAAGGGGACAATTATGCGGGTTCTACTCATCGAAGACGACAGCGCGACAGCGCAGAGCATCGAATTGATGCTCAAGTCGGAAAGCTTTAACGTTTATACCACCGATCTCGGTGAAGAGGGCGTCGATCTCGGCAAACTCTATGACTACGACATCATTCTGCTCGATCTCAACCTGCCCGACATGTCCGGCTATGAAGTCTTGAGAACGCTGCGCCTGTCCAAGGTCAAGACACCGATCCTCATCCTGTCCGGCATGGCCGGCATCGAGGACAAGGTTCGCGGCCTGGGCTTCGGCGCCGACGACTACATGACCAAGCCGTTCCACAAGGACGAACTGGTTGCCCGCATCCACGCCATCGTGCGCCGTTCCAAGGGACATGCGCAATCGGTCATCTCGACCGGCGAACTGATCGTCAACCTCGATGCCAAGACCGTCGAAGTCGGTGGCCAGCGTGTTCACCTGACGGGCAAGGAATACCAGATGCTGGAGCTGCTCTCGCTCCGCAAGGGCACGACCCTCACCAAGGAAATGTTCCTCAACCACCTCTATGGCGGCATGGACGAGCCCGAACTGAAGATCATCGACGTCTTCATCTGCAAGCTTCGCAAGAAGCTGGCCAATGCTGCCGGCGGCGCCAACTACATCGAAACCGTCTGGGGTCGCGGCTATGTGCTGCGCGAGCCGGAAGGCGATCTCGCGGAAAGCGCCTGATCCAGCTTCGGCATTCCAGCCGCTGGTGTTCCTCCATCCCGCATAATGCAGGGATGCCACGGCCGATACCGCCGAGAAATTTCGTCAAAGCCCGCCGATGTTGGCGGGCTTTCGCGTTTTCAGCCTATGCCCTGCCCTTCGTGTTCACGTCCGGTTTGACGGAACCTTGCCTTGGAACGCGAAAAAGCCGCGGCCCGGGAGGCAGCGGCTCATTGGTGAAATCCGGATGGGTATCGTGGGATCAGGCGGCGATCGACAGGGCGCCGAAGACGCTGGTCAGGATCTTGCGATCGAACGGCTTGAGCAGAAAGTCGTCGGCGCCGGCGCGCTTGCCGGCCATCATCTTCTTCAGGTCCGCTTCGACGACGCAATAATAGATGCGCACGGTCTTGCCGTTGGGCAGATTGCGAATGTTGGCGATGAGTTCGAGCGCGCCGTCGAGACCGGCATCGACGATGATGATGTTGGGGAGCTCGGCCTCGCAGCGCACCAGCGCTTCCAGGCCGTTGGCCGCCTCGGACACCAGAAAATTCAGCCCGGAGAGGATGCGCTTTCCGACCTTGCGTACGACATCTGAATCATCGGCAATCATCAAGCGTTGCATCCGAGGCTCCTTCTCTATACCTAGGCGGGAATTCACCCCCTATCAACAACCGTATGCCGGTTTGGCAAAGATTCAGTTACCGAGGGAACGAAAAATCGAATTATCTCCAGCTCAGGCCTCAGACATCTTCGCCGTAAAGAGAATTTCCTCGGACGTGGAGCTGACCTCCACTTCCATGCCGGCCTCTTCCGCGAGCAGCACGGTATAGTACGGCTGGATGGTGTGGGCATCGACCGCCTCTTCCAGCGTGCCGGACAGAAGCTCGACCAGCCTCGGCGGAACCCGCATCATCCGGCCCTTGCAGACCAGCTTGAAGACCGCGTCATATTCCGGGTTTTCCAGGATGACCTCGATCGAACCGCCGCGCGGGATGGCGCCGTAGGCGATCAGGAAGAGGTTGAGCAGCAGCTTGACGCGGTTCTTGGCGATGATGACGCGCGGACCGGTCCAGGTCACTTCGGTCTTCTTTTCGACCGATGCGAAGTCCTTGGCGGCCTTTTCGGCCTCGCCGGTATCGATCGAGGCGCCGACCGAACCGGACGCACCGAATGCCAGGCGGGCAAATTTCAGCCGGACCGAAGCGTTCAGTGCGCTGGTGCGGATCAGGTCCATCGCGTCGGCATCGGCGCCGCCCTCGTCCAGCAGTTCAAGTCCGTTGTTGATGGCGCCGACCGGCGAAATGACGTCGTGGCATACGCGGCTGCACAGAAGCGCTGCGAGATCGGGACCGGTCAAGGTCAGGTTCGGGTTCTTTCCCATGGTCGTTTCCTCAATAGCCTTTCATCCGGCTTCGGCTCATCCAGCGATATCAGGCAGCGTGCCGCGATCTTTGCCCAGCCTGCTGTAGCCCGCGAACATTGCGCGGACATAGCGTCAAGGCGAAGATCATAATGACACCACATTTGGTAAACCGATTGTTAAGATGATCGGTTCAAATTGCTCACAATCAGCCCAACCCGTGACAATCTGGTACGGGACAGGAAAACAGCCCGCGGACATCCATCCCGGCCGCTCCTGACTTTACGGAGACAAGTATGCAGCGGATTGCCTCAGCCGTGAAAACCACCTGCCTGCAAGCGTTCGTCATTGTTCTGGCCGCCCTCGGCCTGATGTCCAGCGCAAGCGCGCAGAGCGCCAACGGTACGCAGTACTCAATGCAGGAAATCGTCGACGCCGGCCACGGCTTTTTCGGATCGACATCCGGCGGCCTTGCCAAGGTCGTGGAGCGGGCTTTCCAGAATTACGGCCTGCCGAACGGCTATATCCTCGGGCAGGAGGGCTCCGGTGCCTTCGTGGCCGGCCTCACCTATGGCGAGGGCGACCTCTATACCAAGAACGCAGGCCAGCACAACGTGTTCTGGCAGGGCCCTTCGCTCGGCATCGACTGGGGAGGCCAGGGCAGCCGGACGATGATGCTGGTCTATAATCTGCCGTCCGTTCCTGCCCTGTACAAACGTTTCGGCGGTGTCTCCGGTTCGGCCTATGTGGTGGCCGGTATCGGCATGACGGTTCTGACCGACGAGCAAATCGTGCTGGTGCCGATCCGCACGGGCATCGGTGCACGGCTGGGCATCAATGTCGGCTATCTCAAGCTCACCCAGCAGCCGACCTGGAACCCTTTCTGATCGGGAAACGCCGCGTTATTCTGCTTCCAGGCCTTTTCGATGCCGCCGCGTCTTGCAAAAAAACCGCGTTCGCGAATACTTGAAGCATCTCCGCCGTCGGGCGGATGGAACCGAACCCCGACCAGAGCATGCCGCGTGCTTGGAAGTGAAATGGCCAGTCCGTGATTGAATTCGCACTTTTGTTTGCCCTGGGCTTCCTGACGGCGGTGATCCTTGGCCTGCTGGTCGCGCCCGCCGTGTACAAGCGCATCACGCGGTTCGCCGAGGACCGCCTCAAGGCAACCATGCCGCTGTCGCCGCAGGAAGTGCGCGCGCAGAAGGATGCCGCCCGCGCCGGTTATGCCGCCGAGAACGCCCGCACCAGCCAGGCGCTGAAACGCGAGCGCGACAAGAATGTCCATCTCCTTGTGCAGAACGGCGCGATCCAGAAGGAAGCGCAACGCGTCGCCGGCGAAAACGCCGATCTCCACACACAGTTGGCGGATATGAATGTCGAGGCCGCCGACCTGCGTTCCGCGGCACGCCAGCAGGAGCTGAATATCGAGCGCTTGAAGGCGACGCTGGCCGATCTCGAGCGCGACAATGTCAAGAAGGGCATCGACATCAAGACGCTGACGCGGCAGTTGGATCACGTCTCCGCCGAGACCGACAGCCTCCGGATCGATGTCGCTGCCTATGACGCGGAAGCGGAGAACCTGAAAAGCCGCATGGCCGGCCTGCGTGACGAACGCGAAAAACTGCGCGAGGAACTGAAGGCCGAAAACGCCAAGGGTCGGGAACTGGAAGCACGGCTTGCCCGCGACGGAACCCGCATTCGCCAGCTGGACGCCAAGCTTGGCAGGGAAATCGCCAGCAATGCCGACAAGGACAGTTTCCTCGAACGCCGGGCAGCTGAGATCGAGCGCCTGAAGGCCAAGATCAAGGAATCCGGCATGGACCTGCGCGACGCATCCAGGGCCTTGCGCGCCGCCGGACTGACAGTACCGACCCGTAGGGACAAGAAGCCGGCGCCGACCGACAGCTCGGCAGAACAGCAAGCAGCAACCGTGACACCCGACAGCACGAAGACAGACGAAACGAAAATACAGGCGGCGACTGTCGACCTGACGGTGCCGACCGAATATGTGCGCAATCGCGCCGCCGTCCTTGCCGACCGGCTGACCCATTCGACAAATGACGTGCATGATGATGCTATCCGCGAGGAGATTGCCGATATCGCCGCGACCATGGTGATGCTGACGGCAGCCCACGAAGGTTCTGGATCACCGATCCCCGCATTGCTGAAAATGGCGAAGGAGGCCAATGGTGGCGCCGGCATGAGCCTCGCCAGGCGCAGCCGCGACATGCTGCCGCCCGACCAGCGATAGGCGCTTGGCCGCTCAGATGTGCCCGTTGATCATCGCCACCTGATGCAGGGCGATGCCCGTCGCCGTCGCCACATTCAGGCTGTCGAGCCCGGGCTTCTGGCGAATGCGGGCGGTGCGGATCGACGACATTATATGCTGCGGCAGCCCCTCGCCTTCCGTGCCGACCAGTAGCGCCGTGCGCGGCGCCGGCGGAATGTCATGAAGATCGGTCTCGCCGCGCGGCGACAGGCCCCAGATCGCGAAGCCTTCGGCCTGCAGCCGCCCGACCAGCGCCGTCACAGAGCCCTCGCGGACGAAGGGAACCGAGAGCACGGAGCCGACCGAAACGCGGATCGCCTTGCGATACATCGGATCGCAACTGGTCTCGTCCATCAGCACTGCATCGACGCCGAAGGCGGCGGCATTGCGGAACATCGATCCCATATTGTCATGATTGGAGATGCCGCAGGCGGCAAGCACCAGGCTCTTTTCGGGCAGGCCGCCGACAAGTTCCTCCATTCGCGGCGCCTGATCCCGGCTCCCCAGCGCCAGCACGCCGCGATGCATGTTGAACCCCGCAATGGCGTCGAAGACCGCTGCACTGGCGACATAGACGGGAACGGAGGCCGGAAAATCCGCCAGGATGGCCGCAACGCCCTCGACGCGGTTTTCAAGCAGCAGGATCGCCTCCGCCCGGATACCCTGCCCTGCCCCATCCGCAGTCGCCAGCATGCGCAGCACGACGGTCCCTTCCGCGATAAAAAGACCGTGGCGTCCCGTCAGATCCCGCTCCCTGATCGAGACGAGACCCGCGATGCGCGGATCGGCTGGATCATCGATGCGGATGAGATCGCTCGCCACCGGGCAGACGTCTCAGTTCGTCTTGACGGCTACGTCGGCGACGACGCGGCCGGCGGCGATATCAAAGACGATCGCCTTGCGCTGGCCGCCGGCAATCGAACCGTAGAACAGGATCTGGCCGCCCGACAGGGCGACATCCGAGACCTCGAAACCGGCGGGCAGCGCGGCCGTTGCCGTCAAAGGTGCATCACTCGGCACTGCAACGGCAGTCGCTTGTGCCATCTCCGCCTTGCCTGGACGCGTTAGCTTGTAGACAATCGCCGAAAGCACGACCATAAGCATCACAACCATCACACCGGCCGAGACCATCTGCAGCTTGATCATCTTGCGGCGCACGTTCTCGATCACCGGATCGAGCGGCTTGTCTTCCTGTTCGACTGGCTTCTGATGAGACATGGCTGGCTTACCCGCGGAATGGAATGAGAATGAACGACCCCTTTAAACAAGCCCCGGCGATTAGGAAAGTCCTCACGGCAAATGAGGATGCGGCCGGTCGCATGGATGCGTTCCTGACTGAAGCACTCGGCGGCGAGTTTTCCCGTAACCGGATCAAGAGCCTGATCGAGCAGGGCGAGGTCTCCGTCAACGGCAAGATCGTCAAGGAAGGCAAGAAGAAGGTCCAGCCGGGTGATGTCTTCGAGATCGGCATGCCCGAACCTGAGGATCCAGAACCCAAGGGCGAGGACATTCCCCTCGACGTGCTCTACGAGGACGACGACGTCATCGTTCTCGTCAAGCCGCCGGGCCTTGTCGTGCATCCGGGCGCCGGCAACTGGACGGGCACGCTGGTCAACGCGCTGATTCACCATTGCGGCGACAGCCTCTCGGGCATCGGCGGCGTCAAGCGGCCCGGCATCGTCCACCGCTTGGACAAGGATACCAGCGGCGTCATGGTCGTTGCCAAGAACGATATCGCCCATCGCCACCTCTCCGACCAGTTCGCTGATCACGGCCGCACCGGTCCGCTGGAGCGCGCCTATATGGCGATCGTCTGGGGCCGCCCTCGTGGCCTCAAAGGCACGATCGACGCGCCGCTTGGCCGCGCCGGCGACCGGATCAAACGCGCCGTCAAGCGTGAGGGCGACGACGATGCGCGCGAGGCGATCACCCATTACCAGGTCATCGAGCGTTATCATGAAAAGCCGGATTCGACGGCGCTTGCCGCCATGGTCCGCTGCAACCTCGAAACCGGCCGCACCCACCAGATTCGCGTCCACATGGCCCATATCGGCCATCCACTGATCGGCGACACGGATTATGGTGCAGCCTTCCGGACCAAGGCCAATCTGCTGCCGGACGAAGCCAAGGCCGTCGTCAACCGGTTCCCACGGCAGGCCCTGCATGCCTTCATGCTGGCCTTCGAACATCCAGCGACCGGCGAGACCATGCATTTCGAGTCCCCCGTGCCGGCCGACATGCAGGAACTCGTCGAGGCGTTGCGTCGCGGCGACTGAAGCAGCATGGCGGACCGGCGCAAGCCCTGAGGGCCGATACCGCTGTTCGTATCGTTCAATCTTCTCTCCCGGGGGATGGCGGAGGCGACCACTTTGTACACCGCCGCAAATTCGGGAATTCCATGCATCCTTTCTTCGCCTTGTGCGTTGTGGAAGACAGGCAAGAGGAGAAAACCGATGATTGATGCTGCGCAGATCAGAGAACATGCCGAAATTATCAGCGCTGACGGTCTTCATGTCGGCACGGTCGATCACGTCGAAGGCGACCGGATCAAGCTGACCAGGAAGGACAGCGGTGCCGGTCACCAGGGCCACCATCATTTCATCGCTCTCGAGCTCGTGGCAAGCGTCGATGGCAATCGCGTGCGGCTGAGCGCCAACGGCGACGTCGCCGTCATGTTCGAGGAGGAAGGCGACGGATCGCCTCTTCACTAACTGCGACAAAAGCGGCACAAGTCCTGAACAGCGTTCTCCGCCCTTGATATTTCTTGGGCGGACACGATTTACAGATTGCAACCCAACCGAAGCAATTGCTTCTCCGGTCTCACTGAAGCGTGAAACCGGAATTCTTGAATCATGCTTTCGCCGCACTTATCTATGAGCATGTGGGGTCGGACAGACCCACATGCCCGGCCTGCCAGAAGGAAGCCGGAACGCGAAAGGGGGGTGCATCATGGCCCGCAGTACGTTGCCGTCTATTACCGCCGGAGAAGGCGGTCTCAATCGTTATCTCGACGAAATCCGCAAATTTCCCATGCTCGAACCGCAGGAAGAGTACATGCTCGCCAAGCGCTATCAGGAGCATGACGACCGCAAGGCGGCTCACCGACTCGTCACCAGCCATCTGCGCCTCGTGGCGAAGATCGCCATGGGCTATCGCGGTTACGGCCTGCCGATCGGCGAGGTCGTATCCGAGGGCAATGTCGGTCTTATGCAGGCCGTCAAGAAATTCGACCCGGAACGCGGTTTCCGTCTGGCGACCTATGCCATGTGGTGGATCAAGGCCTCGATCCAGGAATATATCCTGCGCTCGTGGTCGCTGGTCAAAATGGGCACGACCGCCAACCAGAAGCGGTTGTTCTTCAACCTGCGCCGGCTGAAGGGCAAGATTCAGGCTCTCGATGAGGGTGACCTGAAGCCCGAACAGGTCACGCAGATCGCAACCACCCTGAAGGTCTCGGAAGCCGAGGTCATTTCGATGAACCAGCGCCTGTCGGGCGATGCCTCGCTGAATGCGCCGATCAAGGCGGGCGAGGGCGAATCCGGCCAGTGGCAGGATTGGCTCGTTGATGATCACGACAGCCAGGAAGATATCCTGATCGAACAGGACGAACTGGAAAACCGACGCAGCCTTCTGTCGAATGCGATGAAGGTGCTGAACGACCGCGAACGCCGTATCTTCGAGGCGCGCCGTTTGACCGAGGATCCGGTGACGCTGGAAGACCTGTCGAGCGAATTCGACATCAGCCGCGAGCGGGTTCGTCAGATCGAGGTGCGCGCCTTCGAGAAGGTTCAGGATGCGGTCCGAAAGGCTGCCCAGGATCGCCTTAACGCGTTGCGCGTCGTTGAAGACGCCTGACGGCTGACCGCATCGGTTCTCACTAAAAAACCCGGCTGGATCGCTCCAGCCGGGTTTTTCGTGTCTGTTCCGGATTACTGAACGGCCGGCGTCGGCTTTGCTACAAGGCTCCAGGCCTGCATCGCCTTGGCGAAGGCTTCCGTTCCCGCCGGTCCCTTTTCAAGCGTCAGAAGCGCACGGCGGCCGTTGCGATAGGTCAGCGGAATGTCGATCCAACTGCGCGTGCGCAGGAGATCGGTATTGGTCGCCACCGCTTCCGGGAAGTCGTTGAGCGCGATCATGTGGAAGTCTTCGGTGATCTTGGCCGGGACAGCGATCAGCGCATCGCCGCGATCCTGCTCGTTCCGCTTCATCGCGACGCGTTGGACGCTGTCGATGCTGCCGCCTTCGAAATTTTCAGGCAGCGAGAAGACGAATTCGATGACATGGCTGGCTGGCAGCGACGCGTCTGCATTACGCTTGATCGTCATCAAGGCCGTCAGGCCGCGCTCGGGCACGTTGATCTGCGCCTGGATGGTCGGCTCCGGCTTTGCGTCGTCGCCCGGGGATTCCTCCTTCACCGACCAGACGACATTGCCTTCGATCGCCGTTGGAGCCGACTGGCCGAGCCGCTCCTCGTAAAGGAACATCTTCTGGGCACCGGCAGGGATCTGCTGGGTTGCCGGATCGGCCGTCGTCTGCTGACCCGGAACGGGCTGCACCGGCTGGCCATCGGCCGGCTGCGTGCCGGTCGCCTGACCGTCGGGTATCGCTGGCGTGACCTGTGCCGTCTCCTGGGGCGGCGTGCCGGCTTCAGTCTGGGCGGCGACCGACTTGCCTTCCTCGGCCGTGCTTTCGCCGGCCGGCACCGCAGCCGGACCTTCATCGATCTCCGTGCCGTTCTGCTGGAGGCGCTGCGTGAACTTGGTGCTGCTGTCGGCCGATGCCGCTTCGTTGGTCGCAGGCGTCTGCGTATCTGTCTGCGCCGGGTTCGAAACTTCCTTCGTGCCTTCGGCGGGCGTGGACGTGCCCGGCGTCGTCTGGATCGGAGCCTGCGACGTGACCGACGCGATCGTCTCCGTGACCCACGCATTCACGACCGTCTGGTTCTGCCAGTAGGCATAGGCGCCGCCGCCGAGAACGAGGACAAGACCGGCAGCCAGTCCAAGGGCCTTCAGGTTGAGGCGTGAACGCTTCGGCTCTACACGGTAGGACACCGGACGTGCCGGCACTTCCATTTCATCCTGGAGGGTCGCGGCTGTCTCGGCTCTTGTCATCTGTGCGGCAGCGCTAACCGCAGCATCGGCCCCGGCACCGGCAGCGGGCGCAGCGTTGCGGCCATGTTCCAGCAGTTCGTCTATATCGCCCCAGCCGTCATGGGCCGGCGCCGGTTTGTCCTGTTCCGGTTCAACCGCGGCAGCCGTCTTCTCGACAGGCCAGGACCAGTCGGAAATGGCCGGCTCGGAGCCTTCGACGGCCGCAGCCGGCGTTGCCTGCGCAAAGGGATCGCTGTCATCCCAAGCCCAGGAATGCGAGGGATCGCCCGGCGCGTGCTCCTTGCCCTCGGCATCGCTGCTGAGCGGCGTGATGGTTTCGACCGGTTCGTAATTGCTGAGGTCGGGTATCTCGTCGACGATCGCAGCGGAATCGACAGGCTCTTCCCTGACAGTTTCCGTATGGGCCGTGACAGCAACCGGATCGCTCCATTCCGGCAGTTCCCATTCCGATGCTGCCGACGGCATGAGCTTGGTTTCGACCGTCTCCCGGGCCGGCTCCTCGACAGGGTCCGGCGCGATCGATTCCGGTTCGGCTGGTTCGCGAGCAGCGTCGTCCTGGGCGGCTTCGTTGGCTGTCTCGACGACAGGTTCAGGATGATGGGCGACCTCCGGCTCGGCAACCACCTCGTGGTGTTGCTCTTCCGGTGCAGCATCATGTTCAGGCTCGGGCTCGGGCTGGGGTTCGTCAACATATGCCTGTTCAGGCTCGACGACCGCATCGGCCGCGACGTCATGCTGCGTATGATCTGCAGCCTCTTCGACAACAACCGGCTCGGACGCTTCCTCCGACGTATCGACGGCCGGTTCCTGGTATTGTTCGACGGATTCGTGACGCTCGACCGGCCCGGGCTGAGGCTCTTCCACCGGCTGCTCTTCGCCAACCGGGATTTCCTCGGCGACCGGAACTTCCTCGGCGACCGGAGCCCCTTCCTCAACGGGCGCCGCTTCCGGCTCAGCCGACGCATACTCCTCGGCAGCAACGGCCTCGACGGCCGAATCGACCGGCGGTTCGTCGAGAGCCGGCAACGCCTCGGCGTTATCGCTCTCGACTTCGTTGATCGCCGCCTCCAGCTTGACCATCTGGCGTTCGATCATTTCGTCCGACGGACGCGGCTTCATGTTTTCAAGCTGACGGCGAACGGCACCACGAGCCTTATCATAGACCTTGGCCCGCATCTCGGGAACATTTTCCGAGAGACCATCAACGGTCCTTCGAATAACAGCGACAAAATCTGCCATCAGAACTTTCTCATACCATCAGCGCGCGCACGCCAAACTGCCTAGTCTCAAGGTAGAAGACTAGTCCTCAAACGGGTCCGTCACAAGTATCGTGTCATCACGCTCCGGGCTGGTCGAAAGCAGGGCCACCGGCGCACCGATCAGTTCTTCGACCTGGCGGACATATTTGATCGCCTGCGCCGGCAGATCGGCCCAACTGCGGGCACCGACGGTCGACTCTTTCCAGCCCTCGAGCGTGATGTAGACCGGCTTCGCCTGGGCCTGCTGGGCCTGGCTCGCCGGCAGGTGATCGATCTCGACACCGTCGAGCGTATAGCCGACGCAGATCTTCAGTTCGTCGAGGCCATCGAGTACGTCGAGCTTGGTGAGCGCGATGCCGGTAATGCCGTTGGTCGCAACCGACTGGCGCACCAGCGCCGCGTCGAACCAGCCGCAACGGCGCTTGCGGCCCGTGACGGTGCCGAATTCATGGCCTTTTTCGCCGAGGAACTGGCCGATTTCGTCAAACAGTTCGGTCGGGAACGGACCTTCGCCGACGCGGGTCGTGTAGGCCTTGGTGATGCCGAGAATATAGCCGAGCGCACCCGGACCCATGCCGGAACCGGCCGCAGCCTGGCCGGCCACCGTGTTGGACGATGTAACGAAAGGATAGGTGCCGTGATCGATGTCCAGCAACGTGCCCTGCGCGCCTTCGAACAGGATGCGCGCGCCCTTGCGGCGCTGGCGGTCGAGCAGAAGCCAGATCGTCTCCATGAACGGCAGCACACGGGCGGCGACCGAGGACAGTTCCTCCATGATCGCCTCGTGGCTGACTTCGGCTTCGCCCAGGCCACGTCGCAGCGCGTTGTGATGCGTGAGCAATCGATCGACCTTGGCCGGCAGCGTATCGAGGTCTGCCAGGTCCATGACGCGGATGGCGCGGCGGCCGACCTTGTCTTCATAGGCCGGACCGATGCCGCGGCGGGTCGTACCGATCTTGGTGCCGCTGTTGGAGGCCGCGTCCTCGCGAATACCGTCAAGCTCGCGATGCAGCGACAGGATCAGCGTGGCATTATCGGCGATACGCAGGTTTTCCGGAGTAATAGTGACGCCCTGCTTGTCGAGCTTCTCGATCTCGGCGATCAGTGCATGCGGATCGATGACCACGCCATTGCCGATCACGGCCAGCTTGCCCGGACGCACGACGCCCGACGGCAGGAGAGAGAGCTTGTAGCTGGTGCCGTCGATCACGAGGGTGTGGCCGGCATTGTGGCCGCCCTGGAAGCGCACGACGATATCGGCACGCTCGGAGAGCCAGTCGACAATCTTGCCCTTGCCTTCATCACCCCATTGCGATCCGACCACCACGACATTCGTCATTTCAGATTTCCTGTTTCCTTGGCGCCAGTCATGCGCTGTCTTCAAACCCGCGCATCTATACTGTTTTGTTTTTTGGAAAGCGACCCTGTTTAGACCGGGTTTCCGGGTTTTTGCATGGGAAATGCCGCGTTTAAGCGGCAACAATGAGGTGGATCGGTGATTAAACAAGACAAGCGTTGAAGAGTCTCCCTCCCTTGAACGGGTCTGGGGCACGGACTATTCGGGACGCAGGTGCCTGATGGCGCAAGCCTGAGGGCATTCGGGAATAGCCGAAAGTCTCATGGGGTGTCCGCTGGACCATGTTCCCGGTAGTCCGATATAATATCCATTGCCATCTGCGCTTCAGATTGATTCAATGCGGTTCACGATGCGATGCCACGACGAATTGATGGGACCGCAAGAAACCATCTTCATCATCGGCTCAAGTGCCTCGCCCAGGAATGCAATCCCCGTGAACTTACAAGCCTACGTCATTCTCTGCATCACCACACTGATCTGGGGCGGCAACTCGGTCGCCGGCAAGATGGCCGTCGGCCATGTCAGCCCGATGATGCTGACCAGCCTGCGCTGGGTCGTCGCCTGCGTCGTGCTGTTGATCTTCGCCGCACCCCAGGTGCGCCGCGACTGGCCGGGCATCCGCAAGAACTGGCTGCTGCTGTTCGGCTATGGCATCGTCGGCTTCACGGCCTTCAACGCCTTTCTCTATTCGGCCCTGCAATATACCAGCGCCATCAATGCCGTCATCGAACAGGCCGGTATCCCGATGGTGATCTTCGTCATGAATTATGTGCTGTTCCGTACGGCGTTTTCAATGGCGCAGATCGCCGGTTTCACGCTGACGCTGTTCGGTGTGGCGCTGACTGCCTCGCATGGCGATCTCACGACGCTGCTGTCGCTGCAGCTCAACCAGGGCGATGTGCTGATGATATTCGCGGTGCTGGTCTATGCCGGCTACACCGTGGCGTTGCGCTTCAAGCCCAACATCCACTGGAAAAGCCTGATCGCCATTTCCGCCTTCGGCGCGCTGGTCAGCAGCCTGCCGCTGGTCGGCTGGGAGATGGCAACGGACCGGGTCATCTGGCCGGATGCGGAAGGCTGGGTGATCGTCGCCTATGCCGGCCTCTTGCCATCGCTGGTGTCGCAGATTCTTTACGTGCGCGGCGTCGAGCTGATCGGGCCCAACCGGGCCGGGCTTTTCATCAACACCATTCCGATATTTGGAACGCTGCTGTCGATCTTCCTCATCGGCGAGACGCTGCAGACATTCCACATCATCGCCATGGCGCTGGTACTCGGCGGCATTGCCGTTGCCGAACAGGGGCGGCCGAAAAGCTGAACGCGTGTGCGGTCAGAGAGACCGCTCCATGTAGGCTGCCTCGGCACCATAGGCGCGAAGCCGCGGTTCCAGCGCCTCGACGAACACCGGTGCAAAACCGAAGCGGCGCCAGAAAATGTCGGCGCCACCCACGGCGATCAGCCCCATCGTCGCGAAATTCGCCTTTCGGGCCACGGATGTCATGGCCTCGACCATCGCGACCGCAGCCCCTCGCCCGCGCATTTCCGGCAGAAGCGACAGGTCGTGAACGTAATAGGCGTCGCTATCCGGGGAAACCGACCCGATCAGCGTGTCGAGCGGCGGTGGGTTCAGGCGCTGAAACGGATAGGAGACCAGATATCCCTTGATAACGCCGTCTTCCTCGACGACGAAAAAACCATCCGGACAAAGCCGTAGCCGCTCCGAGAACGTCGCCCTACTTTCCTGAAACGCGGGAAAAACCACCGCTTGTACGGACAAGACGCCATCAAGGTCTTCCGGCTGGGCATTTCGGAATGTGAAACTGGTCATGAAAATGAACCGAAACCTGCTGGCTGGATCGCTCACAGCGAAAACGAGCAAAGGCTATGCCCTGCGAAAACACGGCATAGCCTTTGAATTGCGGTTTGCTTCGGGCGTCAGTCGACGTTGAACACCAGCGGCTTGGCGGCGCGGATGGCCGGGTTGGCACGCAGCTTGTCGAGCACCGTTTCCGACACCGCGCCATCGACGTAGAGAAGCGCAATGGCATCCGCACCGGCATTGTGGCGGCCGAGCTGGAAGTTGGCAATGTTGACGCCGGCCTCGCCAAGGGTCATGCCGATAAAGCCGATCATGCCGGGAACGTCGGTGTTGGTGATATAGACCATATGGTTGCCCACATCGGCATCGAGGTTGATGTCCTTGATCTGGATGAAGCGCGGCTTGCCGTCCGAGAACACCGTTCCGGCGACCGAACGCGTCTGGTTTTCAGTCGTCACCGTCAGCTTGATGTAGCCGTCGAAGACGCCGGACTTGTCGCGCTTGACCTCGGACAGGATGATGCCCTTTTCCTTGATCATCACCGGTGCCGAAACCATGTTGACGTCGGCCACCTGTGCGCGGATCAGGCCGGCGAGTGCCGCACTGGTCAAGGCCCGCGTGTTCATGCCGGCGGTCGCGCCGTCATAAAGGATTTCGATCTCCTTGATCGCGCTTTCTGTGACCTGACCGACGAAGGCGCCGAGAACGTCCGCAAGCTTGATGAAGGGCTTCAGGAGAGGTGCTTCCTCGGCGGTGATCGAGGGCATGTTGATGGCGTTGGATACCGCGCCCTTGATGAGATAATCCGACATCTGCTCGGCGACCTGGAGAGCGACGTTCTCCTGCGCTTCCGTGGTCGAGGCGCCGAGATGTGGCGTGCAGACGACGTTCGGCAGGCCGAACAGCGGGCTTTCCGTCGCAGGCTCGACCTCGAACACGTCGAAACCGGCGCCGGCGACATGGCCGGACTTGATGGCATCGGCCAGCGCCTGCTCATCGACCAGGCCACCACGGGCGCAGTTGATGATGCGCACGCCGGGCTTGGTCTTGGCGAGCGCTTCGCGGCTCAGGATGCCGCGCGTCTTGTCGGTCATCGGCACGTGAAGCGTGATGAAATCGGCCTGGGCCAGCAGTTCGTCGAGCTCGACCTTGACGACACCCATCTCCTCGGCACGCTCCTTCGACAGGAAGGGGTCATAGGCGACGACATGCATCTTGAGGCCAATGGCGCGGGCGCAGACGATGCCGCCGATATTGCCGGCGCCAATGACGCCAAGCGTCTTGCCGGTGATCTCGACACCCATGAACTTGGACTTCTCCCACTTGCCGGCCTGCGTCGAGGCATCGGCCTGCGGCAACTGGCGGGCGACGGCGAAGATCAGCGCAATGGCATGTTCGGCGGTGGTGATCGAGTTGCCGAACGGCGTGTTCATGACGATGATACCGCGGCGCGAAGCGGCCGGGATATCGACATTATCGACGCCGATGCCGGCGCGGCCGATGACCTTGAGATTGGTCGCGGCCGCGATCAGCTTTTCCGTCGCCTTGGTGGCGGAGCGAATGGCCAGGCCATCATAATTGCCGATGATTTCGGCAAGCTTGTCCTTGTCCTTGCCGAGTTTCGGCTGGAAATCGACCTCGACGCCGCGATCGCGAAAGATCTGGACAGCGGTTTCGGAGAGTTCATCGGATACGAGTACGCGAGGTGCCATGAGAGGCCTCCATGAGTTTCGTCAAAAATGGAAAGGGTGGGTAAACCGCGCCCTGCCGGCGCGGTCATAAGCCGATCAGGCCGCCGCCTGCGAAAGCGTTGCCTTTTGTGTCGAAAACGCCCAGTCGAACCAAGGCATCAGGGCCTTGATATCGGACGTTTCGATCGTCGCACCGGCCCAGATGCGGAAACCGGACGGGGCATCGCGATAGGCGCCGATATCATGGGCAACGCCCTGTTTTTCCAGCAGCGCGACCATGCCCTTGGCGAAGGCGTCCTGCCCTGCGGCGTCGAGTGCGGCGATGTCCTTGTCGACGATCTTCAGGCAGACCGAGGTGTTCGACTGCGTTGCCTGATCGACGGCGAGATTGGCGATCCAATCGGTCTTTGCAACGAAATCATGGATGGCCTGCGCATTGGCATCGGCACGGGCGATCAGGGCCTTCAGGCCGCCGAGCGACTTTGCCCAGGTGAGCGCATCGATATAATCCTCGACGCAGAGCATCGACGGCGTGTTGATCGTCTCGCCCTGGAAGATGCCTTCGATGATCTTGCCGCCCTTGGTCATGCGGAAAATCTTCGGCAGCGGCCAGGCTGGCTCGTAGCTTTCCAGGCGCTCGACGGCGCGGGGCGACAGGATGAGGATGCCATGCGCGCCCTCGCCGCCCAGAACCTTCTGCCAGGAGAAGGTGACGACATCGAGCTTGGCGAAATCGAGATCCTGCGCAAAGGCGGCGGATGTCGCATCGCAGATGGTCAGGCCCTTGCGGTCGGCCGGGATGAAATCGGCATTGGGAACACGGACGCCAGAGGTCGTGCCATTCCAGGTGAAGACGACGTCACGGTCGAAATCGACCTTTGTGAAATCGACGATCTTGCCGTAATCGGCAACGAACTTGCGGGTGTCGGGGAGTTTCAACTCCTTAACGACATCGGAAACCCAGCCGGAACCGAAGCTTTCCCAGGCCACCATGTCGACGCCGCGCGGGCCGAGCAGCGACCAGAGCGCCATTTCGACGGCGCCGGTATCGGACGCGGGCACGATGCCGATGCGGTAATCCGCCGGCACGTTCAGAACTTCACGGGTGAGATCGATGGCTTGCTTGAGCTTGCTCTTGCCAACCTTGGCGCGATGCGAGCGACCGAGGGCTGCATCGGAGAGCACTTCGAGCGACCAACCGGGACGCTTCGAGCAAGGACCAGAAGAAAAATGGGTGTTTTTCGGACGCAGGTCCGGTGTCGCAGGGGTCGTCATCTGAGCTATCCTTCCAGATAGAAAGCCTCTCGTTAGGGAGAGGTGGCCTGCCGCCGTGAATATGGCGGGACCGGAAGGAAGTCAAGAAACTTATGTCGCTGCTGACAAGATTTTTGGCGCTGAGAGTATTGTCGACCTGTGCCGTATGCGCTCCTGACAATCGCAATTGACAGCAAGGGGGGGCGGTCAAGTAGAAAGACCTTGTCTTTTCAGAGAAAACGCTACCGTGCATTCCAACGCCCCCAATCCCGATCACAGGATTCGCGCAGATATCCAGGCCCTGCGTGGCTTTGCGGTCCTCGTCGTGCTGTTTTATCACGGCGATATCGGCTTCATCCGCAGCGGGTTCCTCGGCGTCGACGTATTTTTCGTCATTTCCGGATTTCTCATCACCGGGTTGATCCGGAACGGAATTCAAAACGGCACCTTCAATTTATGGGCGTTCTATGTCCGACGTGCCAAGCGGTTGCTGCCGGCCGCCTTCGCGACATTTCTCGGAGCGGCCCTGCTTGCTCCGCTGTTCCTTGCGTCAAACGAAATGCGCGATTTCCAGCGTCAACTGGTCGGCGCTCTGACTTTCACTGCAAATTTCAGCCTACTGCGACAATCCGGTTATTTCGAAGGCGCGGCGGAACTCAAACCGCTGCTGCATATCTGGTCGCTGGCCATTGAGGAACAGTATTATTTCCTCCTTCCCATAACATTGTGGTGCCTGCCGCGGCGGCTCTGGGCCGTTACCACCTTTGGCGTCATTTTAGCCAGCTTGGGGCTCTGCTGGTGGCTCGTACGGGTGAACCCTGCCGAAGCCTTTTATTTGCTTCCCACGCGCGCCTGGGAACTCGGCATCGGTTCGCTTGGTGCCTTGCTCATCACAACAAACAGCTCATCGCAGAGATGGCTGCAATTTTCCTTCTGGCCAGCCGTCGTAAGCCTCATCGTCCTGCCGTTTACGCCGCAGTTCGGTCATCATCCAGGATTGAACGCACTCGCAATCTGCGTTGCGACCATCGTGATCATCCTCAGGAAACATCCGATTTTCAACGCATCCGGGATGGTCACCGCGATGGGAAAAATCGGAGACATTTCCTATTCCCTCTATCTCGTTCATTGGCCGCTTTTCGCATTCCTGAACAATTCATGGCTCGGACAGGCCGGTAGCGAGCGCCCACCCCTGGAATGGCGTGCCTCACTTTTGCTGCTGTCGTTCCTTCTCGCAGTGCTTCTGAACCGGACGATCGAGAAACCGCTGCGTTTCACCGCAGCATCAAAGCCTATCAAGGTTTTTGCTGGAAGCATTGCCGCGTCCCTTGCTGTTCTGGCGGTATCGACAGGTATTTCGCGTGCGACAGCGCCAACGGCGGATTATGCCGCGATGCGGCGTTCCAACCAGGGACTGAGCGAAAAATGCGAATTCACGACTGAATTCAGGCCGATTGCGGAGTGCCGAACCTCCGAAACACCGGACATAATAATCTGGGGCGACTCCTATGCAATGCATCTGGTGGCAGGCATCGCCAGTCAAGATCAGGCGGTCGGCATCGTTCAGGCGACCCGCAGCGCGTGCGGGCCTTTGCTCGGCATAGCGCCTGTCCGGCGAGATGCGGACAGCGGATACGACGTCAGTTGGGGGCGCGACTGCATCGCATTCAACGACTCGGTGATGACCTACCTGAAAGACAGTTCGGTCAAGACTATCGTGCTGTCGAGTCTGCTTTCTCAATATCTGGACGCGGTACGATATCAATTGCTTGAACGCAGAATCGATAGCGACGCCTATGTTTTGACCGCACCGCAGGAGCAGTTGGTTGCAGGTAAAATTGAAGCCACTATCAAAACCTTGCGAGCAGCGGGCAAGAAAGTTGTCATGATCGCTCCGCCACCTCAAAGTGGGCTGGATATAGGACGTTGTGTCGAAAGGCTTCATCGCCGCTTGCCCATGATAGGGCCCACCGAAGAGTGTCGAATCGACCAGATGGCTTATAAGCAGGCACGAAAGCCCGTACTGGATCTTCTCGACAGCATAAGCGCCCGCGGTACTGTCGACATCATCCGGTTCGATCCGGTTCTCTGCCATTCGGGCGGCTGCGATACCGTCGCCAAAGACACGGCCATATATCGTGACGCCGGGCATTTCTCGATCAAGGGCTCCGCTTGGATCGCTGAAAAAATGCAACTTCTAAACGAAATCAAAAAACATGCCCGATGATGACCGTCTCATCGGATGGCGCGCACCTACCAGAGCGACAATCGCAGGCCGGCGCGGATTTCATGACGCGACAGGCCATCGTCGAAACCCTTGATATCGGTGCCGCCGAACATACCGCCATCGTCGATCTGCGAATAACGATAGTTGACGTCGAATTTCAGACGTTCGGTGATATCGTAGGAAACGCCCGCCATCAGCGCGTAGGTGAACCGCCAACTGCTGTCACCATTCAGCGATTGCGTCGCGGCCGCAGCCCCGGAGCAGGCGATGGCACCCGGCACGCATTCGGTCGTCAGCGACACATCGCTCCAATCCAGACGCGTGACGCCAAGACCGGCGCCGAGATAGGGCGTGAAGCCGGCAAGCGTGGCCAGGTCGACATAACCGTTCGCCATGATGCCGATCGCCCTGTAGTCGGCACGCGCGTCACCGGCGCAGGAGGTGCCGATCGCTTCACCGGCGCAGGCAAAGTCCGCCTCGCCGGAAGCATCGAACCGGCCGCTGAAATAATCGCCGGTCAGATCGGCGCGAACCATGTCGTTGAACTGGTAGCCAACGCCCAGCGAGCCGGAAAACGGCCTGCCGAAGCGTACATCGTCGAAGGTCGCCGTGTCGGATGTTCCAGCAACCGGATCGAAGGCCTGCAGCGACGGATCGCCCTCGCCTGCCCAGCCGGAATAGCCCAGGTCGCCACGGATGTAGAAACCCGCATTGCCGGATTTGGCGGCGGAAATGGTGACTTCCGGCGCATCGAGCAATTCGTCATCGGCAGCCCTCGCTTGGCCGCCGGCAAGCAGCAGCGCGAACGCTGTTGCGTTGAGGAAGATATGCCGCCAGTTCATCCCGTCACCCTTGGAAAATCAACCAAAGCGAAGGGAATCACCCCGCATCGCCCGTGTTTACTCGCGTTAACTATTGCAGGGACTGGTTAACCGGCGGTTAACCATGCTTCTTAATCAAATGGGATACAGAGAACGCAAAAAAGCCGCCCGGAAACCGGACGGCCTTTGAAGAGGATGCTGTCTGACGGTTACTTGTAGACCGCAGGCTCGACCGGCGGAATATAGGCTTCCTGGCAGCCGCCGAAGGAATAACGCAGGCCGGCGCGGGCTTCGTGGACGTAAATGCCTTCGTCCGAACCCGGGCCGCTGTTGGCACGGTAGCCGAACATGTCGCCGCCGAGAACATGGCGGAAGCGATAACCGACGTCGGCCTTCAGGTTGCAGGTCAGATCGATCGCCGTACCGGCCATCAGGCCGTACGTGAAGCGCCACTTGCTGCGGCCATCATGATCGAAGGACGGGTCGCAATTTGAAGAATCGCCGGTTTCGCAGCTCGTGTTCTTCAGATTGTCCCAGCGAACCTGCGTGCCGCCGATGCCTGCGCCGACGTAGGGCGTGAAGGAGCCGTAGGTGCCGATGTCGACATAGGCGTTGGCCATCAGGCTCCATGCTGCCATTGCGGACACATCGCGCGAGGTACACGCGACAGCGACGCCGCAGGCGCCCGAAGTCGAACCTTCGAAATCGGCCTTGCCGAGATAATCGAGCGTCACGTCGGTACGCAGATAATTGTTGATCTGGTAACCGACACCAACACCGATCGAGTAGGTATCGTCGAGATCGACGTCATCGAAGTCCCGGACGTAGCGGCCCGGACCCTGGTAGAAATGCGCACCGCGCAGATTGGTAAATGCATAACCGACGTCACCGCGCAGGTACCAGCCGCTGGCTTCGGCAATCATCGGCTCGGCGATCGGCTGCTCGATCGGCGGCTCGTAGAGATCCGCTGCGAAAGTCGCGGTGCTGCCGAGAATAGCCGCAACAACGCCAATCAATATAGTCTTCATGGCCCCACTCCAATACTTCTTGTTGCTTGGCCAACCGCTCAAATGGCGACCAAAATCTGACGTTGAAGCCGAGCGTAAACAAGAATGGTTAAGGGCTGATTAACTACAAAAATTTACCGTAACTCTTAAGAATTCAATTTCCATTTGAAGCAACGTGATCTTTCGCTGCAGCAACACATGAAAAGGTCGAGCAATGCCCGACCTTTCCTTTAAACATCTGGAAACTTTTTGCTGATCAGGCGACGTTGCGAACGCCGCCGATAACGCCGATCAGTTCATCGACGATCCGCTCGACCTGGATACGATCATCGCCTTCCGCCATGACACGGATCAAAGGCTCCGTGCCGGAAGGACGGATCAGCAGTCGGCCATTCTTGGCAAGCTCAGCCTCCGCATCGGCAATGGCCTGGCGGACGGTGATATCTTCAAGCGGCGCGCCGGTCGAGATCCGGACATTCTTCAGGACCTGGGGCACGGGATCGAAGCGATGGCAGACTTCGCTCACCGTCTTGCCCTGGCGCTTGACGCAGGCGAGGATCTGCAGGGCGGCGACAAGACCGTCGCCGGTGGTGCCGAAATCCGACAGCACGATATGGCCGGACTGCTCACCGCCGACGTTGAAATCGCCCTTTCGCATCTGCTCGACGACATAACGGTCGCCGACCTTGGTGCGATGCAGGTCGAGCCCGCGGCCCTTCAGATAGCGTTCAAGGCCCAGATTGGACATGACGGTGGCAACCAGGCCGCCGCCACGCAGCATGCCGTCCGACGCCCAGCTGTCGGCAATCACCGCCATCAACTGGTCGCCATCGACGACCGTGCCGTTCTCGTCGACGATCAGGACACGGTCGGCGTCGCCATCGAGTGCGATACCGATATCGGCCCGCACTTCATGGACCTTCCGTGCCAACGTCTCCGGATGCGTGGAGCCGCATTCGAGATTGATGTTCGTGCCGTTCGGCTCGTTGCCGATGGTCACCACTTCGGCGCCGAGTTCCCACAGTGCCAGCGGGGCCACCTTGTAAGCCGCGCCATTGGCGCAGTCGATGGCGATGCGCAGGCCCTGCAACGTGACGTCGCGCGGCAGCGTGCGTTTGGCATGTTCGATATAGCGATAGATGTCGCCCTCGACGCGCTTGGCGCGGCCGATTTCGTGGGACTTGGCCAGTTGCGCCGTCATGTCCTTGTCGAGCAGATCCTCGATCTGGCTTTCGATCTCGTCGGACAGTTTGTAGCCGTCAGGTCCGAACAGCTTGATGCCGTTGTCCTCGAAAGGGTTATGCGAAGCGGAAATCATCACGCCAACGTCTGCGCGCAGCGAGCGCGTCAGCATGGCGACGCCGGGCGTAGGGATCGGGCCGAGAAGGAAGACGTCAAGTCCGGCGGCGGTAAAGCCGGCCACCATGGCATTTTCAAGCATGTAACCGGAGAGGCGCGTATCCTTGCCGATCACCACCCGATGACGGTGGGCGCCGTTGCGGAAGATCGTGCCGACAGCGATGCCGACGCGCATGGCAAGGTCGGGGGTCATCGGAAAGAGGTTCGACTGTCCGCGGATGCCATCCGTGCCGAAATATTTGCGCTTCATAAAAACTCCAGTTCTGGTCAAGGGTGCCGGCGTAAGACGATCGCGCTGCGCAGGAACGTCTTTCTGCAATGCCGGCATTTCCGGATCGCATGCCGATACGTTGCATCTGGCTGCGATCGCGGGGAAAACTGCGATGGTTCTTCTCTTGCCATAAAACCGGCGCGACAGCATCCCGTTTTATCATCAGAATTCATTACAGCACGTTACCAAGCAGGAACTGGCAACAAACGCATTTGTACTATGAATGCCAAAGAAAAACCGCCACACCTCTCGGCGCGGCGGTTCTATGGTGGTTTATTGTCACACACAAGCCTACTGCATAATGCGCTACAGCGAACCTGAATGCGTCATATATGACGCACGGCGCTGTAGGCGGCTGGCCTTATTGCGGCTGCGGCTCGAACCCGCCTTCGGCTTCGTCGCCCTTGTTGCCGACCGAACCGTCCTTCTTGGTGCCGGCCGAGGGAACAGCCGAACCGCGATGCGGCGTCGAATCGTCACCCAGGTCCCGGGCCGGCTTTTCGCCGCGGATCAGGGACTTGATCTCTTCGCCAGTCAAAGTTTCGTATTCAAGCAGGCCTTCGGCGATCGCGACAAACTCGCTGTGCATCTCGGTGATGATGCGTGTCGCTTCAACATAGGCTTCGTCGATCAGGCGGCGCACCTCGGTGTCGATCTTCTGCGCCGTCGATTCCGAGACGTTCTTGGACTGCGAGACGGAATGGCCGAGGAACACTTCCTGCTGGTTTTCACCATAGGCAACATGGCCGAGCACGTCGGAGAAGCCCCACTGCGTCACCATCGCACGCGCCAGCTTGGTCGCCTGTTCGATATCGGACGACGCGCCGGAGGTGATGTTTTCCTTGCCGAAGGTAATCTCTTCCGCGACACGGCCGCCCATCATGATGACGAGGCGCGACACCATCCACTTGTAGCTCATCGAATAACGGTCACCTTCCGGCAACTGCATGACCATGCCGAGCGCACGTCCGCGCGGAATGATCGTCGCCTTGTGCAGCGGGTCGGCAACCGGAACCTTTAGCGCCGTGATGGCATGGCCGGCTTCGTGGTAGGCCGTCAGCTTCTTTTCGGCCTCGGTCATGGCGGAAGAGCGGCGTTCCGCGCCCATCATGATCTTGTCCTTGGCATCCTCGAATTCCTGCATGGTGACGACGCGCTTGTTGCGGCGCGCGGCCATCAGGGCGGCTTCGTTGACAAGGTTCATCAGGTCGGCGCCGGAGAAACCGGGTGTACCACGAGCCAGGACCTTGAGGTCGACATTCGGCGCCAGCGGCACATTGCGGATATGGACCTTGAGGATGCGCTCGCGGCCGTTGATATCCGGGTTCGGCACGACGACCTGGCGGTCGAAGCGGCCCGGACGCAAAAGCGCCGGGTCGAGAACGTCGGGACGGTTGGTCGCAGCGATCAGGATGACGCCTTCATTGGCCTCGAAGCCATCCATTTCCACAAGCAACTGGTTGAGCGTCTGTTCGCGCTCGTCGTTACCGCCGCCGAGACCAGCGCCGCGATGGCGACCGACCGCGTCGATTTCGTCGATGAAGATGATGCAGGGCGCATTTTTCTTTGCCTGCTCGAACATGTCGCGGACACGGGACGCGCCAACGCCGACGAACATTTCAACGAAGTCCGAGCCGGAAATCGTAAAGAACGGCACATTGGCTTCGCCGGCGACAGAGCGTGCGAGCAGTGTCTTACCGGTACCGGGAGGACCAACGAGCAGGACACCGCGCGGAATACGACCACCAAGGCGCTGGAACTTTTGGGGATCGCGCAGGAACTCGACGATTTCCTCCAGGTCCTGCTTGGCTTCGTCAACACCGGCGACATCATCGAACGTGACGCGGCCATGCGCTTCGGTGAGAAGCTTTGCCTTGGACTTGCCGAACCCCATCGCGCCGCGCGAACCGCCCTGCATCTGCCGCATGAAGAACAGCCAGACACCGAGAATCAGCAGCATGGGAAGAAGCGTACCGACATAGCTCAGGAAACCGGACGAACCGTCGGTCTCGGGGCGAACCGTGACGGTGACGTTCTTGGCTTCCATGCGTTCGGTCAGCGCCGTATCGATCGCCGGCGCATAGGTCTGGAACGTCGCGCCGCTTTCGGTGTAGGAGCCGATCACCTTATTGCCGGTGATGAGCACTTCCTTGACCCGGCTGCCATCGACATCCTTCAGGAACTGGGAGAAGGGAATATCCTTCGAACCGGTGCGCTCCGTCGGCTGCTGGAACATGCTGAACAGCGCGATCAACAGCAGGGCAATGATCGCCCAAAGGGCGAAATTTCTGAAATTAGGGTTCATCGAACTCCCCGGAACCTCTGTAGCAACCCGCAATGATTTGTGGCTGCATTCTTGCGCCTAACATAGGGTTGCGTAACTGGCTTGCCAAGGCAAACTCAAGTCCAACCTGTCTTTTCCGTCAAACATCGTGAACCGGAGGTGCTACATAACGGTCACGGCCAAACAGCGCGGCTATGCTATCGGCCATAATCAGGTCGAAACGCGGCAAAAAGGTGTCGTAGAGGCCGATTACGGGTTCGATCGATACCCCCTGCGGCGCATCCCCGAGAAAGTCCGGGGCAGATGCGGCCGCGCGCTTGATGATCGCGTCCGGCAGTCCTGCGGCAATCGGTCCCGTCCTGAGAAGAACGGGATCGGCGCCGGCCCGCACCGTGAGCGGTTCCGGACTGGAATTTGAGACCAGAAATCGGCTGTCCCAGATGGCCTTGCTGGGAGCGGGCATGGTCACGACCGGCAGTCCCCTCCCCTCCCGATAGAGATAAAGGCCGGAGCGACGGCGGTTGAAAACGACGCGACCGGCCGTCATGCGACCGTCCTGTCCGGCGGCGAGAAAGGCGGCGACCCGCCCTGCCGTCTCACGTCCGGCCGGATGCGAGCGCCCGCCAATCACCGCTGCAATCGACAGGATCGCACGGCGCCCATCCGGGTCACCGATAGCTTCGACCAACGCCGGGTCGATCCGCACGGCCAAGCCGTAGAAACCGGGAACATGTCGGGCGAGAAGCTCCGCGACCCGCGTCCCGGACTGGTAGCGCATCGTGCCGGCTCTGGAGGACTGGCTCGGCACGATATCCGCACCCATGTCCTGACGGACCCGGACGCGCTCGAAGCTGCGGTTGCTGTTGCTGGGATCGTCGAACCAGTTTTCGTTCAGGCTGAGGAGGTAATCACGGATCTCGCCGCGACGCAGCCCGAGAAACGGTCGCAGCACCCAGATGCGTCGATCCACCAGCATGCCATCCGCCATGCCCGCCAGTCCAGGCGCATCCGGTTCTGAACGGCTCTGGCGCATGGCGATCGTTTCGGCCTGATCATCGAGCGTATGGCCGGTGACGACGCATTGCGCGTCCATCTCCTGCGCCACGTCGGCCAAAAGACCATAGCGGGCCAGACGCGCGGCGGCCTGGATGCCTGTTGCGGGCTTCTCGCCGTCCCATCGACGGGGAACATGGGGAATTGCAAGGCCGGAGCAGAAGGCTGCGACGGCGCGCGCCTCGTCAGCGGATTCAGGTCTGAGCGCGTGATCGATGGTGCAGGCCGCAAGGCGAAAGGCGGAAAACCCGCCCGTGGAGATCGCCGCGTGCAGGGCGAGCAGCAGACCTTTGGAATCGCTACCGCCGGAAATGGCGACGAGGATCAGGCCCGGCGTCTTGAAAGAGGAAAGAAATTGTTTTGCCGTTTCGACGACACGGTGCTGCGCGCTAACGGGCTGCGGCGCGGCACGATCAGCAGGCAAGGCGGCTCTGTTCGCTTGTCACCTTCGCCTTCACGGCGGTGGAGGCTTTCGGATAACGCTTGCTGACCTCGCGCAGCGTGGCGCAGGCAGTGTCCTTGTTGTCGAGGGCGGCAAGCGACATGCCGAGCTTCAACAGCATTTCGGGCGCCTTTGGCGACTTGCTGTAAGCCTGATGCGCATCGAGGAACGTCTTGGCGGAATCGTTGAACTTGCCTTGGGAATATTGCGCTTCGCCCATCCAGAAGCTGGCATCCGCGGCTTTGTCGCCCTTCGGGAATGCTTCGAGATAGTTGCGGAATTCGTTTTCGGCCGTGCTGTAGTCGCCCGTCAGCACATGCCCGTAGGCGGACTGGTAGAGATCGCCAGGATTGCTATCGAGCGCCGCCGACTGCTGCTGTGTTTCGGGGGTCTGGTTGATACCGGAATCGACGCCGGGCAGCGTCGCGCCGAGGCTCGACGTGTCCTGGTTTGCCGCGACTGGATTGCCGGCATCGTCGAAGATGATCTGGCCGAGTGTCGAAGGCGCCGCGCCGTTGTTTGCGCCGGCGGTGGCATCCGATCCCAAACCTGCGTTGGGATCGGATGTCGCTGCCTGGTCATCCGTGGCCGGTGCGGTCGCGGATGCCGTGTCGTCTGTCCGAGGTGTTTCCACCTGGCTCTTCTTGGTCGAGCCCGACTTGCCGCCTTCCAGGTCCTGAAAGCGGAATTCGTTGTCTTCCTGGAACTTGCGAATCTGCTCCTGCATCTGCAGAAGCTGGAAACTCATTTCCTCGATACGCCCGTTGAGCTGGCGAATCTGGTCCTCAAGCTGCCCGACGCGTCCAATCTCGTTCGACTGGACTTTCAGCAGCGGCGCCTTCTCGGGCGATTGGGTCTCGCCGTGAATGACGCGGTTGAATAGTGCGGAAAGCGGCATGGCGGTGGCTGCCTGCCCGAAGCCGGCGAAGGCAATGAGGCCGATCATCCCCGCCACGACAAAATGTTTCATGTCATGTGTCCTGTTTGAAGATTCCACTCTCGCCGAAAGCCGATGCAAATCAGGTTTTGGGCGATTGCCGCACAGTTTTCCAATCAGCCCCAAAAAGCAACGGAGTTCGGTTAAAGTGTGACAAAAAAGAAAGGCGGCCCGAAGACCGCCCTCTCTCGACGCTTTTTCCACTATCCGGCAATTACATGCCGGCGCCACCGAGCACCGTGACGGCGCGGCGGTTCTGCGACCAGCAGGAAATGTCGTCGCAGACGGCGACCGGCTTTTCCTTGCCGTAGGAGATCGTCTTGATCTTGGAAGCCGAGATGCCTTGCGATGCGAGGTAGTCGCGGGTCGCAGCAGCACGGCGTGCGCCGAGCGCAAGGTTGTATTCGCGAGTGCCGCGTTCGTCGGCATGGCCTTCGACCGTGATCGCATAGTTCGGATACTTGGCCAGCCACTGCGCCTGGCGGGAAAGCGTCTGCTGCGCATCGGCGCGGATCGAGGTGGAGTCGGTATCGAAGAAAATTCGGTCGCCGACATTGACTGTGAAGTCCTGGGCCGAACCCGGGGTCGCGGCGTTGAGGCCAAGGCCAGCGGCGTCGTTCGGCAGGTTGTTCTTCTTGTTGGCGCAGCCGGCAATGGCGAGCGTCATGAACAGGGCAACCATGACCGGGTTGCGGGCGAGGGTCTGCATGCGGCCTTCGGCCTGGGCGTGAATGCGGCTCATGGGCCGGTCTCCTTGGAAGTGTAAAATCAGGGTTGCCGAACTGTAACCGGAAGCGGTTAATCCACTTTCAACAGCTATGGTTAACAGAACATCAAAATGCGCATTAAGGCCTGCTAAATCAGCACTTTGCGGCAGGAAAGCGGCGCGTCGCCACATTTCCCGCCGCATTGTGACAAAGCTATTCGAGAAGCGGCGACCAGGCCGGGTCCGATGCGAAACCCTTGGTCTGGACCAGTTGTTCGTTATAGCCGGTGATGTCGATCGAATAGAGCTGCGGACCGCCGGCGCCGGCGCTCTGGCGGAAGAACATCAGGACGCGGCCGTTCGGTGCCCAGGTCGGGCCTTCATTGTGGAAGCCCGTGGTCAGGATGCGTTCGCCCGAACCGTCCGGCTTCATCACGCCGATCGAGAACTTGCCGCCCGACTGCTTGGTGAAGGCGATCAGGTCTCCACGCGGCGACCAGACCGGGGTCGAATAGGAACCGTCGCCGAAGGAAATGCGGTTCTGGCCACCACCGCCCGCACTCATGACATAGAGCTGCTGACGGCCGCCGCGATCGCTTTCGAACACGATCTGGCTACCGTCCGGCGAATAGGACGGCGAAGTGTCGATGGCGGCGGTCGATGTCAGGCGCGTCGTCGTGCGCGACCGCAGGTCCATCGTGTAGATGTTGGCATTGCCATCCTGCTGCAGGCTCATGATGACCCGCTGGCCATCCGGCGAGAAGCGCGGCGAAAACGTCATGCCGGGAAAATTGCCGACGACTTCGCGCTGTCCGGTTTCGAGTTGCAGCAGATAGACGCGCGGCTCGTTGCCCTCGAAGGACATGTAGGTGATTTCCTGCTTGTTCGGCGAGAAGCGCGGCGTCAGCACGATATCGTTGGAATTGGTGACGGCGCGGGCGTTGAAACCATCCTGATCCATGATCGCCAGCTGCCGCTTGCGCGCCGTCTTCGGGCCGCTTTCGGCGACATAGACGATACGCGTGTCGAAATAACCGTCTTCGCCGGTAATCTCCTTGTAGATAGCATCGGCGATGATATGGGCGACCCGGCGCCAGTTTTCCGGCTGGGTGAAGAACTGCTGGCCTGTCATCTGCGAGGCACCAAACGTATCCCACAGCCGAAATTCAGCCTTCAGGCGGCCATCGCCTTCCTGCGTGACGCGGCCGGTGACCAGCGCCTGCGCATTGATGACCTTCCAGTCCTCGAAGCGCGGTGCGGCGTCCGGGTTGGAAATCTTCTCGATGAAGGCGTTCTTGTCGATCGGCGCGAACAGGCCGGAGCGCTTCAGGTCGGCCGCCACGACGTCGGAGATCTTCTGCCCCAACTCTCCCTGCAGGAAATCGCTGATGGCGATCGGCATGGGCTCGACATTGCCCTTGTTGATATTGAGTTCAACGCGCGCCAACACGGGCGAGGTCGACAGCGCGACCACCGCCGCGAGCGCGACGAAGAAGCGGAAGAGATTGCGTTTCAGCATTTATCCAAGCCTTTCAGCCATTCATTGCGTGTCATTGGATCGACATGGAGCTCGGGTCGAAATTGACGACCATCTCTCTCCAGGAATCGTATTTGTCAGCCGGCAGCCCTTCGAACGGCAGCGACTTGAGGATGGCCCGGCGCACACTGCCAGCCATCGTCCGGCGCGCCGCTTCCGAGCCACCCTTGGTCTCGACTTCCGGTTGGCCGACGATATTGCCCTGCGGATCGAGCTCGAAGCTCACCGTCAGGATCATGCCGTCCAGACCCTCGATGCCGGCAAAGGAGCTCCAGTTCTTCTGGATCTGCCCGCGCAGTGCATCCATTTCGTTCTGCGACAGCGTGTTACCGGTCGTCTTGGACGCGCCGAACGCCTTTTCCGTCTTGCCGCGCTTGGCGCCGCCATTGGACGGGTCGGTCTTGTTGAGAAGGGCCGCGATCTCGTCCGCATTGAAATCGGAATCGTTGGCGGACGATGCCTTCTTCTTCTCTTTCTTGTTCTCTTCGTTCTTGCGGTCCGGGGTCTTCGCCGTCTGCGCTTTCTGCTCGACCTTCGGCTTGGCCATCGGTGTCGGCACCTTGTCAGGCAATGCTTCCGCTTCCGGGTTTTCGGCCGGCTTTTCTTCGGCAGGCTGTTCTTCCGGCTTCGGGTCCGGCTTCACTTCCTGTTTCGGCTCGGGAAGCGACGCAACCTCGGTCGCCGGTTCGGTCGCGGGCTTTTCCTCGACGACTTCCTTGGTTTCTTCCTTTGCCGGATCCGGCGTCGGCTCGACCTTCTCGGTCTTTTCGGGCGCTGCCGCCGCTTCAGTGTTGCTCGGCTTGGCATCCGGCACCGGGGCCGACTTCAGGTCGACATTGTTCTCCCCGACGTGTTCGGCATTCTCGACGGTATCGGGACGTTTGGTCGGCGTAACGGACGGAACTTCAGCCTTGGGCGCTTCCTTGTCGCCCTGCTGCAATTGCGTCAATTCTTCAATCGGAACCATATCGACAGGCAGCGCCTCGACATCGGCGACCTGGAAGTCCGCCGGGCTGCCGAGCGACACCAGCGCCCATGTGAGCACCAGCGCATGCAGAACAGCCGATGTGATGAGACTGGTCTTCATCGTACGCGCTCTACTGGCCCTTTTTCGGCTGGGTCACGAGGCCGATATTCTTGAAGCCGGCTTCCTGGATGCGGGACATGACGTCGGCGATCACGCCATAGGGAGACGTCGCGTCGCCGCGCACGAAGATGCGCTCGCTGTAGCCGGTGGTGGCGATGGCCTCGAGCTTGGCGGCGACTTCCTCGACCGGGATCGGGGTTTCCTGCAGGAAGACCTGGCCGTCGCTCTTGACCGAAATGGTGATCGGCTGCGTTTCGGAATTCAGCGCCTTGGCCTGCGTTTCCGGCAGGTCGATCGGAACGCCGACCGTCATCATCGGGGCCGCGACCATGAAGATGATCAGCAGAACCAGCATGACGTCGACGAACGGCGTGACGTTGATTTCGCTCATCACGGCCTTGCCGCCGCGTCCACTACGGCCGCCGCGACGCCGGCCACCGGAAGCCTTCGATCCACCTGCTGACATACCCATCGTCTATACCCTTGTCCTGCGAACCCGTGAGGTGCCGCGCAGCCTTATTGCGCGGCCTGGCGCGGCTGCAGCTTCTCATCGATCTGGCGCGAAAGAATGGCCGAGAATTCGTCGGCAAAACCTTCCATGCGGGAGGTCAGCTTGCCGGCATCGGCGGAGAACTTGTTGTAGGCGATAACCGCCGGGATAGCGGCGAGAAGGCCGATCGCGGTGGCGAGAAGCGCCTCGGCGATACCCGGCGCGACGACCGCGAGGTTGGTTGATTTCGAACCGGCGATGGCCTGGAACGAGGTCATGATACCGACGACCGTGCCGAACAGACCGACGAAGGGACCAGCCGAGCCGATGGTCGCCAGCGAACCCAGCCGGGACTCGAGCGCTTCGGCCTCACGCGACAGTGTCACGTCCATGGCGCGGTCGATACGCATCTGCAGGCCGATCGGCGACCGGGCGCCACGCTCGAAGGACTTCTTCCATTCACGCATCGCCGACACGAAGATCGCGCCCATGCCGGAGGTCGCCCGGTCGGACAGCGTCCGGTAGAGCTCTTCCAGCGACTGGCCGGACCAGAAGACCTGTTCGAAGGCGTCCAGCTGACGGCGGACCTTGCCGA
>NZ_DATJDJ010000002.1:0-13210 GCF_035497515.1 Pararhizobium sp. | reverse complement strand
AACCCCCGGCGCCGTGTCCCCATGAGGGACGCATCAGGAGTATTCATGTCTGAAGCTAACCCCACCCGCGACGATTTTGCCGCGCTGCTGCAGGAATCCTTTGCCACGCAGGATCTTGCCGAAGGCTACGTCACCAAGGGTATCGTTACGGCCATCGAGAAGGACGTCGCCATCGTCGACGTCGGTCTGAAGGTCGAAGGCCGCATCGCTCTCAAGGAATTCGGCGCCAAGGCCAAGGACGGCACGCTGAAGGTCGGCGATGAAGTCGAAGTCTATGTCGAGCGCATCGAGAATGCGATGGGCGAAGCCGTTCTGTCGCGCGAGAAGGCTCGCCGCGAGGAAAGCTGGATCCGTCTCGAAGTCAAGTTCGAAGCCGGCGAACGCGTCGAAGGCGTCATCTTCAACCAGGTCAAGGGTGGTTTCACCGTCGATCTGGATGGTGCCGTTGCCTTCCTGCCGCGCTCCCAGGTCGACATCCGCCCGATCCGCGACGTTACCCCGCTGATGCACAACCCGCAGCCCTTCGAAATCCTCAAGATGGACAAGCGTCGCGGCAACATCGTCGTTTCGCGCCGTACGGTTCTTGAAGAATCGCGTGCGGAACAGCGTTCGGAAATCGTCCAGAACCTCGAAGAAGGCCAGGTTGTTGATGGCGTCGTCAAGAACATCACCGATTACGGTGCGTTCGTTGACCTCGGCGGCATCGACGGCCTGCTGCACGTCACCGACATGGCATGGCGCCGCGTCAACCATCCGTCGGAAATCCTGAACATCGGCCAGTCGGTCAAGGTTCAGATCATCCGCATCAACCAGGAAACCCACCGCATCTCGCTCGGCATGAAGCAGCTCGAGAGTGATCCGTGGGATGGCATCGGTGCCAAGTACCCGGTCGGCAAGAAGATCTCCGGTACCGTCACCAACATCACCGACTACGGTGCATTCGTAGAGCTGGAGCCGGGCATCGAAGGCCTGATCCACATCTCCGAAATGTCCTGGACCAAGAAGAACGTTCATCCCGGCAAGATCCTGTCCACGACGCAGGAAGTCGACGTTGTCGTTCTCGAAGTCGATCCGACCAAGCGCCGCATCTCGCTCGGCCTCAAGCAGACGCTCGAGAATCCGTGGCAGGCATTCGCGCACAGCCATCCGGCTGGCACGGAAGTTGAAGGCGAAGTCAAGAACAAGACCGAATTCGGCCTGTTCATCGGTCTCGACGGCGACGTTGACGGCATGGTGCATCTCTCCGACCTCGACTGGAACCGTCCGGGCGAACAGGTCATCGAAGAGTTCAACAAGGGCGACATCGTCAAGGCTGTCGTTCTGGATGTGGACGTCGAAAAGGAACGCATTTCGCTCGGCATCAAGCAGCTCGGCAAGGATGCGGTCGGCGACGCCGCTGCTTCCGGCGACCTGCGCAAGAACGCCGTTGTCTCGTGCGAAGTGCTTGCCGTCAACGACGGTGGCATTGAAGTGAAGCTCGTCAACCACGACGACCTCACCTCGTTCATCCGCCGTGCCGATCTGTCGCGTGACCGCGACGAACAGCGTCCGGAGCGTTTCTCCGTTGGTCAGGTTGTCGACGCCCGCGTCACCAACTTCTCCAAGAAGGACCGCAAGGTCATGCTGTCGATCAAGGCACTGGAAATCGCTGAAGAGAAGGAAGCCGTCGCACAGTTCGGTTCGTCCGACTCGGGCGCTTCGCTCGGCGACATCCTGGGCGCAGCCCTGAAGAACCGCGGCGGCGAATAAGCCTCTGCCTCTTGACTGAAAGAGCCCGCGGAAAGCGATTTCCGCGGGTTTTTTGTTGTCATCAAATCGAGTGGTTGTGGATCAACCCAGCCCGCCCATGCGGCGATAGAGATCATAGGCGTCGCCGGTCTCGTCCGTGGCATCTTCTTCAATCATGGTGGAGGCAGCGTTGGAGCCGTTTTCCTGATCCCTGGATGATTCGCGGTTGTCGTCGTGCTCGTGCTCGTGCTCGCGCTCGTCATGGCCGGCAAAGGTCGGCTGTTCCTCGTCTTCTTCCTTGCGTAGTCCAAGCTCTTCGGCCTTGGCCGGCAGATAGGGGATCATGGCAAAGGGGATGGCGTCCCTGGCGATGCCGATGTCCGGTTGCCTCGGGAACTGGGCTTCGCGCGCCGGCTCGTCCATGGGCAAGGCCTGGCTGAAAGTCGAGCGAGCCGTGTTCGCATTGTCCGGCGTGTCGAGTAGTGAATTCATGGTATCGGCTTCGAACGCGGAGGAGTCAGCAATGTCTCCGGTGAGCAGCGTCGTATCCGGTATCGCGGCCGAATCATCGGCCGCTTCGAGGTCGGCGAAGAGAATTTCCGCGTCCATGTCGGCCGTTTCGCCGGCAAGGGCGGCAAACAGCGTTTCGGAAGCGTTCCAGTCGATCGTACCTGCCGGCGAAGGCAGACTTGCTTCGACCAGCGCTTTCAACGTTTGGAAAAAGACCTTCTCATCGTCATCGGGCTGGAACTGGTTCGGCTGCGCCTCCTCCACCTCAAGACGGGGCTGAGCCGCTGATCGAGGCTCAAGATCCCATTCGCCCAGATCATGGCTCGTGAAGCCTGCGACGTCCTTGTTGCCCATGGTGGCAGGCGTTTGGATCAACCGAGTGGCAGTTTGCGCAAGCGGCTTGGCGATGGCAAGCGTGGCCGGTTGCGGGTCGCTATGCGGCGGGGTCGCGTCCCGATCGGCGGCAACCTCGCTCGCAAACAGGGCGACCTGCTTTTCCCTGATCGGCTCGGCTGTTCTTTCGGTTCGGGTTTCAGTGGCGGCACGGGGTGCCGGCTTGCTCTCGCTCTCATGGGAGCGCTGTGGCATCTGCTCCGGTGGGTCTGCGTCCTCCGGCAGCGCCACCGGCTCGGGCATGTCAAGCCCCAGTTCCTCTTCCAGCCCGGTCATGACCCGGCTATCTACCCCATCGGCGATCGCCGCAACCTGCGACAAGGCCTCTGGATCGGCGGCAAGAAAGGCGGCCGCGGCGCGCAAGAGCGGGATGGCATCGGCATCCGCCTTGGCCGGCATCCTGGCGGCATCACCACTGCGCGGTGTCCCCGGTTTTGCGGCGTTATCCTGATGGCTGACGCCGGAGACCGCTTCTTGCCCGGTTTCATACTCTTCCGCCGCAATCATGGAAACAGTGACCGGCTCGTCGTCATCGCCAAAGGCTTTTTTCAGGACAGCCTGCAGGATGCCGGGATCCGCGACGAAGGTCGCGCTGGCGAGAATGGAGTTCGCAGCGGCATGTGGAAAAACCTGCGACGCCGGCAGACCTTGCTGCAGGCCCGCAGGCCTGCCCTGGCCCAGTTGTTGCTGAACCGATTGCTGCTGGGTTTGCTGTTGCTGGATCGATGAGATCGTCGCCGGCCGGATTTCGGGCTGGGCAAGCAGCGGGCGGCCGAGTGTCAGGAGTGTGAAGGCGCGTTCCGGGCGCGGCGCGTCGAGGAGCGACGGTAGCTTCAGCGCCTCGGTCAGGATCCGGATCGAGACGGCCAGATTGCGCTGTCCCAGCTGCTTTTCCAACGCCTGGCGCATGGCCGGCGGCAGGGTTTCGAGGAAGATGGCCAGGCGCTTGCTGAAGTCACGCAGGCTTTCCTGCGGCAGCGGCGGGAATTTCAAGACCTTCGCCAGCGTGTCGAGCAGCCGCACCAGCGCTTCCCGGGGCAGGGGCTCGCTACCGACCAGATGGCGGTTCAGCGTCTCCAGGATTTTCAGCATGGCTTCCGACTGTCTGCCGGAAATCCGGATCGGCGGCAGGATCGGCATCCTGTCCTTCGGGGTGACTGTCTCGACCACCGCTGCCGCATGCGCCGTCGGCGCGGCTGCCGCCTTGACTGTGAGAATGGGCATCAGCATCGCAATCTCCGTCAGATCAGGGTTGAATCGAGAAACAGGGTCCGGTTCGCGGCCGCCGTTCGTGAAGAGGTCCAAGGTCAGGCAAATGATTTGAATGAATGAGGCGCTTCATGCGCATGCTACAGCGCCGCGCTTCAAATATGACGCGCAAAGGTCGCTGTAACACTTTAAATATGCTGCATAATTTTATCCTTAAATCGACTCCGATTTAAGCAATTATGCAGTAGGCGGCTCGTTCACGGCCAAACCGGACTGCGAAGGCTGCTGCGGAACATGGTGACCGAGCATGTATATTCCGATATTAGGCTGGAAAGATTGACAGAATATTAACCATACCTCGACGCGAAGAATGGTTTACAGGAGCCGTGAGCCCGTGCCTTTGCGCTTGCTGCTTTTTTGCCGGTCGCGTACATCTCGGCTGCTGCGCTGCCGCCGTCCCATGCGGTGGGCGCGGAATGCTTTCGGGGGAATGCGATGAATGCGGCCAATCTGATCCTCAACACCGACAGCTACAAATTCAGCCACTTCCTTCAATATCCACCGGGTACCCAAGCCATCTCGGCCTATATCGAAACCCGCGGCCATCACGATCAGCCTGACGTGGTGTTCTTCGGCCTGCAAATGTTTCTCAAGGAATATCTCGGCAAGCCGGTAACGCGCGCCGACGTCGATGAGGCCGAGGCGATCGTTCTTGCCCATGGCCTGCCCTTCAATCGCGCCGGCTGGATGCGCGTCGTCGAGCATTTCGGCGGCTACCTGCCGCTGGAAATCCAGGCGCTGCCGGAGGGCGCGCTGCTGCGCCGCGGCGTGCCGATGGTGCAGGTGGTGAATACCGATCCGCAATGCTTCTGGTTGACCTCCTATATCGAGACCGCTCTGTTGCGCGCCGTCTGGTATCCGTCCTCGGTTGCCAGCAATGCCCGCAAGATCCGCGAGATCATCCGGCCGATTCTCGAAAAGACTTGCGACGATCCGGCGGCGGCGCTTCCCTTCCGCCTGCACGATTTTGGCGCACGCGGTGTTGGCGCCCTGGAGCAGGCCGGTATCGGCGGTGCTGCCCATCTCGTCCATTTCATGGGAACCGATACGGTGACCGGTATCCTCCATGCCCGGCGCTATTACGGCGCCGAGATGGCCGGTTTTTCTATCCCGGCCTCCGAACATTCGACCATGACCGCCTGGGGCGTCGAGCGCGAGGCGGAGGCCTATTCCAACATGATCGATCGCTTCGCCGGCGGCGGCATGTTCGCGGTCGTGTCCGACAGCTACGACATCAACTACGCCGTTTCCGAAATCTGGGGCGGACAGCTGCGCGACAAGGTCAAGGCCAGCGGCGGCACGGTGGTCATCCGGCCCGACAGCGGCGACCCGATCGAAACGCCGGTGCATGTCGTCAAGCAACTCGACTATCATTTTGGCTCGACGCTGAACGGCAAGGGCTACAAGGTGCTCGACAGGTCCGTCCGCGTCATCCAGGGCGACGGCCTGTCCAATTCGGATATCAGCCAGATCCTCGGCCGGCTGGAGGCCTTCGGCTTTTCAGCCGAAAACATCGCCTTTGGCGTCGGTGGCGGCCTGTTGCAGAAGGTCAACCGCGATACCTATTCCTTTGCGATGAAGACCAATGCCCGCCAGGATGAAGCGGGGCATTGGCACGATGTCTTCAAGCGTCCGGCGACCATGAACGTCAAGGCGTCGAAAGCCGGCCGCCAGGCGGTGGTGAGCGGGCTGGGCGGCCTCGAGGCAGCGCGCCTCGACGAATTGAAGGATCGCCGCAATCATCTGGAGACGATCTGGAAAAACGGTGACCTTCTGCGAGAATGGAGTTTCGAGGAAATTCGCGCCCGCGCCAAATAGGGTGTTGTCCTGACGCGACGGCTACCCCATCTTGGGCTTGATTGTCGCTGGAGCAAAACATGACGGTTCGTCCGCCCCAAGCCCTCGCCCCGTCCTTCGCCAAGAATACGGGCCTCAATCTTCTCGAATACGAACTGATGTCGGAAAGAGCGGATTCACTCGGCCGGCACGGGTTGAAGGTGGAAAAGGCGATCGCGGCGCTCTGCGCGCTCCAGGATCCCGCCACATCGCCGGACCGGCGCGAGCAGTTGCTCGACGATGCCGCCGATGCGGTCTGGGCCTTTTTCATCCAGAGGGAAATCTGCGGCTTGCGGTCGACCCGCGATGCCGTCCAGCGTTATGGCATTCCGAAGGAAGTGATGGCGCGGCTGGGGATCGTCCGGCGCAAGGGCTGATCAGGCCGCTTCCTTCCTGACGAGCAGGTCGTAGATGCCGTTCTCATCGACGGTGACCGAGAGAATATCCTTCTGGGCATCCGCGGTGCGCGCAGCCTCGTCCGTCTGTCCGGCGCGCGCCAGCATGACCGCTTGCTCCTCGTCACTCGGCGGCTCGACCTCGCCGGTGCTTTCGTCGTCCTGCGATAGTGTCGACGCCTTGCTGTTGTCTCCCTGCGGGGCTTCGGCCTGCGCCTGCGCGATTTCAGCACCGGCGGCGAGAACCTGGATCGCCTCGATCGCGATCGTCTCGCCGGTCACGGGGTCCTTAGCATCGTCGTTCTTCGTAGCTGCCTCGTTCCCTTTCTGGATGGCCTCGTGCAGGTCCTGCACGTCTTCCAGCTTTTCGCCAGCCTCCAGCGCGTCGATCATCTCTTCCCGCTCCTTGCGGGTTTCAGCGTCCTCGACTATTGTCGGGTCCTTTTCCAGCCGTTCGGCTTTCAGTTCCTCGATGGTTTTCGGATCGGCAATGTCTTCCAGCCGCTGCAGCACCTTGCTGACATCGGCGGTCAGCGTCTTTTCTTGCGTCGCCTTGTCGTCGAGGATCGCCTCGATCGCTTCGGCCTGCGCGCCATAGGGCCGGCGGATGGCCTCTATCATCTGCTGCGCGGTAATGCCGAGTTCGGCGAGGCCGCTTTTCTTCTCGAGGGCCGGAATGCTTTTCACCAGCGTCTGGCGATAGGCGGTCAGCGAAGCGCCGATGCGATCGCCGAAATCGGCGTCCGTTTCGTCGCTGCCCTGTTCCAGGCCGTTCTGCTTGGCGAAGCGGGCCAGTGTCAGTGCCATGTCGCTCGGGTTTTCGGCGGTGCCGCCGTTGATCTCCGCGATTTCGGCGGCGGAAACATTGAAGCGCGCCAAAGACACCTTCTCCGGAACAGCAGCGGAAATCGCATCCTTGCCGATCATCTGGACGAAGACCAGCGCATCCTGTAGCCGCGTGGCGAAGTCGTCGCTGCTCTCGCCGGTCTCCTGCGTCAGGCCCACCGCGCTGGTGAAGCGGGCAATCAGGGTTGCCAGCGGGTTTTCGTCGCGCTTCAGGGCGCCGAAGAAGTGCTCGTTGATCTTGGTATTGGCAGCCTTGGTGACATCATCGGAGCGCACCTGCGCCTTGACGACCTTGTCTTCCTTCTTGCCGCTGAGTTTTTCCTCTTCCTCGATGCGGCGCTTCTCGATGTCGTCGACAATCGATTGCACCATCGAGGTGACAAGCGTCGCGGAAGCCTGTTGGGTCGGGAGCAGCATCATCGGTCTAACGGGTCCATGATCGTCGGGGCTGTGGCCCAACGATAGGGCGCAACCGTTAAGTCGACCTTAACCGTACGCCATTTTCAGGCGATCGCGACATGGTGCTGCTCATGCGGCGCCATCAGCTATGGGCGAAAATGTCGGTTTCTTCCCAGCCCATGAGGTCCAGCTTGGCGCGGGTCGGCAGGAAGGCGAAACAGGCATCGGCGTGCTCGGCGCGGCCGTCGCGCAGCAGGCGGTCTGTCAGCCGATCGCGCAATGCATGCAGGTGCAGCACGTCGGAGGCGGCATATTCGATCTGCGCCTGGGAGAGCTTTTCAGCCGCCCAATCGGAGGATTGCTGGTGCTTGGAAATATCGACGTCCAGCATTTCCTTCAGATTGTCCTTGAGACCATGACGGTCGGTATAGGTCCGCGTCAGCCGCGAGGCGATCTTGGTACAGAACACCGGCGTCGTCGTGACGCCGAACGTGTGGAACAGCACGGCGATATCGAAGCGTCCATAGTGAAAGATTTTCTGGCGTGCTGGGTCTTCGAGCATGGCGACGAGGTTCGGTGCCTGCGCTTGGCCCTTGCCGATGCGAATGACATCGGCGGTGCCGTCGCCGGGCGAAAGCTGGACGACACAGAGCCTGTCACGGCGCGGAACAAGTCCCAATGTCTCGGTATCGATTGCGATCGCACCCCGGTAGCGGGCCGCGTCTTCACGCGAGATATCACCTTCGTGAACCCGTATTGTATTTGCCATGGAAATCCCCACATCAACCGGGCAGGCGCCGCGTTTCCTTCAGTGCGTTGGGCTATAGCGCATGTTTGCCGGAAGCGATACCGTCTCCTGACGCCCGGCGGTACGTGATGATCTAAGCGAGGGGCGATGAATGGAATGCAGATGCTGATCGCCAAGACCCTTCTCCTGGCCATGGTTCTTGCTGCGCCGAGTTTGGTTGCCACCGCCCCTGCGGCCTCGGCGCAGCAGGTGCAACTGACGCAGGTCTATCCGGATCTGCCGGGCGTGAAAACGCCGGAAGAGGCGGAACAGGCCAAGGTCGTCGTCTGCGAGCAGACCGTCATCCACCATGAAAACCATCCGACCTTCGGGAGGGAATACGAGACGGTCAACAATTGCCACAAGGGCAACGGCCCGACCTTCCAGTCGCGCAATTCACCGCTTTCGATCGAACGGCAATTGCGCGGGTTCAATTACTGATCCCATCCTTGCAAATCGCAGGATGATCAATACAACTTCGCTCCACGAGGAAGCGGGCCGCCATGGCCTGGCATGGGAGTGAACATTATGTCCGTTTTGCAACGACCTTTGGTCATCAGCGCGCCGGAGCCGCGCACGCTGGATCTGATTTTCACGCCCGAGGCGCTCGACGAGCTGAACTCGAAATATCGCATCGTCGAAGCCGATCCGGACGACATTGCCGGGCTCGGCAACGAGGTCCTCGGCGAGGCGCGCTACATCATCGGCCAGCCGCCGCTGAGCGCCGAGACGCTGGCGCGCATGCCGCAGTTGCGCTCAATCCTCAATGTCGAGAGCAATCTGATCAACAACATGCCCTACGACATCCTGTTCGCCCGTGGCATTCACGTGGTGACGACGGGCCAGGTCTTCGCCGAGCCGGTCGCCGAGCTCGGGCTTGCCATGGCGCTCAACATCGCGCGCGGCATTGTCGATGCCGATCTCGATTTCCGCGAAGGCAAGGAATTGTGGGGTGGGGAGGGCAATGCGAAGGCGCGGCTTCTCTCGGGCGCCGATGTCGGCATTATCGGTTTCGGCGATCTCGGCAAGGCGCTGAACCGGGCCCTTACCGGCTTTCGCACCAACACGCGGGTCTACGATCCCTGGATGCCGGCCTCGATCCTCATCGACAACGGCGTCAAGCCGGCCAGCCTCGATGACGTCCTGACGCAGAGCGATTTCATCTTCGTCGTCGCGGCCGTGACCAGCGAGAACCAGCATTTCCTCGGCGCCGATGCCTTTGCGAAGATGCGGCCGGGCGCTGCCTTCATCCTGCTCAGCCGCGCCAATGTCGTCGATTTCGATGCGCTGATGGCGGCGGTGACGAGCGGTCATATCGTGGCGGCAAGCGATGTCTATCCCGAGGAGCCGCTTCCGCTCGATCATCCCGTCCGCGGTCTCAAAGGCTTCTTGCGGTCCGCACACCGCGCCGGCGCGCTCGACAGCGCCTTCAAGAAGATGGGCGATATGGTGCTGGAGGATATGGATCTGATGGACCGCAACCTGCCGCCGATGCGCTGCAAACGGGCGGAGCGCGAAACGGTTTCCCGCATGCGCTCCAAGCCTGTCAGCGTCAACTGACCGTTGCGGGCCGTATCTTCGCCGCGCCGCCCGAAAGCACCAGCGGTGCGGCCATCAGGCAGAGGATGCCGGCGACGGTCAATGCCGGCAGGTAGCTGGCATAGTTGTCGCGGATGAAGCCGCCGCCGAAGGCCGCAAAGGCTGCGCCGATCTGGTGACCGAAGAACACCCAGCCGAACACCATGTTGGCCTTTTCCCGGCCGAAATGCTGGGCTGTCAGCTTCACCGTGGGCGGTACGGTGGCGATCCAGTCCAAACCGTAGAAGATGGCGAAAATCGACAGGCCCAGGAATTCGAAACCGGTGAAGGGTAGCCAGAGCAGGGCCAAGCCGCGCAGGCCATAGTACCAGAACAGCAGCCAGCGATTGTCGTAGCGGTCGGACAGCCAGCCGGAGCCAACAGTGCCGATGAAATCGAAGACGCCGATGACGGCGAGGATGCCGGTTGCGGTGACCGCCGTCATGTCATAATCGGCGCAGAGCGAGACGAAATGGGTCTGGATCAGCCCATTGGTCGAGGCGCCGCAAACGAAGAAGGACAGGAATAGGATCCAGAAGATGCGGGTCCCGGAAGCCGAGATCAGCGTGTCGATCGGCGAGTTGCCGGAGATCGATGCCTGGACCGGCGGGTCTTCGCCGACATGGCCATAGGCTTTCAGGCCGAGATCGGACGGGCGATCGCGCATGAACAGGATCATGGTCACCATGCAGACAGCGAGCATCATGATGATGAAGATGATGGCGGTGCGCCAGCCATAGGCTTCCGTCAGCGCCGCGATCACCGGCATGAAGACCAGTTGGCCGGTGGCGGAGCTGGCGGTGAGCAGGCCGACGACGAAACCGCGCCGGGCGGTGAACCAGCGGGTGGCGATCGTCGCACCCATGACCATGGCGGTCAGTCCGGTGCCGATGCCGATGACGAAGCCCCAGAGGGCAATCAGTTGCCAGATTTCCCGCATGAACAGCGACAGGGTCATGCCCGTCAGGATGACGCTGAGCGCCGTCAATGCCATGCGGCGCAGGCCGAAGCGATTCATCAGCGCCGCGGCAAAGGGCGCCATCAAGCCGAACAGGAAGAAGCGCATGGCAAGGGCCGCGGAGATTTCCGAGGCCTCCCAGCCGAATTCCTTCTGCAGGGGCAGCAGCAGGACAGATGGGGCGCCGATCGTGCCGGCCGTGACCAGCATGGTCAAAAAAGCGGTGGCGGCGACGACCCAGCCATAATGAGTGCCGCGCTGCTCAAGCCGTCGGGAGAGTGTCGTTGAAAGCATGATCTGTTGTCTCGATGAGAGCGGCATTTGAGAGGCGCCGCATTAGTAACTATCAATATGAAAGTAACTAGATCAAAAACTATCATCGTGCAAGTCATCCGTTAGGATGAAGCCTTTCGGGCGGGATTGGGTTTGCGAAATTGGTCGGTTTGCCGTTCTGCCGAACGCAAAAGCAGCAAATACGGTGCAGTATGAGCGAGAGCGTGCCACGAACTCCCTCTTCCTCCCCGGCGGGGACAAGAGAAGCCGCGTCAGCCCTCCAAACGTGCTGTCGACGAGAAATCAGGCCTGCTTGATCGATTTCAGCGAGAAAGTATCCGCGTCGATCGGTTTGCCGGTTAGGCTATCGACATAGACGGGCTGGGCGGCAGCACCGGTGCCCAGATCGGTGATCCGCATGGTGATGCCGCGATCGGCGAAGTGCTGATTACCGAACACCGACAGGGCGATGAGCAAGGGCTGCAGGTCGCGGCCCATGTCGGTCAGCAGATATTCATAGCGGACGGGGCGGTCCTGGTAGGCCCGTTTCTCTAATAGTCCGGCTTCCACCAACGACTTCAGCCGTCGCGTCAGGATGTTCGGCGCGATGCCGGTGCTGCGCTGGAACTCGTCGAATTTGGTGCGGCCGAAGAACGCATCGCGCAGGATGAGAATGCTCCACCATTCGCCGACCCGGTCGAGGGTACGGGCGATGGGGCAGTTCATCTCGTCAAAGTTCTTGCGCTGCATAATCGCAAGGTAGGGTCTGCACTTGCACGATGCAAGTCACCCGAAGGAAATTGCGTGTGACACCTGTTCGTCGGATCAGCTGCCGTTGACCCGGCGCATGGCTTCGAGAATAGACGTTTTCGTTTCGTGGCCGGTCTTGTAGAGGCCCAGCATGACAGTTGCAGCATCGCGACCATCGTCGCTGTCCAGCGTCGTGCGGGTCTCTTCGCACCATTCTTCCAGTGCGCCGCACACGACTTCGATTTCACCCTGTTCAAGGGCCATGTCCGATAGAAATGACATTTTTCACCCCATTCGCGAGAAGGCATCTGTTCATTTGAATCGGCAGTCTAAGGCCGTTCGATACGGGTGCAACTCCCAAATTTAGGGGGGCGATCAGGAACGGCCGCCCACAGGCTGTTCGAGCCGCCGTTTCGCTCAATCCACCCGGACGGCGGAGGCTTCGACCAATGAAGCGGCAATCGCCATGGCGAGTTGCTTGCCCTTGGCGCGCACCATTCCGTTGTCAAACTCACGTGCCGAAAGAGCGAGATCCATCCCCTCACGCATCAGAATTTGTTGTGCCCGATTGACTGCCCAGTTTTCGACTTCGTCGCGCTTCCGCATGGCGCTCCCCCATAGCTAAATCATTTAGCATTGCGCTCTCAATTCGGCCTGAACTTCGGCACATGGGGCGAATCAGCTGAGCACGACATCAGAATGCGACAATTCCGATATTTGGGAACCACAACTTCTCCACGATGATTTATTGTGGTTCCCGCGGTTCATTCATTCCTGAGCCGTCCTTCCAGCAGATCGAGAACGGCTCGGCCTGCTTCCATGACATTGGTGCCCGGGCCGAAGACGGCTGCGACGCCATTGTCGAGCAGGAACTGGTAATCCTGTCGCGGCACGACGCCGCCGCAGACGACGACGACATCGCCGCCGCCCTTTTGCTTCAGCGACTGCACGAGTTTTGGCAGGAGCGTCTTGTGCCCGGCCGCCAGCGACGACACGCCGACGACATGGACATTGGCCGCCAGGGCGGTGTCGGCGGCCTCGTCGGGGGTCTGGAACAGCGGGCCGGCCAGTACGTCGAAGCCCATGTCGCCGAAGGCCGAGGCGATGATCTTGGCACCGCGGTCATGGCCATCCTGGCCGAGCTTGGCGACCATGATCTTCGGCTTGCGGCCGATCGTCCTCGCGACCCCCTTGAGACGTGCCACAAGCATTTCAAGCTCTGGCTCGCCCCTGTAGGCATCGCCATAGATGTCGCTCACCACGTCCGGAACGGCGGTGTGATCGCCGAAGACGGTGCGCAGGGCGTCCGATATCTCGCCGACGGTGGCGCGGGCGCGGGCGGCGGTGACGGCGGCCTCGAGAATATTGCCGGTGCCGGTGCGGGCGACCCCGGTGAGGGCGGCAAGTGCCGCGGCGACCTCGCTTGCACTGCGGCGGCGCCTGGTCTCCTCGATACGCCTGATCTGGGCGGCACGCACGGCGGCATTG
>NZ_DATJDJ010000001.1:0-6048 GCF_035497515.1 Pararhizobium sp. | reverse complement strand
CGATCGCGATGGAAGAAAAGCTGCGCTTCGCGATCCGCGAAGGCGGCCGCACCGTCGGCGCCGGCATCGTCGCCTCGATCGTCGAGTAATCTCGACGACCTGACGATGCCGAAAGCTGCCGACGGCAGCAGGACTGTGCAGATGGCGCGCAAGCGCGATCTGCACGCGGCGCCGGCATCGTCGAGTCATCTCGACGAGAAGCAGACCGGAGACGATCTGCGATGATCGATTTGAAGGCCCCGCTGGAAACAGCGGGGCCTTTCTCGTTGTGGCGCTTGCCACGAAGGTGTGGAGAAACGTCGCTGGTCCTGTTCAATCGATCCGTGTGCGACAAAACCTGACCTGCAGGAGATTGCAGTCGATCGTTGCGGCGTTTATTCTTTGCCCGAATCTATCGTTCCCATTCATGGGAGCGGAACTTTGAGAATGTATTCGAATTGTTGTTGCGCATGCGAATGATGCGGCAGGTTGTTCCTTTGGAGGGGAAATGGCTGATAACGCTCGGGTTTACGTTGGTTTCGACAGCAAGGAAGTCGTCGCCTATCATGTCTTTTGCCAGAGCATCTTCGAAAAAAGCTCGATCCCTGTGGAATTCCTGCCGATCTCGCTGAACAATATCGAGGGTATTTTCACCCGCGAGCGCAACCAGCTTCAATCGACGGAATTTTCCTTCTCGCGCTTCCTTGTTCCGTATCTCAGCAATTACGAGGGCTGGAGCCTGTTTGCCGATTGCGACATGCTGATGCGCACGGATATCGCCAAGCTGTGGGACCTGCGTGACGACCGTTATGCCGCCATGTGCGTCAAGCACGACTATACGCCGAAGGTCGAGACCAAGTTCCTCGGCCAGACCCAGACCAAATACGAGAAAAAGAACTGGTCGAGCGTCATCCTGTTCAACAACGCGAAATGCAAGGCGCTGACGCCGGATTTCGTCAACACGGCGACGGGGCTGCAGCTTCACCAGTTCAAATGGCTGGAATCCGAGGACATGATCGGGGCGCTGCCGCAGACATGGAACTGGCTGGTCAACGAATACGACTACAACGAAGCGGCCGAACTCGTGCATTTCACCGATGGCGGGCCGTATTTCGACGAATACAAGAACGACGATTATTCCGAGGAATGGTTTGCGACCCGCGACCGCGTCCTCTACGTCGCCCAGCGATAAATAAGACGGCCTGACGGCCGCCGAGGCGAAGCTCAGTGGCCGAAGGTCTTGAAGCGCTTGAAGAAGCCGCCGATCTTGCGCTGGATCTTGGTTTTCGACCAAAGCTTGGCGACCTGCCGTTCCATGCCGGTAAACCGGTTGGCAAGCACATTGTTCGCCACCAGCGCGATCGTCGCCTCGCTGAATTCCGGAAAGCGATCATGAATCCGGGCGAACATGCCCATCGGTTCGCTCAGATTGTCTTCGAAGCGGCGGATCCGCCCGTTCTTGACGAAGAGCTGCAGCATGATCTGCTCGAATGTCCAGTCATGCTCCGAATACATGCCGTACTGCAGGCCGGCGACACCGGTGAAGCCGCACAGGCAGACATTGGCGTGCGGCATCTTCTCGATTAGCCAGACAGCGATGGCAAAGCCGGTGGTCGGCATGCGGCCGACCGGATAGAGCGGCCCGAATGTATAGTCGAAGTCGAGCGTGCAGGGCAACAGGTCGCTGCGGCGCGGGCCACTGAGCGGCAGTGTGCCGGTGGGGACGCCCCGTTCGGCGAGAACGCCGACCTCGGCCTTCAGGCCGTTGGCGAACAAACTGTAGGCCTTGTCGAAATGTTTCTGTGACTTGAGGAATCGCGCGCCGCCGGCAACGAGACGATGGCAGAGCATGGCGTCCTTTTCGAACGGCTTGTGTAGAACCTTGGTGCAGCCGGTAAAGAAGACGTAGAGGGTCTTTTCCGGAAGGGCCTGTGTGATGGCATCGATATCGACGCTCTCGCTGTTGGCGATCAGCGCAACCATCTCGTATCCAGAGAGAAGCGCCTCGAAATCTTCGGCTTGCAGTGACATGTTCTTGGTCGTCCAGTCTGATTTGCAGTTTCCCTAACCGAATAGAGGACATGGGCGCCGCCGTCATCCCTTCTTCATCAGAAATGCTATTGCGACGACCGGAAGGGCAGGGCATATCGGTTCGGGAAGAGGCCGCACGGATCGGATGCGGCTAAGACGGAGGATGGTCATGGGCAAGCGCATTCTGTTCACGGGCGGTGCGGGCAAGGCGGGGCGGCACGCGGTTCCCTATCTCGTGGAGGCAGGCTACGAGGTTCACAATGTCGATCTCGTGCCGCTCGACAGCCCCGGCGTCACCAATCTGATCGCCGATATCACCGACAGCGGCCAGATATTCAACGTCATGTCGATGCACCGCGACTTTCCCGACATGGAAGGCGGGCAGGGGCCGCTGCCTTTCGATGCCGTCGTGCATTTCGCCGCCGTGCCGCGCATCCTGATCAAGCCCGACAACGAGACGTTCCGCATCAACACGATGGGCACCTACAATGTCATCGAGGCGGCGGTGAAGATGGGTATCCGCAAGATCATCGTCGCGTCGAGCGAAACCACCTACGGTGTCTGCTTCGCCGAAGGCCATCGTGATTTCCACCAGTTTCCGCTGGAGGAAGACTACGACGTCAATCCGATGGACAGCTACGGCCTCTCCAAGGTGGTCAACGAGAAGACGGCGCGGGCCTTTGCCGAGCGGTCCGGCTTCGACATCTACGCGCTGCGCATCGGCAATGTGATCGAGCCGCATGAATATGACCGTTTTCCGGCCTATTTCGCCAACCCGGATATCCGCAAGCGTATAGCCTGGAGTTATATCGATGCCCGCGACCTCGGCCAGATCGTCAAGCTGTGCATCGAAAAAGATGGACTGGGCTACGAGGTCTTCAACGCCGCAAACGACACCGTTTCGGCCAACACGCCGTCGCGCGAACTCGCCGCCCGCTATTTCCCGAATGTCCCGTTCACCCGTGAAATTGGCGAATTCGAAGGCTTGCTGTCGAACCGCAAGATTCGCGAGGTGCTCGGCTTCAAGGAGGAGCACGACTGGCGGAAATACGTGAAGGGATGATCGAGCGGATCCGGGCTTTCGAAAAGAGTACCGACATCGCCGGATTCTTTTCATTTTTTCGGGCCAAGGCGCTTGTCATCCTGCGGCAAGTTGAATAATAAGCCGCAGACTTCTTGCAGCGCTCGGCTCTTCGGCCATCGGCGCAGCAGGTCTAGGGGTATAGCTCAGTTGGTAGAGCGGCGGTCTCCAAAACCGCAGGTCGTAAGTTCGAGCCTTACTGCCCCTGCCATTCGAAACCGCGCAGAAACATGCCGTGGCGATCGGGCAGACAATACATGGGAAGGCTCGTTCCTTCCGGCTAATTTCGCAAAAAGACCGTTGACCTCTTGTGATTTCGAGAATCGGTCTTTATGTAGGGTTCAAACAGACACGCGGCGCGTGGGGCTGATCGTCAGCTTTACGGGCCGTTAAGGCGTGAGCATTCAATGGCATCCAAGACAAATCCATTTACGTTTCTGCAGCAGGTACGCGCTGAGACGGCGAAAGTGACATGGCCGACCCGGCGCGAGACGATGATCTCGACGTTGATGGTTTTCGTCATGGTTTTCTTTGCGGCTGTGTTCTTCTTCGCTGCGGACCAATTGATGGGCTGGCTGATTGGCCTGGTCCTGAACGCTGGCGTTTGAACGATTGGGGATGAATATGGCAGCGCGTTGGTACATCGTTCACGCCTACTCGAATTTCGAGAAGAAGGTCGCCGAGGACATCGAGAACAAGGCTCGCCAGAAAGGGCTTGAGCACCTGTTCGAGAAGATTCTCGTTCCGACCGAGAAGGTTGTTGAAGTTCGTCGCGGCCGCAAGGTCGATGCCGAGCGCAAGTTCTTCCCCGGTTATGTGATGGTGCGTGCGAACCTGACGGATGAGGTCTATCACCTCATCAAGAACACGCCGAAGGTCACGGGTTTCCTCGGTTCCGACAACAAGCCGGTTCCGATTCCGGATTTCGAGGCGGAGCGCATCCTCGGCCAGGTTCAGGATGGTGTCGATCGTCCGAAGCCTTCGATCTCGTTCGAGATCGGCGAGCAGGTTCGCGTCTCCGATGGTCCGTTCGCGTCGTTCAACGGTATCGTCCAGGATGTGGACGAAGAGCGTTCGCGCCTCAAGGTCGAGGTTTCGATCTTCGGCCGTGCCACGCCGGTAGACCTTGAGTATGCTCAGGTCGAAAAAGTCTGATTTCAGAGTGCCGCAGCGCCGGATCTTCTGGCTGCGCGGCATTCTTTTGTTTCCGGATTTCGATCCGGTCAAGCGGGGCAACCCGCACCCCGCGTGGAAGGATGACGGTCTTAGCCGGACCTTAATCCGCACCACGCAACCGCAGCCGCCGCGCTTTTCGGGCGCGGCATGACAGGGCCGGGAGACCGGCCGAAACATTTCCGGTTCCGACCGCTCATGCGGAACGTGAGCCTGGAAAACCATAAAGGCAGAGAGATATGGCTAAGAAAGTTGCAGGCCAGCTCAAGCTTCAGGTCAAGGCAGGATCGGCAAACCCGTCCCCGCCGATCGGCCCGGCGCTTGGTCAGCGTGGCGTAAACATCATGGAATTCTGCAAGGCGTTCAACGCCGCCACGCAGGAACTCGAAAAGGGCATGCCGATCCCGGTCGTCATCACCTATTATCAGGACAAGTCTTTCACCTTCATCATGAAGCAGCCGCCAGTCAGCTACTTCCTGAAGAAGGAAGCAAAGCTCACCTCGGGCTCGAAGACCCCGGGCAAGGGCGCTGTCGCAGGCAAGCTCACCAAGGCTCAGATCAAGTCGATCGCCGAAGCCAAGATGAAGGACCTGAACGCAGCCGATATCGAAGGCGCAATGACCATGATCGAGGGCTCCGCCCGCGCCATGGGTCTGGAAGTGGTGGCGTAACATGGCAAAGCTTGCAAAGCGTGTACAGAAGACCCGCGAAGGTGTTGACCCGACGAAGCTCGTCGCACTGACCGAAGCCATTTCGATGGTCAAGGAGCGGGCGATCGCGAAGTTCGACGAGACCATCGAAGTTGCGATGAACCTCGGCGTTGATCCGCGTCATGCCGACCAGATGGTCCGTGGCGTCGTCAACCTGCCGAACGGCACCGGCCGCGACGTTCGCGTTGCCGTGTTCGCTCGTGGCGCCAAGGCTGACGAAGCCAAGGCTGCCGGCGCGGACATCGTCGGCGCTGAAGATCTCGTCGAGATCGTCCAGAGCGGCAAGATCGATTTCGATCGTTGCATCGCTACCCCGGACATGATGCCGCTGGTCGGCCGTCTCGGTAAGGTTCTCGGCCCGCGCGGCATGATGCCGAACCCGAAGGTCGGAACGGTCACCATGGACGTCGCCGGTGCTGTCAAGGCATCGAAGGGTGGCGCTGTCGAGTTCCGCGTCGAAAAGGCTGGCATCGTCCATGCCGGCATCGGCAAGGCCTCGTTCACCGCGTCTGCTCTTGAAGAAAACATCCGCGCTTTCGCTGATGCGGTCATCAAGGCAAAGCCGGCCGGTGCCAAGGGCAACTACGTCAAGCGCGTCGCGATCTCCTCGACCATGGGTCCGGGCGTCAAGATCGAGCCGTCGACGGTCGCCGTCGCCTGAACCATTCATCGGACTTCGGTCCGGTCACAGATTTCCGGCCCCTTGGGGCCGGGAATTCCGGGATCAAACCCGGAACTCCTGTCCGAGATTGCAGGTGGTTATCCCTTAATCACTTAAGCCTGCATGAGACGGGTGAGTCCCGAATTTCATTTGACGCGCGAAAGCGTGGAAATTCGGTTCGAACCTCGGCTTGCCTTGTGCCGGACCCGTTCTACGGGAACGCGCAGGGGACAGGATCCTCGAGCGTCGCTTGGGATCGCTTCTGATCCCAGGTGGCAAAGGCAAACCGACGGGGCTGCGTCTTGTAGTCCTGTCAACTGGAGATAGGCAGTGGAAAGAGCGGAAAAACGCGAATTCGTCACGGAGCTGAACGAGTCCTTCAAGGGCGCCGGTTCGGTTGTCGTGGCCCACTA